>NC_008260.1:2565000-2865000 GCF_000009365.1 Alcanivorax borkumensis SK2 | reverse complement strand
AAGAAATTCTCTGCGGCTTGCTTGGGGTTGTCCGCCTGCAGGAGCCCAATGTTATTACCTTTGCGTACCAAGTTTTCCATGGCGGTGACGGTACGTTGTGGCCCAGCCTCGAAAAATAGCTGTGACATGGCCGGGTCCTGTGTCGCTTGGCTGGTCATTAGTCGCTGTAGTTCAACTACCTTGGGTGTATGAATCAGTTGTAGAAACGCTAGGCCAATTTTGGTCAGGGTGGCGCGAATCGAAAGGTGCGGTTCCAGTGCGAAGATAGGCATGGGAAGTAAGTTGTGACATGTCGTCTCAATCGCTGACGAAAATAGCGTCTCTTTATCACTAAAATGGCTATAAACCGTGAGTTTGGAGACACCAGCCTGCTTGGCCACGGCATCCATGCTAGTGCCGGTAAACCCATGCTTGAGAAACAACGCTGTAGCCGCCTTAAGGATGGCGGTGCGCTTTGCCGGGTCTTTAGGGCGCCCGCGAGGATTGGGTTGATCTGGGGAAACACTGTCAATCATATTTCAATACTGGACGGTTCAGTTTAATAAAATTACTATACTGCCGAGTATAGCATGCCGGCAAGTTAAGCCCGGCAGAATCTGCATCACAAGCAGAGCCACTTAATGAGGTGGGATCAATAATGAGGGTGCCTGTCATGTTTCGTTCTTTATTGCTGCCGGGGTTGATTGCCACGGGAATGGCGGCAGGGCTGTTGTCTTTGCAGGGTTGCTCAGAGCCTGAGTCTGAAAACAAGGTACCTGCCCGCCCGGCGTTGGTAGCCCAGCCTCTCTCGGCGGATCCTACCCAGGATGTATTTCCCGGAGAAATTCGCGCCCGCTATGAGCCGGAACTGGGCTTCCGTATCGGTGGCAAGATTAGCCAACGGTTGGTGGATGTGGGGGATCGGGTGAGTGAAGGCACGGTGCTCGCCAAGCTGGATACGGATGATGTGAGTTTGAAGCTAGATGCTGCCCGTGCCCAGATGGCCTCCGCTCAAGCTGACCACAAGTTGGCCAATAGTGAACTGGAACGCTACCGCGAACTGATGGAACGCAATGTGATTAGCCGTTCCCAATTTGACTCATTTGAGAGTCGTTATGACGCTAGTGTGGCGCAATTGCGTCAGGCGCGGGCTAACCTGAATGTGGCTCGTAATCAGGCAGACTATGCCTCGTTGAAAGCTCCCCGTGATGGCGTGATAGCACAGCGTTTGGCGGAAGCTGGTCAGGTTGTTGCAGCAGGGCAGGCGGTGTTTGTGCTGGCTGTGGATGGCGACCGTGAAGTGCGTATTGATCTGCCGGAACAGGATGTAGGCCATTTTAAAATTGGTATGCCGGTGGGCATCGAGTTGTGGTCCCGGCCCGGTCAAGTGTTCGAAGGAAAAATTCGGGAATTGTCTCCTGCGGCGGACCCTCGCTCGCGAACCTTTGAAGCTCGGGTTGCTTTTGAGAATACGACGGTCGGCGCAGATCTGGGCCAGTCTGCCCGGGTCTTTGTTAGCGGTGTGGCGAATGCAGATATACTCAGTATCCCGCTATCGGCATTGACGGCTGAAGGCGAGGCTACCTATGTGTGGGTGATAAACCCAGATACGGGCCTTGTGCATAAGGCGCCGGTGGAAGTGGGACCCTACCAGGAACAGATAGTACCAGTGCTGCGGGGTTTGCAGCCGCAGGATTGGGTTGTCAGTGCAGGCACGCATTTGCTACGTGAAGGGCAAGCTGTGATCCCTGTGGACCGTCAGAATCGCCGGTTAGATCTGAAGCAAACCGCTTTGGCTTCGCAGCTAGAATCTACCGGAGCTGTAGAATCTAATAGTGAAACCGGTGCGCAGTCAGGTCCGGACGCGGACCAATAAGGGGAGTATGACTATGTCGTTCAATCTCTCCGAATGGGCGCTAAAAAACCGAACGCTAGTGCTTTATGCCATTATTTTGCTCGGCGCCTTGGGGGCCATTTCCTATGGCAAGTTGGGCCAGAGTGAAGATCCCCCCTTTACCTTCAAACTGATGACCGTCAATACACTTTGGCCCGGTGCCAGCGCCGAAGAAGTCTCCCGGCAAATTACCGAACGGGTGGAAAAGAAATTGATGGAGACCGGAGATTTCGAGCGGATTACGTCCTATTCGCGCCCTGGTCAGTCGCTGGTTATGTTCAAGGCCCGGGATGATATGCGCTCCAAAGATATCACTGATCTCTGGTATCAGGTGCGCAAGAAGATCGGTGATATTCGTCACACCTTACCCCAAGACGTTCAAGGCCCTTTTTTCAACGATGAATTCGGCACAACCTTCGGCAACATTTATGCGTTGACGGGAAAGGGGTTTGATTATGCCATTATGAAAGACTACGCCGACCGTTTGCAGCTTGCTCTGCAGCGAGTGGACGACGTGGGTAAGGTGGAGTTAGTTGGTCTTCAAGATGAAAAAATATGGGTGGAAATTGCCAACACCAAACTGGCGTCCTTGGGAATCCCGTTAATCACAGTGCAGCAGGCATTGCAGTCACAGAATGCCGTGTCAGACGCGGGTTTTTTTGAAACACCCAGCAGTCGCGTTCGCCTTCGGGTGACCGGTGAATTCACCAGCGTGGACGATATTCGCAATTTTCCTATTCAAGTAGAAAATCGCACGCTGCGTTTAGGTGATATCGCAAGAGTGTATCGTGGCTTCAGCGATCCGCCGCAACCACGTATGCGATTTATGGGAGAAAATGCCATTGGTATTGCCGTTTCCATGAAAGACGGTGGCGATATTCTCAAGCTTGGCGAAAATTTGGATCGCACCTTTGCCAAGTTGCAACAAAGCCTGCCAATCGGCATGGAGCTTCGTCAGGTTTCTGATCAGCCTGCGGCGGTAGAAGCTGGGGTGGGAGAATTTGTTCAAGTATTGATGGAAGCGCTGGTCATCGTGTTGCTAGTGAGCTTTTTCTCGTTGGGGTGGAGAACGGGGCTTGTGGTGGCGCTCTCTATTCCGCTGGTGTTGGCGATGACATTTGCGGCAATGAAGTATTTTGACATTGGTTTACACAAGATTTCTCTTGGTGCACTAGTACTGGCGCTGGGTTTAATGGTGGACGATGCCATCATCGCAGTGGAAATGATGGCGATAAAAATGGAGCAGGGCTTCAGTCGCATCAAAGCTGCAGGTTTTGCCTGGACGAGTACCGCCTTTCCGATGCTTACGGGCACCTTGATTACAGCAGCAGGCTTCCTGCCTATTGCCACGGCCCAGTCCAGTACTGGTGAATATACGCGTTCTATTTTCCAGGTGGTCACTATTGCCTTGTTGGCGTCCTGGGTTACAGCGGTGGTTTTTGTTCCCTACCTGGGTGAGAAGTTGCTTCCCAGCTTGGCTCGCCGTGATGCCAGTGGTGATGTGCATGATCCCTATCAGAAGCCTTTTTACCGTCGTTTTCGCAGCTGGGTGGAGCGGTGTGTGCGGTACCGCAAAACGGTGATCGGGCTAACCGTTGGTATTTTTGTGTTCTCTATTATTTTGTTCAGCGCTGTTCCGCAGCAGTTTTTCCCGCCGTCTGGCCGGCTTGAACTGATGGTGGATATGAAGTTAGAAGAGGGCGCATCGCTAACAGCGACACAGGCAAAGGCCCTGCGTTTGGAAGAGATGCTTGGTGAAAACGACATGATCGAAAATTACGTGGGTTACATGGGGAGCGGCTCGCCACGTTATTACTTGTCGTTGGATCAGAAGTTGCCTGCTGCTAGTGTCGCTCAGTTTGTGGTGCTTACTCGTAATGTGGATGATCGCGAGCAAGTGCGCGATTGGTTGATAAACACTCTTGACCGGGAATTCCCGGCGGTACGTACTCGGGTGTCGCGATTGGAAAATGGTCCGCCGGTGGGGTACCCGATACAGTTACGTATTTCCGGTGAACATATTCCTCAAGTACGTGAATTGGCCCGGCGTGTTGCGGAGAAAGTGCGCGACAACGGCCAGACTGCCAATGTGCACCTTGATTGGGAAGAGCCCAGCAAGGTTGTGCGGCTAATCATTGATCAGGATCGGGCGCGTACGCTTGGCATTACGACTTCGGATTTGTCTACTGCGTTGCAGGCCTCTCTTTCCGGTGTGGCGGTCAGCCAGTACCGTGAAGATAATGAATTGATTAATGTTGAAGTTCGCGGTGACAGCCATGAACGCCATGCGCTGGGTTTGCTTGGCAATCTTGCGGTGCAGACCGCCAGTGGGCGTAGTGTGCCGTTGAATCAGGTGGCGACACTGGAGTCCGGTTTCGAAGAAGGGATTATTTGGCACCGTGACCGGCTGCCCACTGTGACCGTATTGGCGGATGTGAAAGGCGATGTGCTGCCCGCTACGCTGATGCAGCAAATCATGCCTGAGTTGTCCCAGGTTCAGGCGGACTTACCGCCAGGCTATCTGCTAGAAGTGGGCGGTACAGTGGAGGAATCCGCGCGGGGTCAGAAATCGGTGAATGCAGGGATGCCGTTGTTCATTCTGGTAGTGATTACTCTGTTAATGTTGCAACTGCGCAGCTTCCCGTTGTCGCTGATGGTCTTCATCACAGCACCTTTGGGGCTGATCGGGGTGACGTTCTTCTTGTTGCTGTTCCAGAAACCGTTTGGGTTTGTGGCCATGCTGGGCACCATCGCGTTGGCGGGGATGATCATGCGTAATGCGGTGATCCTGGTGGATCAGATTGGGCAGGATATGGAGCAGGGTCTTACCGCTTGGGATGCGATTATTGAGTCCACGGTACGCCGTTTCCGACCTATCGTGTTGACGGCTCTGACGGCAGTGCTGGCTATGATACCGTTGTCGCGCAGTGTCTTCTTCGGCCCCATGGCGGTGGCGATTATGGGTGGGCTGATTGTGGCCACGGCTCTAACTTTATTGTTTCTGCCCGCATTGTACGCGGCTTGGTTCCGGGTCAAGGAAGAGCATGCGGATGCACAATAACGGGCGTTGACTCTGTTGCCCGATAGTTTCCTCTTACCCCGGCATTTGCCGGGGGGAGTGTGGTGGGCCGGTGCGGGTGCCTGCCGGGTACAATCATCAGGTCTCGCGTATGGGGATGACGGCAAAATCTCGATGGGTATTTTTTTGTCATAAAACCAATGGCACAGAAGATTGACGTCGCTCGGCTGGGCTCGACGAGGGTGTGACGGCCCTCATCGCCAGGGATGGATTACAGTTAGGAGCGGACGTTTGTCGTCGATAAAACGGCGTGCATGAAGAGTACGTCAGGGGCTCTCCAGAACCCCGCTAAGCATCGCTGTCATCAAACAGTGCGGCCAAGTTCCCCAGCTCTTCTTCCAAATTCCAGTGCATTTCCCGTGTGGTGATACTCAGCAACACGAGTGCATTCACGGATGCGTCTGATTCTCCATGCTGGCGTAGGCGGTCGGTAAAGCAACGATTTAGTTCATTGAGTGCGCGGTAACGGTCATTTAGCCCATCCAGAGACACGGCTTGTTCAGGTTGTTGGCGGTTGCGAATGTAATGATGCAACAGATACAAGCTGGCGGTGCGCACAAGCGTTTCCGTGTCGCTACTCAGTGGAAGATGGAAGTGGGCCATGGGCCGCAGAAAGCGTGTATGCGGGCAGTCGCTCAGCGCGCAGATCAGCCCAAACAGGGAGCTCAGAGCCCGCTGCAGGGTGGTCTCTTGTTGGTAACGTCGTTGGGGCGTTTCCACGTCCAAAAGTACTGCTTGAAACGAATCCCCTAGCGCAGATTCCGGCAACAGATAGGCCAGGTTACGGGCAATGGGGCAATAGCGATTTTCGTGAGGGTTCAATGGGCAGTGACTGCACTGGTTATAGCTCAGCGCGGCCCAGTCGGGGGGGGTAAACGTATCGGGAATGGCAATGGCACCGTGCTCTTCTAACAGAGAAATACGGATGCGTTGTTGCCACCCCGTCGGCGTGGTCAGAGTGTAGACGAAATCAGGCTGCATCGGCCCGGTCGGTCTGCTTTAGCGGTAGCCGGATCGTAAAAATGGTACCGGCGCCGAGTTGGCTTGCCACGGTCATGGTGCCGCCGTGGTGCTGAATGATGTCATGGGAGATGGACAGCCCAAGACCGGTGCCTTGGCCTATGGGCTTGGTGGTGAAGAAGGGTTCGAAGATCTGCTGTAGGAATTCATCGGCAATGCCTGGTCCATCGTCGGCAATGGTCAGAGTGCACCATTGTTCATCGCACTGGGCTGCAATAGTGATGTGACCTTTGTCTTCGATAGCCTGGGCTGCGTTGACGAACAGATTCATGAACACTTGCGACAGCTGGCTTGCCGATCCACTAATCGTAGGTAGAGAATCGGGTAGAGTGTGAGTAACCGTAATCCGATTTTTAATTTCATGTTTGGCTAGGTTCAATGCAATCGCTAGGCAGGCAGGAATATCGGTAGGACAGAACGCTTCTGGCTGGTTATGGGAGAAGTGCTTTAAGTCGCGAATAATTTTCTTGATCCGCTCAATCCCTTCCTCGGTTTCATTCAGCAGTGCAGGATAATCTTCCATCATGAAGGCCAGCTTTTTTGTGTCTATATTAAGGTTTTCTGCAGTGTTTAGAAATTTCTGGAACTGATCATTGCTGATACGCTTTTTAAGTCCCTTAATAAGACCTGCCATGGAGTTGAGGTAATCCCGGCTGCGATTCAAATTGGAAGAAATATAGGCGATAGGATTATTTATTTCGTGGGCAATACCTGCCGATATGGTTCCCAATGAGGCCATTTTTTCCGAGTGTAATAGCAGCGATTCCACCTGATCCAGTTTTTGGCTCTTGTCTTTCACCTCCTGCATTAGTTTATTGTTTTCGGTTTTGATGTTGGTGATATCGGTGCCGAAATAAATATAGCCGTCGTCTTCATCGGAAATGTAAGAAAGAGGAAATAGGAACATGTTCATCCAGTAACGGCTACCGTCTGCATGACGGTTGCATACCTCCCCGTTCCACACACCAGATAGCGCCTGCCCGCAACGCATGAGCGGTAGGGAATCATCTTCAGGATGATTGATCTTTTCGTTCTGACCGATAAGTTGTGAAAAAGAGTGACCGCTGAGAGCGAGAAACTTACCGTTGGCAAAGGTTATGGTGCCGTGGCGGTCGGTTGTCAGTACACAGTATTCGTCGATAATCCGCGCCAGTGGGCCAAGTAGAGCTTTGTTCAGTTTGTATTCGTCAGCATTTACCTCGATCAAATGCAGCTTGCGGCCGAACGGGTTATCCGTTAACGCCGAGAACTCTGTCAGTTTAGCTTCCACGTTAATTGAGGTGCGGTAGGTTTTATACAAAAAGAAAATAATGATCAGCAGGATGACCGTAGAGGACACTAAAAATAGCCCTTGAGCTTCCATGCCAAAGCCAATACTCGTTTTGTCCAGCAAGCTGTTCATGCGCCGAGCCGTTATTAGTTGTTTGAAGGGCGAAAAGTTAAGGGCCTAGCCCTCATAACCCATACTACGCAAGGCTTCTTGTTGCTCCCGAACCGTTTCTGCGAGCATTCGATTTTCCAAAAGAATGTCACGGAATTTTAAGCCTTCACGAATGTTGTCGAGGAGTTGCTCGTCATCCCAAGGTTTGGGGATAAAGCGAAATGCACCGGCCTTGTTAATGGCCGACATGACCGTTTCGATGTCGATCACCCCGGTCAGCACAATGCGAATAGTATCCGGCTGCAGCTCGCGCAGTTCCTGAAGCAGCTCCAAACCGTTCATTTCCGGCATCATATAGTCGGTGATGACCGCATCGAAAACCGTGGTGCGTGCCCGGCGCAGGGCTTCGTGGGGGCTCTGATAGGTCTCGACATCCCAGTCGGTGTAGGTATTGATGGTGCGTTTCAAGGCTTTGAGGATGTACTCCTCATCATCCACGATCATGACCTGATACATGATGAATCTCTCATTCACAGCGTGATATTACGCTGGCGTCCTGTCGGCGACTGCGTGCGCTCAGCAACATTGCGTCCTGCCCTATGTGTCGACAGGACAGGGACGGGAGTATTAGGTTTTACGATACCCCCCGCTCCGGGGGGTGACAATTAGAGCGGGTAACGATAAGGGCCCGCTCATGCGACCCGGATAGCCGTTTGTCAGGCAGGCAAGAAAATGATCAAAATCACAGCGTAAACGTGAAAAAAACCAACTAGGGAAGGGGGCGTGGCTGATCAATGTGCGGGTCTTTCCCGTGGAAATGTATACCGCTTTTTTATAACCTTATCGGCAGGGTTGGGATAAGGCTGTACCGTTGAAGATTCTGATTGTTGATGATCATCCGTTATTTGCTGATGCGTTAAGCATTACGCTCAAGAATGCCTATGCTGAGGCAATGATTACTACCTGCGAGCAGCCAAAATGGTTGCTGGATAATCGTCAATTCTTACCGTTGTATGATCTGGTAATTCTTGACCAGACGATGCCGCATCTTGATGGTCTGACCCTGTGGAGCCTGATCGGTCGCCTGGTGGGAGGGGCGAAGGTGCTGGTGTGCTCTGGCTCTGCCACGGAAGCCACCGTGCGCCGTGCGGTGCAGCTGAAGGTGAATGGTTTCGTGGACAAGAGTGAGTCCGTGGAACAGATCCTCTTTGCCATCCGGGAGATCATGGCCGGCCGCAGCTACTTTTCTGAATCCTTCCGCTTGATGGCCGGGGCTGCCCCGGAAGAAGCGCTCACCCTCACCCGTCAGCAGTTGGCCATTCTGACCATGCTCCAGGAAGGTCATGGTAACAAGGAAATCGCCCGCCAGCTGTTCGTCAGCGTGAACACCATCAAGACCCACTTGCGACTACTCTACGAAAAACTGGACGTGCCTAACCGCACCGCCTGTATCGAAAAAGCCCGCCAGATAGGCCTGCTTTAGCTTTTCTTGGAGGACATCATTTCCTCCAGTTTTGCGGTTAGCGTATCCGCTGCTACCGGTTTGAACAGCACATCAATGTCCTCCGGCAAGGACTGAATGAATTGCGGATCGGTATTGCCGGTGATGATCAGGGCGGGAATTGGCTGGCGGAACAATGCGGTTACCGCGGCGATGACCGAGCCCGCATTAGTATGCGGTCCTATCTGATCATCGGTAATGACCACTGAAGGTGGCGCGCCTCGCTTTTTCAATGCCTGCATGGCTGGCTCCAGCGAGTGGTGGGCAGTTACTGTTGCGCCCAGGTTGCCCAGCAGGCTGCTCAGGGCTTCTGTAACCCTTTTGTCATCATCTATCAATAGCACGGTCAGTGTTTCAAACAGTGGCAGCGCATTGACCACGTTGTGAGCGGGCTGTGTCTGGCTGGAGGCCGCCGCCGGTAACGTCAACGTGAAGGTGGTGCCTTCGCCCTTGCGTGACTGCATATTGAACGGAATGTCGCACAGTGCAGCCAGTCGGCTGACGATGGCGAGGCCCAGCCCTAGTCCGTTCTGGATCGAACGTTGGTCGTTGTCTATCTGCATGAATTCGTCGAACACCTCGAACTGATAGATTTCGTCAATCCCGATGCCGGTGTCTGCGATGTCCAGCAACAATTGATTGTCCTGCTGCCGGGCGGCAATACGAATATGCCCGCGCTCGGTGTATTTGAGGGCATTATTGACCAGGTTGCGGACAATGCGAGCGAGCATGACCCCATCGGCGAACACATGCTGGCCGGCTAGATTTTTGGTGACCACAGCCAGTTGCTTTGCGTTTGCCTGTGGTCGAATTTCATCAAGGATGGGCTGCAAGGTGTCCAGTAGGCTGATAATGCGTTTGCGGGGTTTTAGTCGCCTGGACTGCAAGCGCGACAGCATGAGCAAGTGCCCCAGCAGTTCATTGCAGGAGCCAATGGCGGTATCCAGCTTGTCGACGATATCGGGTTGTGGGTCGGCATTGTTTTTCAGCATGGCGGCATACAGGGTGGCCGCCTGCAGCGGTTGCCTCAGGTCGTGGCTAGCGGCGGCCAGAAACCGGGTTTTGCTTTCACTGGCCTTGCGGGCACGTTCTTTGGCCTGTTCTGCTTCAATTCGCAGGGCGATAGTGCTGATCTGTGTGCGGTGAACATAAAGACTAAACACGATCATGGAAATCAGGTTGGCCAACGGAATGATTTTGATGATCCCTGGCGCTTGCGGTACGTAAATCAGAATAAAGGCCAGCCAGGCGAGATAAACCGGTGTTATGAAACTGATAAAAATATCCGGATACACACCCATGGATACAGACGGGATCGAGGTGGCCACCGAGAGGATAACCAGACAGGTCAGCAGGGTTACCGGCGTGGCCCCTTGCAGGAAGAGATAAGGGAAACTTGACCACAGTATCGCCCAGATCACGGCAAGGTAGAGGTTTAGCCGATGCCATTTCCGGGTTTTAGGCGCTTCGTGTTCCCGATGGGCGTTGTAAAACCGGATGAGGAAAAAAGATTGTGCTGCGACACAAAGCAGCACGGTATACCAGCCGATAAAGGGCGGCTCTGTACGCAGCTTCAGAAAAAATAATGGCAGTGCCGCTGCAATAAAAAACGACAGCACCATGCGTGACCCCACCTCTTCCATGAACAGGTTGTGGCGCTCCTGAAGGATGCGTTCGCGGTTTTCCGTCACCGCACGACGAAGGGTTTCTGGCATGGCTGGCGGGTTTGTAAAATGACTGGCACCCAGTCTAGCCCGATTATTACGGCATGTAAGCGCCCTCGGGTGAAATTCACCCATCAGGGTGAAGAAGCCAAATTCCTCCCGGTGCTCTAATAAACGCCTCTCTGGGATGAGTAACCAATCGGGGTAAGCGCAATGATCAACAAGCAACTCACTCAACTGGCTGCCGCCATCGGCATGGCCACCATGATGACCGCCTGTGGCGGCGATTCTTCCAGCTCTGGCGGCGGTGGCACCACCGTGGCAGAAGGGGGCAATGGCTTTGTGGTATTTCCTGCGGCTGAAAGCGCTGGCGCGATCGCCGTTCGCAGCGCCACGCCACGGGCGGCAGCGCTGACGGAATACCTTTACAAAACGGACGGTACCTCTGCCGGGACCAGCAAGATCGTTGATGACAATAACAACGGTTTTGAAGTAGGCCGTTTCGGCGGTGGTTACATGGCGGAGCTGGACGGCACGTTCTACTATGCGGGCAAGGATAGCAGCGGTGATGTGGAGTTGTGGGCCACCGACGGCACCGGCGCGGGCACCGAGCGTGTGGCGGACATCTACGCCAACGGCAGTGCCCAGCCGCACAATATGGTACCGGCAGCAGGCAAATTGTTTATGAATGCTGTGGTGGATCAGTTTGGCCGCGAGCTGGTGGTTTTCGACCCCGTTTCTAATGACACAGTAGTGCTGTCGACAAATATTAACGGCAGCCCGACCAGCAATACGGCGCCTGAGTCGCTGACTCCAGTGGATGGCGGCCTGTTCTTCTTTGATCAGGATGCCGGCGATGTCTACTTCACCGATGGTACGGCGGCAGGAACCGCGAAGATCGCCACCAATAACGACACCATCACCGGTGGCTCTCTGACGAAATACCCGCAACTGATTGGCGATGATGATTGGCTGGGTTATAACGGCAAGCTGCTGTTTACCGGGCGTTTCAACGCCACCGATGCAGAAACCCGCCTTTACGAGCTGGATCAAGATGGCAATATCGAGGAAGTAGCCTTTGATGATGGTGGCAGCACGGTACGGCTCGATATCACCGAGAATGTGGTGGCCAGCAACGGCAAGGTGTATTTCGTTGCGGATAAGGGAACCAGCACCTCAGACCTGAATATCTTCGAGTATGACGGCAGCACGGTGACCAACCTGACCGCCAGCGAAGCCAATAAGCCTTATTACGAAGATCTGGTCGGCACGTCACTGGGTGTGTTGATGTACGTGGAGCAAGCCGGGCTAACCCCGTATCTTCTGCGCATCGATAATACCAGTGGCTCTGCAGAAATTGATCCGGCAGTGCGTAGCACGGGAGATTATTCCTTCTCTGATGTTGAAGCCTGGACCATGGTGGAGGCTAACGGTACGGTGTTCTTTGCGGCTGATACCGAGGGCGCCGGTGGCAGTGATTTCGGTAACGAACTGTGGAAAACCGATGGCACCTCCCAGGGAACGGAGCTGGTCAAGGATATCAATGATACAGCGGCGGGCGCAGACTCGGAGCCTTTCCCGCTGACGTTCACGTATCAGGTGCCGCCCACCGTGAATGGCGAGCTGGGCAGCAAGTACCTGTTCGTTGCGGATAATGGCAGTGACGGTTATGAGCCTTGGGTATCCGATGGCTCGGCAGCGGGCACGGTTATCCTGAAGGATATCAGCACCGGAGGGGGTAGCAGCGTGATCGACTGATTCAGGTTGTGAGCAATAGCAAAGCGGGCCTCTGGCCCGCTTTTTTTTGGGGAGCAGATTCTTGCTGGCAAGTGTGTTTTTTTACGGGTGATGCGTTTCGTTATTGCTATCAGGGTGTGAGGCAGACGCATCCCGTTGCCACACGGTGGCGAGAAGAGAGCCAGACAAATTATGCCAGACACTGAACAGGGCGCCCGGTAGCGCGGCCAGTGGGGTGAAATGTTTAATGGCCAATGCCACCCCCAGCCCGGAGTTCTGCATACCTACTTCAATGGCCAGGGTACGCGAGGTTTGCCGGTCCAGACGCAGTAGCCGGGCGACCCCATACCCACCCAGTAATCCCAGTCCGTTGTGCAGCGCTACCGCCACAAACACGGCCAGCCCGGCTTCCCCGATACGCCCCTGATTCAATGCCACGATAATGCCGATGACGGCCACAATGGCGGCCACGGACACCAGCGGGAAACAATCCCGTATTGGTGTGAGCTGGCGGTTGAAAAACGTATTCAAGGCGCAGCCTGCCACCACCGGGACGATGACGATTTGTACCAGCGACAGTAGCATGCCATTCACTGGCACCGGGATGCGCTCGCCCAAGTATAGCCAGGTCAGCAAGGGGGTGGCGATGATCGCTAGCAGGGTTGAAGCGAATGTGATGGCCACCGACAGCGCCACGTTGGCCCGTGCCAGATAGGCAATCACATTGGAGGCGGTGCCGCCGGGGCAGGCCCCGACCAAGATCAGGCCGACTAATAGTTCCTCGGGCAGTTGCAGTGCGATGCCAATGCCCCAGGCGATCAGTGGCATCAGGCTGTATTGCAGGGCAACGCCCAGGCCAATCACGCCGGGGCATTTCAGTACCCGCTGAAAATCCGCCCAGCTTAATGATAGCCCCATGCCGAACATAATCAGCATAAGCAGTGGCACGATGGCGTCCTTGCCGGCCACTAGCCACTGTGGCTGCCAATAGGCCAGCAGAGAAAACAGCAAGGCCCAGAGTGGGAATAGTTGGGCGAGGCGGTTGAGCATGAAGATCGCCTGTTCGTTGGGAAAGCGGCCAGTGTAAGCTGTCAGACGAAATGACGCACAGGAGTAATCTGTGAAAGCGGTGATTCAAGAAGAGGATTCAGGCTGTGGTATAGCGGCTGTGGCCGCCTTGGCAGGTGTTAGCTATGGGGAGGCGAAGCGGCGGGCAAATGCTTTGGGGATTTATGCTCAGGACCCCGGTTTGTGGTCAGACACGGGTTATGTCTGCCGGTTATTAGAGGAATACGGGTTACATGCGTCTCCGCAAGAACAGCCATTTCAGGATTGGGCGGCCCTTCCTGATCGAGCCTTGTTGGCGATCAAGTGGCACCGGGAAAACGGCACACCCTTTTGGCATTGGGTGGTGTTTGTCCGCGACGGTGGGGACGCCTATGTACTGGATTCCAAAAAAGCCCTGAAACAACACTGCCGCCGGGATTTTTGTCGCATAAAACCCAAATGGTTTATCCCCGTCCGTTCCGGGTAACCGTCATAATAACCGGTGTCATCTGGTGGGTTTCCGTTGTACTCAACGCAACGATGGGGTGGGCAATTTTTACTGTAAAAGGGGTATCGCTGGCGCGATATCAGCGATAAGTGATCACGCCACCAGCGACGCTTCTACGGCACAGAAGGGATTGATGACTAAACCGTCAAATAACGCTTGATCAGCGTCTCATCCAGTTCGCCCATGTCCCCCTCTGCTACTTTACTGCCCCGGTCGATAATGGCGAAGCGATCGGCGGTGGCGCGGGCGAAGTGAAGCTTCTGTTCTACCAGTAGCACGGTGAGCCCTTCTTGTTGGTTTAGAGTTTTGATCACCCGGCCAATCATGTCGACAATGTTGGGTTGAATACCTTCTGTGGGTTCATCCAGAATGAGCAGTGTTGGGTCCAGTGCTAGGGCGCGACCGATCGCCAGCTGTTGTTGCTGTCCGCCGGACAAGTCGCCACCGCGACGATGGCGCATTTCGTGCAGCACCGGGAAGAGTTCGTAAATACGCTCTGGAATTTTCTTGCTGCGATCCGGTCGGGCCTGTAAGCCGGTTTCCAGGTTTTCTTCCACGCTTAGCAGAGGGAAAATTTCCCGCCCCTGAGGGACATAGCCAATGCCCGCTCGGGCCCGCTCTTCGGCGGCTAGCGTAGTAAAATCGGTACCATTGAATTCAATGCTGCCACTTTTAACCGGCAATAAGCCCATAATCGTTTTCAGCAGGGTTGTTTTACCCACGCCGTTGCGGCCCATGACACACAGGCATTCGCCTTTCTTCAGGTCGAGGTCTATATCCCAGAGGGTGTGGGATTGGCCGTAGTATTGGTTAACCTTGTTCAGTTGTAACACGGTGATTCTCCGAATAGAGCAGCAAGCAAGCTATAAGCTGCAACGCGGGAAGGAGCGGTTATAGCCGGCCAGACTTCTCGCCGTGCATAGGGAAAAAGTCTAAAAAACCGGCAATCAAAAAATATTCCTGTCTCTGTCTAATGTGGCAGTGTGTAGCTGCGAATTTATTCGCCCAAATACACTTCAATCACTTTCGGATCGTTCTGTACTTGCTCCATGGTGCCTTCGGCCAGCACACTGCCCTGGTGAAGTACCGTGACGGTGCTGGCGATGGAACGAATAAACTCCATGTCATGCTCGACGACAACGACGGAATGTTTGCCGGCAAGGCTTTTCAGCAACTCTCCGGTGCGCTCGACTTCTTGGCGGGTCATGCCGGCGATGGGTTCGTCCACCAGTAGCAGCTGCGGTTTTTGCATCAGTACCATGCCGATTTCCAGCCATTGTTTCTGGCCATGAGACAGCAGCCCAGCCACCTTGTTGCGCTCGCCTAACAGCCCGACGGTGTATAGCGTTTCTTCAATCCAGTTTGTTTGCTCGCCGCTGAGCCGAGTGAAAAGAGAATGCCAGGGGCCCTTGGGGCTGTGCATGGCCAGCTCCAGGTTCTCGAAAGCGGTGTGTTCCGGGAACACGGTGGGCTTCTGGAATTTTCGGCCGATGCCGGCGGTGGCAATGTCCGTTTCACTCATGCGGGTGAGGTCCAGGGTCTGGCCGAAAAAACAGGTGCCGCTATCCGGACGGGTCTTGCCGGTGATCACATCCATCATGGTGGATTTACCGGCCCCGTTGGGGCCGATGATGCAGCGTAATTCGCCGGTTTTGATATACAGAGTCAAATCATTGATCGCTTTGAAACCATCAAAGCTGACGGTGATATCTTCCATGTAGAGAATATTTTTACTGGTACCAGAATCCAGTTGCCCTGGGAGCACTGGGCGGGTGCCTTGGCGCATGAAATCGAATACCTGATCACGGCGAAAAGTCTCGCGCAGGTTATCCAGTGCATTCATGACAGGTCTCCTTCTGCAGGTCTGGCGGAGCCGGATGGTTTGTTGTTTCGATTCAATCGCGCTTTTATTTTTTCCCAATTTTCCGATACCAAACCCACTAATCCATGGGGAAGGAATACGGTAACGGCTACAAACAGCCCCCCCAAGGCGAACAGCCAGGCTTCGGGCATGATGCCGGTGAATACGGTTTTACCGTAGTTCACCAAGATGGCGCCGATAACCGCCCCATATAGGGTGGCGCGACCGCCAACGGCCACCCATACCACCAGCTCGATGGAATTCAGTGGTGAGAACTCTCCAGGATTAATGATGCCCACCTGGGGCACATACAGCGCCCCGGCGATACCCGCGAGGATGGCGCTGAGGGTGAAAATCCACAGTTTGTAATGTTCAGTGCGGTAACCCACAAAGCGCGCTCGGGATTCTGCATCACGCACCGCCAGTACCACGCGGCCCAGTTTGCTGCCGGTGATCCAGCGGCATAGTACAAAGGCACCGGCCAGGGCTACGGCGGTGGCCATCAACAAGCCCACGCGAGTGGAATCCGATTGCAGGGAAAAGCCGAGCAAATCCTTGAAGTCGGTGAGCCCGTTGTTGCCGCCAAAACCCAACTCGTTACGGAAGAACGCCAGCATTAACGCATAGGTCAGCGCCTGGGTGATGATGGACAGGTAGACCCCTGTGACTCTAGAGCGGAACGCCAGCCAGCCGAATACGAATGCCAGCAGACCGGGCACTAGCAGAATCATCAATGCGGCAAACCAAAATTGGTCAAAACCCTGCCAATACCAGGGCAGCTCACTCCAGTTCAAAAAGACCATGAAGTCAGGGAGGTCCGGGTTGCCATAGACGCCGCGATCGCCGATCTGGCGCATCAGGTACATGCCCATGGCATAGCCTCCCAAGGCAAAGAAGGCGCCGTGGCCCAGGCTGAGAATACCGCAGTAGCCCCACACGAGATCCAGCGCCAGCGCCAGCAGCGCGTAACACAGGTATTTGCCAAGCAGCGTCACGGTGTAGGCGCTTACATGCAGGGCAGAGTCAGCTGGAAACAGCTGGTTGAGTATGGTCACCAGCAGGGTGGCACCAAACAGCACGCCCATAAAGGTTTTTGCTGCGCGGTCGCTGAAGGCGCTTTTGAATGTTGAATCTCGCATGTTATTCCTCCGCCGCCCGGCCACGTTGCGGGAACAGACCCCGCGGTTTGCGCTGTATAAACAGAATGATGAAGACCAGCACCACAATCTTGGCCAGTACCGCGCCGGCCATGGGTTCCAGTAATTTGTTGGCAATGCCGAGGCTGAAGGCCGCAGTGAGAGTGCCCCACAGATTGCCGACTCCGCCGAACACTACAACCATGAAGGAGTCGATGATGTAGCTCTGGCCCAGGTTTGGCCCCACGTTGGTTAGCTGTGCCAATGCGACGCCGGCCACTCCGGCGATGCCTGAGCCCAGCCCGAAGGTGAGAGCGTTGACCCGTTCACTGCGAATACCGAGGCTGCGGGCGGTGGCGCGATTTTGGCTGACCGCACGGACTTGCAGGCCCAGTCGGGTTTTCTTGAGCAAAGTGAGAAGGGCTAGAAAAACCGCCAAGGCAAAGAAGATAATGTACAGCCGGTTGTAGGTCAGCGAGAACACGGGGTTGATTTCCAATGCACCACTCATCCATTCCGGGGTAATTACGGTGCGGTTCAGTGGGGAGAAAATGACCCGTACTGCCTGTTGCAAAATGAGGCTGACCCCAAAGGTCGCTAGCAGGGTTTCCAGTGGTCGGCCATACAGAAAGCGAATGACAAAGCGTTCGATAAGTATGCCGACAAAGGCGGACACAAGAAAAGCAGCGGGAATGGCAATCAGCAGTGACCATTCGTGACTGGTGGGCAACAGTTGTTGCACTACATAGGTCGTGTAGGCGCCCAGCATGATCAGTTCGCCATGGGCCATGTTGATGACGCCCATCACCCCGAACGTAATGGCCAGGCCGATGGCGGCCAGTAACAATACCGAGCCCAGGCTCAGACCGAAGAACACGGTGTCGGCGGTTTGGAACCTTTCAATACGTGCTTCGATGCGGGCGATGGCTTTTTCCAGTGCCTTTTTTTCTGTTGGGTGTTGGGTTACACGCAGGCGCTCATTGAACGCATTCTTAACGTCTGGGTGCAGGTTGCCAGCGAGGGTGTCAATGGCGCTGAGTCGTGTACTCAAATCGTCACTGCGCAGGGCGGCAATATTCAGAGCGGTGTCAATTTGTACGGCAACACGAGGATCCGCTTCCTGGGCGCGGCGGCTTGCCAGCGCTGTTAGCATTTCCGGATCATCATTGCCGATCAGTTGGTTGGCGGCCCGATAGCGAACATCGCTGTCCGGGTCGTTCAGAGCAGCCAGTGCCAGCTGGTTATTGATCACGGTACGCAAGCGGTTGTTGATGATCACTGGCCGTGCAGCGCGGCTATCTACTTGGCCAATAAGCTGGGTGGTTTCTGGATCGCGTAGTTCCCATTGACCGTCTTTCTTGCTGCCTAAGACGATGCTGTTATCTTTTCGATTATGCACCAGTTCGCGATTCATCAAGGCGTTGAGTAGCGCAATAACACGGGGGTTGTCTTGGTTTGCCAGTTCACGAATAGCCGCTTCTTTTTCATCAAAGCTACGACTGGTCAACCGGTCAAGAATGTTTTGGAGGGTAGGGGTGGGTATGCCAGTGGCGCCCTCGCTGTTCTCCGTGATTGGCTGGGTTGGTGTTGTTTGTTCTTGCAGTGGCTCTTCTGCCCAGCTCACACTGACCTGCAGTGCTATTAGCAGCGCTATCAGTATTCGGCTAAATTTACGACCCATGACGGGCTCCTTACAGGGCGTCAAAATGAAAGCCAGATCAATACGTTGGAGGGCGCGCCTGTGAAAGGCGATGGCCACTGTTCTGGTGCTGGCTTCATGTGTTATGCGTAATGTTGGTCTAAGCGACGAGCACCCTGGGCGTTGCCCAGAGTGCTGTTGCGTGCAGCCTTACTCGGCAGAAGCACCGCCACAGGTGTTGGTCTTGGTGTTGTAGTTGCCGCAACGAGTCGGTGCGGTCCAGTCGGAGATCAGGTCTTTGGAGCCCGGCAGGAAATCAGACCAGGCATCACCTTGCACCAACCCTTCGGTTTCCCAGACAACGGCGAACTGACCGTCATCCTGAATTTCACCGATCAATACGGGCTTAGATAGGTGGTGGTTCTTGTTCATCACCGCTGTGCCGCCGGTCAGGTTGGGGGTCTTGATGCCGATCATGGCGTCAGCCACTTTATCGGTGTCGGTAGATTGAGCCTTTTCAACCGCCTTCACCCACATATTGAAGCCGATGTAGGTTGCTTCCATAGGGTCATTGGTCACGCGCTTGTCGTCACCGGTATAGGCGTGCCACTGGTCAATAAAAGCGTTGTTGGTATCGTTGTAGACGCTTTGGAAATAGTTCCAAGCAGCCAGATGGCCAACCAGCGGGCCGGTGTCGATGCCCGATAGCTCTTCTTCACCTACAGAGAAGGCCACCACGGGAATGTCTTCGGCGCTCACTCCTTGGTTGCCCAGCTCTTTATAGAAAGGCACATTGGCATCGCCGTTCACTGTGGAGACCACAGCGGTTTTTTTGCCTTGGCTACCGAAGGCTTTAATTTCGCTGACGATGCTCTGCCAGTCAGAATGTCCGAACGGGGTGTAGTTGATCATGATGTCCTTTTCGGACACGCCTTTGGACTTCAAGTAAGCTTCCAGAATCTTGTTAGTGGTGCGCGGATAAACGTAATCGGTCCCGGCAAGAACGAAGCGTTCAACCTCCAGATCGTTGATCAGGTAATCCACCGCAGGGATCGCCTGCTGATTGGGTGCTGCACCGGTATAGAAGACATTCTTGGACGACTCTTCACCTTCATACTGGACCGGGTAGAACAACAACCCGTTCAGCTCTTCCACTACGGGCAATACGGACTTGCGCGATACCGATGTCCAGCAGCCAAAAATAACGTCCACGTTTTCTTGGGTGATCAGCTCACGGGTTTTTTCTGCAAACAGCGGCCAGTTCGAGGCGGGGTCAACCACAACGGGCTCAAGCTTTTTGCCCATGACTCCGCCCTTTTTATTCTGTTCTTCGATCATCATCAGAACGGTGTCTTTCAGTGTGGATTCACTGATAGCCATCGTGCCGGACAGAGAGTGCAGCACCCCGACCTTGATGGTGTCGGCGGCCATAACGACACCGCTATAGGCAATGGCGCTGGAGGCGATAACCCCGGCAGCTACTTTCTTCATGGATTGTGAAAAACTCATGGTATTTCTCCTTGCTTCTCAGTCGCGTTTAAATGGGCGTTTGTATTGCCGTGAACCCTCCTTCCTACTCCTGTTGGCTCACTGGCTTGTTGTTTCCCTCTAATACGTTAACCATCACTCTTGTTGATAGAGCTTGCGGGTAACTCAGCGCGTACGCTGGCCTCGTGCAGCATGTGTACGGTGATTTTTCTGACTTCGTTACGTGATTCTTCAATGTGGGCACACAGCAGAATTTGTGCTTGCTCCACCTGGCGGTGCAGGATGGCTTCCAGCACTGCCTGGTGTTCGTTATAAGTGGCCTCCACTCGGGAGGGGCTGGTGAAATCCAGGCGCCGTATAATGCGTAGCCGCTCGGTGAGATCATGATGAATGCGTGCCATTTGATTGTTGCCGGTGCTTTCCACCAGTCGTTCGTGAAAATGTTCATCCATGCCGCTGACCACAGGGCCATCGGATAATCTTTGTGCCTTTTCTACACACCATTGGCTAACCAGATTATCCAGTTTGCTTAGTTCACCGCCGTGTTCGCATAGCTTGCGTACAGCGGCGCATTCGAGAACGGTGCGCACGTCGTATAATTCTTCGAAATATTTGAAGTCGAAGGGCTTGACCTGCCAACCGCTGCGATAGAGCACATCTACAAAGGTTTCCCGTTGTAATCGGAACAGGGCTTCTCGCACGGGGGTGCGTGATACACCCATCCGTTCGGCCACTTCGTTTTCACTGAAGCGGTCGCCGGGCATTAGCCGAAAATCAAACATGTCCTGCTTTAATTGCAGATAAATTTGTTCAGCCAGACGTTCGGTTTTTTTTCCCGCTCGCGTATTCATCTTTGATTCCTCAGGCCATCGCGGCGGTGTTGATGGCGATCACTGGATCGCGGGCGTTAATGATGGCTCCAGGCAGGCAATGCAGAACAATAACGTTGCCGCTGATGTGTGCATTGATCAGATGGCTGTGGCGGTCGCTGCTAGCGGCGTTCTGTGCCGTGAGACCGAATTCACAACGCTGTTTTGCAGCGGTTAGCGCCCCCCAGCGCCACGGCTTCATCAGTGTGTTTCCTGAGCGTTTGTCGCCACTTGCGCGATGTAGTTTCTCCAGCCGCCCAGTGCGGTAATGTCGGTGGCGTCCCCAATGGCCCAGGGTTCACAGATAAAGCCTTTCACCCAGCGACCGTCGGTGGTTTCCAGACTACCGATGCCCAGTGGGGCGGGGATTAAGCCGACAAAACTGCCGAAGTGCTTCATCGGCATTCGCCACAGCTCGATGGGAATGCAGTCACCCCCGTCTTTTTCGCTACGAATCAGCCCGGGTTTGGGCGGCACAGTGTTGGCCAGGGCGTAGAGCCGATAACAGGGCGCCGTGTGGGTGGCTTCGAGCAACACGCCGTCGCGTTCGGTGAGCTGGGTATTGAGGGGCATGCCGGAAAGGTGTGCGCCAACCACGGCGACAGTCATTACATCGTCCTCATCATCATTGGCCGCATGGGTCTGCGGCTTGGCCAGCCGCTGTCCGGTAGCGCCGGCCTGCCAGGGCTGGGCCTGCTGCCAGCGCCGGCCGAAGTCGGCCAGGGCGTGGTCCTGCCAAGCGGGGCCAATTAGGGTGACACCGCCGGGCAAGCCGTCTTCACGGAAGCCGCCGGGCAATGCCAGGGCGCACAGGTCCAAGAGGTTGACGAAATTGGTCCAGGTGCCTAGCTGGCTGTTCAGGGTGATGGGGTTGGCTTGCACGGCGGCGCGGGTGTAGATGCCGGGCGTAGTGGGGAGCAACAATGCATCAACCTGGGCCATTAGTGCTTCGGACTGCCGTTTCAATTCAGCCAGCTGGTACTGGGCCCGGAAACTGTCCGCTGCTGTCAGGGCGGCGGCGGGGGCGAGAATGTCACGAATTACTGGCAGCAAGGTGTAGGGGCTTTTTTGCAACAAGGGTTCGGTGACAATGAAACGTTCCGCCACCCAGGGGCCCTGATAGAGTAAAGCGGCGGCATCCTGCAACACCGTGGTGTCGATAGTGATCAGGTTGGCAATCTCTCTGAGCTGGTCCAGCTGTCGCTCCCACAGCTGTTGGGCTTGGCTATCCTCGAACCAGGGAAGGTCTTTGGGGATGCCGAGAGTCGGGCGTTCGGGGAGTCCGGTGGTTAGCAATCGGGGAGCTGCGCGGCTGTAAGGATCTGCGCTGTCGAACTGGCTGATGAGTCGAAAGATCTCTTGGGCATCGTCCACGTTCAGGGCAAAGATGCTGACGCAATCAAGGGTCCGGCAGGCAGGAACAACACCGTGGGTGCTAATGGCACCGCGGGTGGGCTTGAGGCCCACCGTGTTGGTGAACGCTGCAGGTACCCGGCCGGAACCGGCGGTATCGGTGCCCAGTGAAAAGGGTACCAGGCCCAGGCTCACGGCCGTGGCGGAACCTGAACTGGAGCCACCACTGAGGTAATCCGGGTTGAATGGATTGGGTACTTCGCCATAGGGGGAACGAGTGCCAACCAGACCGGTGGCAAACTGATCCAGATTGGTCTTGCCTACGACGATGGCGCCGGCGTCGCGCAGTAGTCGTACCACGGTGGCGTCTTCCGTCGGGGTGTAGGCGAATGCCGGGCAGGCTGCTGTTGTGGGCATGCCCACAACATCAATGTTGTCTTTCACGGCAAAGGGAATGCCATAGAGTGGCAGCGATGGATCCGTTAGCGCTTGCGCCTGGGCCGTCAAGGAAGCCTCATCCAGGAGATGGATCCACAGGGCGCGCTCACTATCCTGCAGAGTGGTGGCCAGTTGTTTCATGGCCTGTACCGGGGTGAGTTCACCGCTGCGGTAGGCCATCTGCCATTGTTGAAGAGTCCAGCCAATCATTCGTTAGCACACCTGGTTGTACACAAGTTGGTATTCTTATTTGTGCAAAGGGGGTGCCAGCCATGAAAAATATTTAACGCTTTGTTTTTACAGTAATTAATAAGGTTAATGTTGAGTGAAGAGAGCTATGTCCAGACACTGGGTGCGCTAATCTGATGCAGCTGCGCGGTATCGGTGCAGCCCCGCAGTGCCTTCCCTGACGGCGGCTGTGGGATGTATCAGCGATGACGATGAAAAGGACAGTAAGACTCTATTTCCCTTCTTTGGGAGGCCTTGGCATCGTTGTTGAACCGATTCAAGGACGTACAGCCCAGACCGGTTCGAGGTGGAGGGAAAAGAATGTCACAGCGTGCGTTGGTAGTGGAAGGCGGTGCCATGCGCGGTATTTTTGCTGCCGGGGTGTTGGATGCGTTTTTGGAAAAAAAACATCAGGATTTCGATTTCGCCGTGGGCGCGTCTGCCGGCTCGACCAATCTGATCGGCTATCTGGCAGGTAATCATGGCCGCAGCCGTCAAGTGATCACCGACCATGCCTGTCGACCGGACTTTATCAACTGGTCACGTTTTATGTCGGGTGGACATTTGTGTGATGTGCACTGGTTGTGGCACCAGTCTCGCATAGACGTGCCGTTGAATTTGGAGAGACATTGGCAGGGAAATACTTCTCTGTGGGTAGTGACTACCTCGATAGAAGACGGGGCGCCGCGTTATTTTCAGACCCAGCCGAGTAATTTAGATGAGGTAATCACCGCGTCCTGTTCTATTCCTTTTGCCTACCGAGACTTTCCCAAGGTGGCCGGCCACCCCATGACCGATGGCGGGCTAGCGGATTCCATTCCGGTGCGTTGGGCTTACGAACAGGGCGCGCGGGATATCACCGTGGTGTTGTCCCGCCCTCAGGGTTTCCGCAAACGCCCTAGTGCGTTGACGCCTTTATTAAAGCCTTGGGCTCGTGATATCCCCGCCTTTTATGAAGCCATGGCGAAACGTACAGATGTCTATAATAGAGCATTGGATTTTATTGACAGCCCGCCTGATGATTGTTGCCTCAATGTTATCGCCCCACCGATGCACTTCCCGGTGAATCGGTTGACCACCAATGTGGAAAAATTGCAGCAAGGATATCAGCAGGGGCATCGTGCGGGATTACAGTCGTTGGGGGTGGAGAAAGCAGTAGTGGGGTAATGTGCAAGCGCTTCACGCTGCAACAGGTTTTGCTTTCTACGTGGCGTAATCCTGCCAGGTCGAGCTAAAAGGTTTGGGCGTGGTGTTTTGTGAGCCAGGGCACTTCAAATAGTGTAGCGCCTAGCGCTCTTTCTCTTCGCAGTGCCAAACCCAGGCATCCAGCTCAATATGCTCAATACCGCGAAAATGATTCTCCATCATAAACTCGCGGCGGTCGCTGAGCATGGCGCGATTGCCGCCGGCTTTTTTGATGGCTCTGGTGAGCTTCTTGTTCACGTGGCGATCTATTCGCGCATCGCTGAACAACATGCCCCGCATTTTGCTGCCGGACGATACCGAAACCGCGCTTTTTTCTTCGCACTCCTGAGGGGCTTCGCGCAGTAGCCGTATTTTATCCGCCTGTGCTGCGAGGCAGGAGCCGAGTAGCAGAATCATCAGACAAAAACGCATGCTGTTTCCTGTTGTTATTATTGCGCTGCCATCTTGCAGGCCTGCCGGGCTTTGGCCACGTTTTCTTGTAAGTGGGCGGGGTTAATGGTGCCAGCAATGATACTGCTAACGCCGGCGATGCCAAGGATTTGGTCCAGACTTTCCTGTACCGGGTCATCAAGGGTGTCATTGAGGTGACCGCTGGCAAAGGCCTTCTTGATTAGGATGCCTTTTTGCCGGGCGGCGGCGTGCTCGATCACGGGGGCTTCGTCTTGCTGATGCAGGTTGTAGGTGACCATGGCCATGTCCGCGTGATTCAGGCTGGCGATGCCGCCAGCCACGGTTTTCGTGGACATGCCTGTGGCGCGGATCAGGCCGGCTTTTTTCAGGTCGTTGAGAGCGTCCAGAGTGCCCTTTTCGATGATTGCCAGGTCATTGCCGTCGGAGTGAATCAGCACGCAATCCAGATAGTCCGTGTTGAGCCGTTGCAGGCTACGTTCCACCGAGAAACGCACGTGTTCCGGTGAAAAATCAAAATGGCTGTCACCACTGTTGTTATCAAATTCTTCACCGACCTTGGTGACGATGACCCAGTCTTGGCGTTGGCTCATTAACTGACCGAGCCGCTGTTCACTGTGACCGTAGGCCGGCGCTGTGTCGATTAGGTTGATGCCCAAATCCTGTGCCTGAGCGAGTAGTTCTGTTACCGCACGATCATCGGGGATGGTGAAGCTGTTGGGGTACTTCACTCCCTTATCGCGGCCGATTTTCACTGTGCCCAAGCCCAGTGCACTGACGGTTAATCCTGTGTTGCCCAGTGGGCGCATGAAGGACATGATGCTTCCTTATTGGTGTCGCTGCAGGTCCGTTGCTAGCGGTGTGATGAGGAACGGTTGCAAGTTTTCGGTTCAGTAGCGACGCTGGACTTGTGTCCATTTAATGCTTGGGCGTCGCGCCCATGCCAGGTCAGTCTCGGGTTCGGGATGAAAAGATTATTCATCCTTCTCCTTTTTCCCTTTGCGCTTTAACGTTCAACTGACATTTGCGCAGCACCAACGACGCCTTGCTACAGTAATCATTAAAAACAGCGATGCCAGTACGGTACGCCCATGGGCGCCCGTTGAAGGGCTGGCGGTATCGTTAATGGCTCGCCGGGTTGAAGGCCCGTTTCTTCCACCAGCGCCATTACCCGGTCGCCTAGATCCGGCGCCAGGGTGAGTTTAGTGGGCCAGGCGATGATCAGGTTTTGATCCCGGCGGGCGTAGGCGTTATCCGGCTTGACCAGCGCATGTTGTTTGGGTTCGGCGCGGGTCACATCTAGGGTGGCGAATTGAGCGTTGCTAAAATCTAGCCAAGGGAAAAGGTGCGATAATTCTTCCCGACCGGCATGTAGTTGTTCTTCATCAGTACGCTCTACCCCCCGCTCTGCCAAGTCGCCGCCGAGGTACCACACCACCTTGCCGTCCGGACAATCGTGGGTGGTCACAGTGAGCACGGGTTTGTTGCTGGTGCCAACACAGTGGGCGTAAAGCCGATGGCCTTGGTCGTGTTTTACCAGCACCATTTTCAATGGCCGCAGCTGGCTGTGTTCCTGTTCCAAAAGGTGGGCGCGATGAGCGCCGTCAAGCAGAGCTGGGTTACCGTTGCCGGCGGCCAGCAGGGTCAGCCGTGGCTCAATGCGCTGGCCATTAATGGTGACGGCGCGCAGGCCGTCGTTATTCCATTCTAGAGTATCGCGCTGGGTATCGAACGCCAGTAGCCGGTCTCGGACCGGGGCGCTAAGGGTGTCGATCAATGATTCAGTGTCGATCACTAGGTCGTCGAGTTTATAGACGTTGCCTTTGAAAGCCTTATTGGCCAGCGCGCTGGGGAAATGGTCACGCTTGAGTTTTTCGATTCGGCCACGGAGCATCTTGCTAGCGAAAAAGTTAGTCATCCGTGAGGCCACTGATCCGCTGGACCACATGTGTTGAGTATCGCTGAGCACTTTCAGGTTGCGCAGGTCTACCGAGTCGGTGCCGGCCATGGCGGCACGCCAGCGATCCGGCATCTGGGCAATCGCTTCGGATTCGTTGGACAGGTTGCCGCTTAAGGCATACTTGAGGCCGCCGTGGATAATCCCCTGGCTCGCGAGGGTCTGGTCGCCACCAAGGCTGGCGGATTCCAGCAGTAGGCATTGGTAGCCGGCGGCGTGGAGCCGGTTTATTAGCCACAGGCCGGCAATGCCGCCACCAAAGACCACAATGTCTGGGTGGATTGTGTCGGGTTTTAGGGTCGAGTCACTCATGGCTCACCATCGTTGAACTGTGCGGCTATGCTAGCATAAGCAAGGCCGCTGGCACGCGCATCGGCGCTGACACAGACAAGATGGATCATGTGTTTTGGGCTGTGCGCGTTGCCCGTGTATTGCCTCTACATTGAGATAAGAGCCCCTATGCGAACTATTTATTCCGCCCTTTGGTATTTGCTGCTTCCCGCTCTTTTTCTGCGCTTGTGGCTGAGAGGTAGAAAAGCACCGGCTTATCGTTTGCGGTGGAAGGAGCGCATGGCGTGGGGGTACCGGTCCGGGATCTTGAAAAAAAGCCTTTGGGTGCATGCGGTGTCGGTGGGGGAAACATTGGCGGCGGCGCCGTTAATTGAGCGGTTGCTGGAAGACTACCCGGATGTGCCTTTACTGGTCACCACCACTACGCCCACTGGCTCAGAGCGGGTGCAGGCGTTGTTCGGGGGCCGGGTGACTCACGTTTATTGTCCTTGGGAATTGCCCACGGCGTTGAACCGTTTTATGCGCGCCTTTGATCCGCAACTGGTAATCGTGCTGGAAACCGAGCTGTGGCCGAATCTGTGTGCGGCGGTAAAGCGCCATGGCGCTAAACTGATGCTAATGAATGGGCGATTGTCGGAAAAAAGTTATCAGGGTTACGGCAAGTTGCCGCGGTTGATTCGCCCAATGATGGCACGCTTTGACGCGCTGGCAGTGCAGACACAAGTGGAAGCCGAGCGTTACATGGCGCTAGGGGCTTGGCCGGAACGGGTATATCCCATTGGCAGTGTGAAATTCGATATGACACTGGATGCAGCAGTGAAACAGGCTGCGGCGGCACTGCGCTCGTCGTTCGGTAACCGGCCGGTGTGGATCGCTGCCAGCACCCATCCCGGAGAGGACGCTCTGGTTTTGGCTGCCCATAAAGCATTGCGTGAACAGAGGCCCGAGGCGCTGTTAATCCTGGTGCCTCGACACCCGGAACGGTTTGCTGCAGTGGCCGATCAGATCCGTGAGGCAGGCTTGTCGGTGGCTCGGCGCAGCCAGCAGGAGTCGGCCGCCGGCGTGGATGTGTACTTGGCCGATACCATGGGTGAGCTGTTGATGTTGTTTGGCACCTGCGATGTGGCTTTTGTGGGCGGCTCTCTGGTGCCGGTAGGTGGGCATAATTTGTTGGAGCCGGCGGCTTGGCAGAAGCCGGTGCTCACCGGGCCGCATTTACATAATTTTACTGCTATTGGGCAGTTGCTTGATGATGCTGGCGGGCTCAGTGTGGTGGAGGATGCGCAATCGTTGGGGGCGACCTTGCTGGCCTTGCTGGATGACCCGGCACAATGCGCTCGGCAAGGCAAAGCTGCTGCCGGCGTGGTGGAAGCTAATCGAGGGGCGCTGGAAAAAGGGCTGCGGTTGGTTGCCATGGAGCTGAATACTGGACTTGGCCCTTCGGGTTAATGCGATCTGCTGTTTAGGTTGTGTACCTGCGCATGAATTTTTAGTGTGAAGGGCTGAACATCAACCGTCGGATTTTTCTCGCAAGTAAATATAAAAAAACCGCTGTCCGGTAACGGCTAGCGGTTTTTTTATATTTTACGATCCTGTTGACGGCAATCTCTGGCGCGGTGTTTGCCTCAGGTGGTTAGCGTCAATCGATGGACGAATTCTCCGGGACCATTTTTTCACTCTTACCGTCCAGATCCGGGTTGTAAAGGTCTAGGGGTTGTTCTGGTGCCAGCCAGTTATTCACCGCAGCGAGGTCTCCCTGCTGCAGGTCTCCGGTGGTGGATTTCAGGGTCAACGAGTTGATGATGTAGTCGTAGCGGGCATTGGCGTAATCACGTTCGGCGGCGAACAGGGCGCGCTGAGCATTGAGCACGTCGACCACATTACGGGTGCCCACTTCATAACCGGACTGGGTAGCATCCAGAGCAGAGCGAGTGGAGCGGATAGCCTGCTGGCGAGCCTTGATGCGCAGGGCGTCCGCTTCCACGGTGCGGTAAGCGCTACGGGTCTGTTGGACGATATCGCGTACGGCTTGATCGTATTGGTAATCTGCCGCATCTGCTCGCAGGTAGGCTTCTTTGCGGCGGCTGTTCAGGCCGCCCCCCTGGAACAGAGGCATGCTAACTTCAATGCCGATCTGTTTGGTTTCAGTATCGTAGAGTGAGCTGCTGCTGTAGAGTGAGCTGCTGCTTAAGCTGCCGGTTGACGATGAACTGTCTGGAGAGAGGTGGGAATGCTGATATTGTCCCACTAGTTGAACCTGAGGCAGCATGGTGCCCAGCTGACGTTTGGCCGTGTTTTCGGTTAGCTCGGTATTGTAGAGCGCGGCCAGCACTTGTGGATTTTGTGCTTTGGCTTTTTCAATCCAGTCGTTCATGTCCGTAGGCTGCGGGCCCTCCATGGGCAGTTCATTGCGCAGCTCTAGCAGGGTTGCCCATTTTTGGCCGGTGAGTGTTTCCAGCTGGTCACGGGCAATCTCGTATTGCTGGCGGGCGACAATCAGGTTGACCTGGGTCAGGTCGTAGGTTGCTTGCGCTTCCTCCACGTCGGTGGCCGGTACTAGGCCCACATCAAACCGCTCTTGGGTCTGTTCCAATTGGCGACCGATGGCCTTCTCTTCAGCTTTTGCCGATACCCAGGTATCCCAGGCACGCAGTACACCGAAGTAGCCTTGGGCGACGCGCAGCACAAAGTCTTGGCGAGCTTGTTCGAAGTTAGCCTGCGCGATATCGGTGCTGGACTGTGCTTCTTTATAGCCATACCAGGCATCAACACGGAACAGGGGCTGCGTTAGAGTGAAGGTGCTGACTTCGCTGCCGTAATTTTGCTCGTCGGGTGCGAGAGGAGGAGCGTCTTCGATTTCACGGTCGTTGTCGTAACGTCCGTAGCTGGCGGAGATGTTCGGGAACAGGGCGGCACGGCCTTGTACCATCAGCTCTTGGTCGGCATTCCAGTTCATCCGGGCAGAGCGCCAGGTACCATCGTAACTCCAGGCGGCGTTAGCGACTTGAGTGAGATCAGCGGCCTGTACGGCGCTGGCCAGTGAGGTAAGAAGAAGAACTAGGGACGTTGCCGGACTACGCTTCATTCTGGTGCACTCTTATTGTATGTCTGGTTGGTCATTATGGTACTGGCAAGTACAGAAAATTAACACTGCCTGTTTGGGCCAGTTCCGCGGTTGTTTGGCTGCTGGGCGCTGACGTATAGTGTCGCAATTCCTGAATTTCCTTTATTTTAGCCTCTGGAGGCCGACGTGCCAGACGATCAGCGCCCCATCGCCAACGCCATTGACGAATCTTGTCAGCCTATCGCCGGTTCACGAAAAATCTATGTCACGGGGTCGCGCCCGGATATTCGTGTGCCCATGCGGGAAATCCAGCAGCATCCGACCCCTTTGGCGGACGGAAAGTTCGAGGATAACCCACCGCTGTCGGTTTATGATACCTCTGGTCCTTATACCGACCCAGATACCTATATCGACATCCGTAAAGGGCTGAACCCAATTCGGGATGCCTGGATTGCTGAGCGTGATGACACCGAACAGCTGGCCGGGTTGACCAGTGAGTATGGTCGCAAGCGAGCCAATGATGTTGCCAAGGCAGGGCTACGCTTTGAGCACACTCGCATTCCTCGTCGTGCCCGTGCGGGCAAGAATGTTACCCAGATGCACTACGCGCGCCAGGGGATCATCACCCCGGAGATGGAATATATCGCCATCCGCGAGAATCAGCGCTTGCGTGAACATCGCGAAGCGGGCCTGCCTGTGAACCAGCATCCCGGCCAGAGTTTTGGTGCGGCGATTCCGGCGGAAATTACGCCGGAATTCGTCCGTGATGAAGTGGCCCGTGGTCGAGCAGTGATTCCGGTGAATATCAACCATCCGGAAATTGAGCCGATGATTATCGGCCGCAACTTTCTCACCAAGATCAACGCCAATATCGGCAACTCGGCGGTGACGTCCTCCATCGAGGAAGAGGTGTCGAAGATGACCTGGGCCACCCGTTGGGGCGGCGACACGGTGATGGACCTGTCCACCGGTGACAACATTCACGAAACCCGCGAGTGGATTCTGCGTAACTCGCCGGTGCCCATCGGTACGGTGCCGATCTATCAGGCGTTAGAAAAGGTTAACGGCGTAGCCGAAGACCTGACGTGGGAAATTTTCCGCGACACCTTAATCGAGCAGGCGGAGCAGGGGGTGAGCTACTTCACCATTCACGCGGGTGTGCTGCTGCGTTATGTGCCGATGACCGCTAATCGCGTTACCGGTATCGTCTCTCGGGGTGGTTCGATTATGGCTAAGTGGTGCCTGGCGCACCATGAAGAAAGCTTCCTCTACACCCATTTCGAAGATATCTGCGAAATCATGAAGGCCTACGACGTGACCTTCAGCCTGGGTGATGGTTTGCGTCCGGGTTCTTTGGCAGATGCCAACGATGAAGCCCAATTCAGCGAACTGCGCACTTTGGGCGAGCTGACCAAAATTGCCTGGAAGCATGATGTGCAGGTGATGATCGAAGGGCCGGGCCATGTGCCCATGCACATGATCAAAGCCAACATGGACGAGCAGCTGAAGCACTGCGGGGAAGCGCCGTTTTACACCCTTGGCCCGCTGACCATTGATATTTCTCCGGGTTATGACCACATTTCCAGTGCCATTGGCGCGGCCATGATCGGTTGGTATGGCACTGCCATGCTGTGCTACGTGACGCCCAAGGAGCACCTAGGGCTGCCGAACCGTGAAGACGTGAAAGAAGGCATCATCGCCTACAAGATTGCAGCCCATGCGGCGGATTTGGCGAAGGGTCACCCGGGAGCCCAGTTGCGCGATAATGCGCTGTCCAAGGCCCGCTTTGAGTTCCGCTGGGAAGACCAGTTCAACCTGGGGCTGGATCCGGATCGTGCCCGCGAGTATCACGATGAGACTCTGCCAAAGCAGGCCCACAAGGTGGCGCATTTCTGTTCCATGTGCGGGCCCAAGTTCTGTTCCATGAAGATCAGCCAAGAAGTCCGCGAGATCTATGGTGACGGCACCGCCCAGGTGGCTCAGGCTGAAGCGGGCATGGAAGAAAAATCTAAGGAGTTTCGAGAGCAGGGCTCCGCGCTATATCATGAGGCCCATGAGTAATCATTCGTTAACACCGCCATTTGGCCCTCAGGACGTGGAAGTGTTGGCGCGGGAGACCCCGTTCCAAGGCTTTTTCCGGGTGGATACCCTGACCCTGCGCCACAAGCACTATAACGGGGGCTGGGGCGAGCCTGTCCGCCGGGAATTGTTTGTGCGCCCACCGGCAGCGGCCGTGTTGCCCTATGACCCGGTGCGTGGCGAGATTTTGCTGGTGGAGCAGTTTCGAGTCGGCGCGCTGGAGTGGCGAGATACCCCTTGGTGCCTGGAGTTGATCGCGGGCATTGCAGACAAGGATGGCGAGAGCGCTGCCGACCTGATTCGTCGCGAAGCGGTGGAAGAGGCGGGGCTGACCTTGGGCACCCTGGAACCGATTGCCGCTTACATGCCCAGCCCGGGTGGTACCAATGAGCGCTTGCAGTTGTTTGTGGGCCATGCGGACTTGGCTGGTGCGGGTGGTATTTTTGGTTGTCCAGACGAAGGTGAAGACATTCGTGCCGTGACAATGAGTGCTGATGACATTCCTGCGTTATTGAATGGTGGCCAGGTAGATAACGCGGCCTCGCTGATTGCCCTGCAATGGTTGCTGTTGAATCGTGCCCGGTTGGATGCGGGTTGGGGAGGTAAGTGAGTCGCCGCGATCGCTACCAGCTGGATTTCCGTGCGCTGATGACTCAGTGCGAGGAAAACTATGCGCGGCTGTTGCCCTTGATGAAAGCGTTGGGGGAGCGTGACAGCATGGCTGTGGAAGTGGGCCATGATCACCATTCCCATACTTTGCAGATGAGCGTGTTGGAGCGTTCCCCCTATACCACTACGGTGCGCCTGGAGGATCAGGAGCTGCTGGCTACGCTGCCGGCGTCCCGCCTTACCGTGCGCATGTACCATGATGCGCGCCTAGCAGAAGTTACCGAAGCTCGACCTTTTCGGCGGGTAAATGCCCGTTATGCCTACCCCAATCGGAACATGCACCAGCGGGACGAGAAAGTGCAGTGGAACCGCTTTTTGGCAGAATGGTTGCGTCACCTACACGATCATGGCCGCGACAGTGGTCAAGCTTGGCGACAACAAGTCACCGGTGGCTGATTGCTTGCATGCTTTTAGTCAATAAACAACCTTTCGTGTCACGCTATGTGGAGAATTGGTAACCAATTCCTGCTCTTGGACATGTGTCCTAGAAAAGTGCCATCATCTTGGTTATAAGTGTCAAGCAGAGCTGTTCCGCGGTGCTGGGGAGTACAGGGAGGAACAGGCAAAAGACATTATATAAATAGTTAAGGGAGCGGGGATCTTGACGCAGCAGTTGCAACCCCTTCGCGTTGTGCAGTTGTCAGACTGCCATTTGTTTGCCGATCCGGAAGGTAAGCTGCTGGGCTTAAATACCCAATTCAGCCTGGACAAGGTGCTGGAACTAATCCGCAAGGAGCAACCCAATCCGGATCTGATTCTGGCCACCGGGGACCTGTCTCAGGATGCTTCCTACGAATCCTACCAACGCTTAGATCGCACTTTGTCGGGTTTTGATGTGCCCGTTTACTGGCTGGAAGGGAATCACGATAAGCCCGCTCCCATGTTGCAGGCGCTGGGTGCCCACCGCGAAAAAATGAGCCCCTGTGTGCTTAACGTGGGTAATTGGACCATCGTCATGCTCGACTCCACCATTCCTGGTGAGGTCCCAGGTGAGTTATTCGACGGGGATCTGTCATTCCTCGATAGTGCTTTGCGTGACGCCACCGGAGACCATCTGATGGTATGTCTGCATCATCACCCGGTACCGATGGAGTGTACTTGGTTGGATGCTCAGGTGGTGGGCAGTGCCGACAAATTTTTCCAAGTCATTGATCGCCATGAGCGAGTGCGTGCCATTATCTGGGGGCATGTGCACCAAGAATATGATAAGCACCGCAACGGCGTGCGGATGATGGCGGTGCCTAGCACCTGTGTGCAGTTCAAACCCAAAAGTGAAGACTTCGCAGTGGATGATGCCAGCCCCGGTTACCGTTGGCTGGACTTGCATCCGAATGGCCAGATCGACACGGCGGTGAGCCGGGTGGAGGGCATTCCCTTCGAGGTAGATTTCACCATCAAAGGGTATTGAGTTTAACGTTGGAAGTTGAAACGTGGGGTTAGGGCAGACCATTTATCGGTCATCTCTTCGCGTTGCAGGGATAATCTGAACAACGGGCACTCAAGAGATACTCTTGAGGATCACGCTCGTGCTTTTTAACTTTGAACTTGCAACTCTTCCCCATCCCGGCACACTTCCGGATAGTGCAGTCATCAGGAAAGATTATGCCGGTCCCCGAAACGTCTCTTATTTATATCCACGGTTTCAATAGCTCACCAGCATCCCATAAAGCCGGGTTGTTGCGATCAGTGTTTGAGCAAGCGGGCTGCCCGGAACGGTTGGTCGTGCCCGCATTGCCGCCTTCGCCAGTGCTAGCCATGGCGGAATTGGATGCAGCCATTGCTGGGGCTGGCCCGGTGGCCCTAGTGGGATCGTCGTTGGGCGGCTTCTACGCCACCTGGCTGGCGGAGCACCATGGTTTGAAGGCTGCAATCGTAAATCCTGCGGTAAGGCCGTGGCGACTACTGGACAAATACACAGGTATCCAGCATAACTACCATACTGGCGAAGCCTATCAGTTCGATCCGGCTTGGCTGGAGCAGTTGCGCCGCTATGAGGTAGCAGAGCTCACCCAGCCGGAAAATCTATTGTTGCTGACCCAGACGGGTGACGAAACCCTGGACTGGGAAGATGGCTGGGACTATTACGGCGACTGTCACCGTTATTGTGGCTTGGGTGGCAGTCACGGCTTTGATAACTTTGACGCCTTCATTCCGCTGATGCTGCGGTTTTGTGGGATTGAAATACACGCCTGATGCCCGACGCTAGGGGCGGGACATGCGGTAGAGCATGTCTCGCCTCTGGCGCACTGCGTGAGGTGCTGCTGGAAAATCTATGACCAATAACTATACGTCCGAAAATATTGAAGTGTTGTCGGGCTTGGACCCGGTGCGTAAGCGCCCGGGCATGTACACCGATACTTCGCGCCCCAACCACCTTGCCCAGGAAGTGATCGATAACTCGGTGGATGAAGCGCTGGCAGGCCACGCCAAATCGATCAAAGTCACCCTATTCAAAGATGGCGGCGTGGAAGTGGAGGATGATGGTCGCGGCATGCCCGTGGATATGCATCCGGTACAGAAAAAGCCCGGCGTGGAAGTGATTCTGTCCACCCTGCACTCCGGGGGTAAGTTCTCCAATAACAACTACCAGTTTAGTGGCGGTCTGCACGGCGTAGGTGTGTCGGTGGTTAACGCCTTGTCCACTAAGCTGGAAATTCTGGTCAAGCGCGATGGCCAACTGCACCGTATGGAATTCGGTGATGGCGAGAAACGCAGTGATCTGGAAGTAATCGATACGGTTGGTAAGCGCAATACCGGCACCATCTTGCGCTTCTGGCCAGACAGTCAGTATTTCGACTCGCCGAAAATATCGGTGAGCCGTCTCAAACATTTGCTGAGGGCTAAGGCGGTTCTCTGCCCCGGCTTGTTGGTGACGCTGGATAATCAGCAAACCGGTGAGAGCGATGCCTGGCAGTTTGATGATGGCTTGATTGAATATCTACTGGAGTCCAGTACCGGGTGGGAACGGGTTCCTGCGGAGCCGTTTAACGGTGCCATGAGCGCGGAAACAGAAGCGGTGGATTGGGCTGTCACCTGGCTACCTGAAGGCGGCGAACTGGTTCAGGAAGCCTATGTAAACCTGATCCCCACGGCCCAGGGCGGCACCCATGTAAACGGGCTGCGTTCCGGCCTGTTGGAGGCCATGCGCGAGTTCTGTGAATTTAGAAATTTGTTGCCCCGGGGAGTCAAGCTGACGCCGGAAGATATTTGGGACCGGGCGGCCTTCGTGCTTAGCGTGAAAATGCAGGACCCGCAATTCGCCGGGCAAACCAAAGAACGGTTGAGCTCCCGTCAGACCGCGGCGTTTGTTTCCGGGGTGGTAAAAGACGCCTTCTCTCTGTGGCTGAACCAACATACCGATGAGGCCGAGAAGCTGGCGGATCTGTGCATCAATAATGCCCAGAAGCGACTACGGGCCGCCAAAAAAGTCACCCGAAAAAAAGTCACCAGTGGCCCGGCTTTGCCCGGCAAACTGGCAGATTGCACCAGTGATGACCCTTCCCAGAGTGAGATTTTCCTGGTGGAAGGGGATTCGGCGGGCGGCAGTGCCAAGCAGGCCCGAGATCGGGTTTATCAGGCGATTATGCCGCTGCGAGGCAAGATCATGAATACCTGGGAAGTGGATTCCAACGAGGTCTTGGGTAGCCAGGAAATTCACGATATCGCGGTGGCGCTTGGCATCGAGCCGGGCAGTGATGATCTCAGCAGCCTGCGTTACGGCAAGGTGTGTATCCTTGCGGATGCGGACTCTGATGGTTTGCACATTGCCACGCTGATCTGCGCGCTGTTTCTGCGTCATTTCCCCGCATTGGTGAAACAGGGCCATGTATTTGTGGCGATGCCGCCGTTGTATCGCATCGATGTGGGCAAAGAAGTCTATTACGCCCTGGACAAGCAAGAGCGTGATGGCGTGCTGGATCGCATCAAGGCGGAGAAAAAACGCGGCAAGGTCAACGTAACCCGCTTTAAAGGGCTGGGTGAAATGAACCCGTTGCAATTGCGCGAAACCACCATGGCCCGCGATACCCGCCGCCTGGTGCGCTTGGATGTGTCCACCGACGACGGCACTCACCAGCTGATGGACATGCTGCTAAGCAAAAAACGGGCTTCTGATCGCAAGGTTTGGCTGGAAGAAAAAGGCAACCTGGCAGAGATATAGACGCTGACACGCGACACGCCACCGCGCTCTAAGGCTGCATGTGCTGAAAGATGTAAGCATGATGGTTGTGCTGGCTTTTAAATGGGTTCGAACTTAAAAATAGAGCAGCTGACGTGCTGCGTTGATTGCAGAAAGGCAATGCAGAAAATGTGTTGCGTGACGCTATTAGCGTGCAGGCCAGCGAGTATAGCGAGCAAAAATGGCTGACGAATTTGAAAGTTTTCCGTTAAAGGAATACACCGAAAAAGCGTATCTGGATTACTCCATGTACGTGATTCTAGATCGGGCTTTGCCCAATATTGGCGATGGTCTGAAGCCGGTGCAGCGGCGCATTGTTTACGCTATGAGCGAGCTGGGTCTTAAAAATACGGCCAAATACAAAAAATCGGCCCGTACCGTGGGTGATGTATTGGGTAAGTATCACCCCCATGGTGATTCGGCCTGTTACGAAGCCATGGTGTTGATGGCCCAGCCGTTCAGTTATCGCTATCCGCTGGTGGATGGCCAGGGTAATTGGGGCAGCGCAGACGATCCAAAATCTTTTGCTGCCATGCGTTATACCGAGTCCAAATTGGCACCGTATGCGGAAGTGCTATTGTCCGAGTTGGGGCAGGGGACAGTGGAGTGGCTGCCTAATTTTGATGGCACCATGGATGAGCCTAAGTTGTTGCCAGCTCGCTTGCCCAATGTGTTACTCAATGGCACTACGGGTATCGCGGTGGGCATGAGTACCGATATTCCACCGCATAATTTGCGCGAAGTAGCCAATGCCTGCATCCATTTGCTGAAAGATCCCGGCGCCTCGCTGGATGATTTGATGCAATACATTCAGGGCCCGGACTTCCCTACCGAAGCAGAAGTAATCACCCCAATCAACGACATCATTCGCATGTATGCACAGGGCAAAGGCTCTCTCAAGCAGCGCGCGGTGTATGAGCGTGAAGAGGGTGATATTGTGGTGACGGCGCTGCCGTATCAGGTGTCTGGCGCCAAGGTGCTGGAACAAATCGCGGACCAAATGAACAAGAAAAAGCTGCCCATGGTCAGCGATCTGCGTGATGAATCCGACCACGAAAACCCCACCCGACTGGTGATCACGCCGCGCTCTAATCGGGTGGATGTGGAACAGTTGATGAGCCACCTTTTTGCCAGCACTGACCTGGAGAAAAACTACCGGGTTAATCTGAACATGATCGGCATCGATGGCCGCCCCCAGGTGAAAAGCCTGGACATGATTCTCAACGAATGGCTGCAGTTCCGCATGGTGACGGTGCGTCGCCGGTTGCAACACCGCCTCGATAAAGTACTGGAACGTTTGCACATTTTGGAAGGCTTACTGGCAGCATTCCTTAATATCGATGAAGTGATTCACATCATCCGTACCGAGGATGCGCCAAAGCCGGTATTGATGGAGCGCTTTGGTGTCAGTGATCGCCAGGCAGAAGCAATTCTGGAATTGAAGCTGCGCCACCTGGCGAAATTGGAAGAAATGAAAATTCGCGGTGAGCAAGATGAGCTCAACGAAGAACGCGAATACTTGGAAACCACTTTGGGCTCCATGGCGAAAATGAAGAAGCTGGTCGCCAAGGAATTGAAGGATGACGCCGAGAAATATGGCGATGACCGTCGCTCTCCATTGGTGGAACGTGAGGACGCCAAGGCGTTGGATGAAAGCGATCTGCTCAGTGCCGATCCGATAACGGTAGTGCTCTCGGAAAAAGGCTGGGTGCGAGCCGCTAAAGGCCATGAAGTGGATGTGGAAGGGCTGAGTTACAAGGCCGGTGATAAGTACAAGGCTTGCGCCAAAGGTAAATCTAACCAGTCGGTGTGCTTTATCGACAGCACTGGGCGAACCTATTCTTTGCCCGCACATACTCTACCCAGTGCGCGGGGGCAGGGTGAGCCACTGTCTGGCCGAGTGAGCCCACCCTCCGGTGCCAGCTTTATGGCAGCAGTGATGGGTAAAGACAAGGACGCGTACCTGATGAGCACCGATGCAGGTTACGGTTTCGTGGTGCGTTATGCGGATTTGTTGGCCAACAAGAAAGCCGGTAAGACGGTACTTAATGTGCCTAAAGGCGCGCGTGTATTGCCGCCACAACCGATTGCCTCAACCACAGATGATTTGATTGCCCTGGTGTCAAACGAAGGCCGGTTGTTGGTATTCCCCGTAAGCGAGTTGCCGGAAATGGTCCGCGGTAAGGGCAACAAGATGATGTCGATTCCCGGCGCCCGCGTGGCGGATCGGGTGGAGTTCGTACAGGATGTTCAAGTAGTTGGGCCGAATGACGCGTTGACCCTCTATGCGGGTAAGCGCCACCTGACCCTGAAAGCCAATGATCTGGAACACTACTATGGTGAGCGGGGGCGCCGTGGCGCGAAGCTGCCCCGTGGTTTCCAGAATGTGGACGCCATGGCCGTGGAGCGTAAGGGCTGATCGTGCGGGTGTAGACGGGATAAGGTCGGAAATGCGATCGGCCTTTTCTCGCTGTGCGCAGGGTATGCTGCTGTGGTGAGTGCTCCCTTAATGGTAAAGGTTCGCCGGGGTAATTTAGCGCGAACGCATAAAGATTAATCGTATTAACGAGGTTTTCGCGACATGCTGACGGGAATTCTTGCCATTGTTCTGTTGTTTCTCAACACAGTGATTTTAATTGGCCCGATGTTGTTGGTGGCACTTTTAAAGCTGGTGCTGCCTGGTGTTGCAACAAAGCGTGCCTGTTCAGCTACGGTCATGTGGATTGCGGAAAGCTGGGCGGAGATTTGTAAGGGAATTTTTACGCTGCTCACACCGACCCACTGGGATATTCGTGGAGCCGAAGCATTGCGCAAGGATACTTCTTACTTGGTGGTCAGCAACCATCAATCCTGGGTGGATATTCCGGCGCTAGTGCAGACCTTCAATCGCAAAACACCGTACTTTAAGTTTTTTCTGAAAAAAGAGCTGATCTGGGTGCCGTTCTTGGGGCTGGCCTTCTGGGCGTTGGATTACCCGTTCATGAAACGCTACAGCAAAGCGTTCCTGAAAAAGAACCCCGCATTGAAAGGGAAAGATTTGGAGATTACCCGGCGAGCCTGTGAGAAGTTCCAGGGTATCCCGGTGACCGTGGTGAATTTCTTGGAAGGCACCCGGTTTACCCCAGCGAAACATGCGGCACAGCAGTCCCCTTATCGTAATCTGCTCAAACCAAAGGCGGGTGGGGTAGCGTTTGTGTTGGCTGCGCTGGGCGATAACCTGGATGCGCTGCTGGATGTGACGGTGGTGTACCCGGATGGCGAGACACCGGGGTTCTGGGATTTGCTCAGTGGCAAGGTGCGAAGGGTCATTGTGGACGTGAGAACCTGCCCGTTAGAGCCGCGCCTGTGGCGTAGTGATTACCAGGAAGATCCAGTGTTTCGTGAAGAAATTCAGCAGTGGGTGAGCGAACTCTGGCAGCAAAAAGATGCGCGCATTGATGCGATTCGTCGCGAGCTCCAAGACGCTCAATAACCGCCAGCGGTGCCATCCGTAGGTGGCGTAGGTGTCAGCCCTCGGCCTGCCTTCGCGTCGGCGCTACCGCCTGATGTCGGGTTACGTCTTTGAGGTTAGCGTGCTCTTGGGTAACGCCGGCTGTCAGTCCGGTTATGCTAGGTTTCATTCGGCTTGCACGCCAAGGGCCGCTCAGGCCCCAGGCGTGGGCGGCTAACGGTTTAGAAACTCAGTGAAATGGCAAGGTAGGGCCCGCCAATATCCAGGTCGGTATCCAGATCATTCACGTCATCGAGCACGATATTCATGCGGCTGTACCCCAGCTCCAGCCCTAACAGATAATCCGAGCGCCAGCCTATCCGAGCGTTATAGTCATTCATTTTGCTGCCATCATAGGCAATGGCGTTTACTTCCCCTCCCATATACAGGCCGGATAGGGGCAGCTTCGCTCGGATGCCGCCATGGAGCATGGGGACGGTTTCATTAATGCTCAGGCTGGTTTCTTCCGTTGGGCCGTCGAGTTGAAGATCGCCGTCCATACGCCGCACGGTGAGGCCAAGGTCGACCTTAATAGCGTTGTTGAGAGGACTGAAATAAAGGGTTCCGTCTACCATTTCCAGGTCGAAATCAGTGGCTACCCGAGTATTGGCAACAAACGTTTGTCCGTTGAATTCAATGTTTCTGCTGATGATACTGCTGGCGCTATCGGATAGATCGATATAACGCAGGCGAACATTGGGCACCAGCGGTACGCTATGTTCCACGCCCAAATAAAGTACGTTTTGGTCCGCCTCATCGAAGCCTAGCTCATCTTGCATACTGATGTCCGATCCTCCAGACGCTACATGGCCTTCCAGTTCGGTGTCCCAAGTATAGCCACCCCCATAAATGGTCAGGCCGGGGGCTGCATGGGCGAAAGGGGCGGTGGTCAATAGCGCGGTAAGGAGTAAGCCGGCACGTTTCATGAAGGAGTCCTCATTATTCTGAATTTGTTCCAGTATTGCAGGTGTGGAGGGTGGCACCAAGTCCATGCGGAGTCTGCTATCATTACGAACATACCGTGTTAATTGTTTGTTAGTGCCTTAAGGTGCTGCCTGAACCGATGATGACCCTATGTTCCTTGATGAAATGCCTGGCAAATTTCGCTACCCGCAGCCGGAAGATGCTGAAGATAAAACGCTGTTGGCCGATATCCAGCGCAAGGGCTGGCACCACTTTGCCGTTTCCGGCGGTGATGGTCTGCCCGGTTATACGTTCAGCGTGGGGCACTTTCTCAATCTGAATCACCCGGAATTGATTGTGGTCGGCCTGAAAGACGCACTGGCCAGCAAATTGTTGGATAGCGCGGCGGTTCGTATTCGTGGGCTGAAAAAACCTTATCAGCCGTACCGCCTGTATAACGACATTGCCGATGGTCTTGAAGTGATGTTCTTGCCGGTGGCTTTTCCGCACTACAAGGAATATCTGGGTTTCGCTAACTGGTTCTACCAGAGCCTGCCGGCACCGTATCCGGCGTTGCAGATGGTCTGGCCAGATCCGAAAGGCGTGTTCCCTTGGCAGCCCGGTTATGATGCGCGTTTTCATCGTGCTCAGCCGTTGCTGGGTAAGGCTCCGGCCTCGCCGCTAGGCCAGCGTTAATAGTCTGTGGACGGCCCTTCCTGAGAGGGGGTATCTGTTTATGGAGAAAGAGAGAGCATCATGGCGAACTCACTGCAGAAGCAATTAATGAAAGCGGGGCTGGCGGACGAGAAAAAAGCCCGCAAGGCCAAGCAGCAGAAGCGCGAGGATGTAAACAAAGCCAAGCGCGGCGAAATCGAGATGGAAGATCCAGCAGATCGTGCCCGCCGCCTGCGCGAGGAAAAGGCCGAGGCAGACCGCCAGCGTGAGGCCCAGCGTAAGGCCGAGCGTGAAAAGAAAGAAATCGCCGCACAGATCAAGCAGATGATCGAGCAAAGTCGGCTAGAGCGAAATGGAGAGGTCGCCTTCCAGTTCGTGCAGGACAAGAAGATAAAAAAAGCCTACGTAACCGGTAACCAGCAGAAGCAATTGGAACGGGGGCAGATCGCCATTGTCGCCTTAGGTGAGAGCTTCGAGTTGGTGCCCACTGTGGTAGCGGAAAAGATTCGTCAACGGGACGAAGCTGCGGTGTTGTTGCTCAATGAGCGTGGCACTGAAACGGTGGACGAAGATGATCCCTATAAGGACTTTCCGATCCCTGACGATTTGATGTGGTAAGGCGTGCTGTACCTGCTACAAGCGACAGTCCAGGGTTCCGCAGATTCCTCCACTCACGTTTTCAACCAAGCAGGCCAGAGCCATGACCGTAACCCCTAAACTGGGCACCCGCCATTCCCTTGAAATCCTAAAGGTCATCCGCAATGGTTTGCTGCTCGATGGCGGCGAGCTGGGCGAGGTGCTGCTGCCGTCGCGGGAAGTGGAAAACCAGTCTCTGGCTCCCGGGGACAGTGTCATGGTGACGCTGTACAGTGACGGTGAAGCTCGCCCCATGGCGAGCTTGCGGACCCCGAGAATACAGCTTGGGCAGGTGGCGTTATTGAAAGTGGTGTCCACCAGCAAGATCGGTGCGTTTGTCGATTGGGGCATGCCTAAGGATTTGCTGCTGCCGTTTGCCGAACAGAAAGGTCCAGTGCGGGAAGAAAGCTGGGTGTTGGTGATGTTGACCACGGACCGGGAAGGACGACTGATGGTCAGCGCCCAACTGGACCGTTTCCTATCAGATACCTGCCAGGCGTATCAGCAGGGTGATGAGGTGTCGTTGGTAGCGGCGCACAGCACCGATCTGGGTTACAAGGTGGTGGTGGATGATCATGCCTGGGGGATGATTGCGGCCAGCGAGTTACGCGCCCCGCTGCGTCCGGGCCAGCGGGTGACCGGCTATGTGCAGCGTTTGCGTGAGGATCAGAAACTGAGCCTTTCCCTGAATGCGCCGGGGGCGGCCAAGAGTGATGGGCTAACGGAACAGATTCTGGCGGCGCTGGAAAACGCCGGCGGCGAGTTGCCACTGGGTGACAAGAGTTCGCCGGAAGTCATTTTTCAGACCTTCCGTTGCAGCAAGAATGCCTTCAAGCAAGCCATTGGCGGCCTCTACAAGGCCCGCCGGATTGTCATTGAGAAAGAACGTATCTTCTTTCCTGAAGGCGAATAGTGGATAGCGCCCCGACGTATTCCATCCGGGGCGCTATCCGCGTGACAATTAGAATCGATAGTCCATGTTCAGGCTGTATTTGCGAGCATCTCCGTAGTAACCCCCGTTATAAAACCCCAGGTTATTGAAGTACTTTTCGTCCGTCAGATTGCTCACGTTGGCGCCCACGGACAAGGTGGCGGTGACTTGGTAGCGGGCCATCAAATCCACCAGCGTGTAGCTTTCCTGAACGAACTTGTAGTCGGCGCTGGCCCCGGGGCGGGTTACGAACGCATAGGTTTTGTTCTGCCAAGATACTGCTGTGCCGATAGTCAGGCCGTTCAGGTCACCGCGGAAACGGTACTGGGTGGACAGACGAATCATGTCTTCCGGTGAGGTGGTGTTTAGCTCGTCGCCATCCGGATCTTCAGTAATGCGGTAGGTGTAGCCTGCCTGTACCTGCCAGCCAGGCAGAATCTCGCCGGCTGCTTCCAGCTCAACGCCATTGGTTTCGGCGCCATCCACGGCGCGGTAGGCCTCGGCGTTGGCTGGCCCGCCGGGAATGGGCTGGCCGGTGGATTCGGCCAGGTTATCCTGATTGATACGAAACACCGCGACGGTGGTGTTTAGACGGCCCTCATTGAGCTCACTCTTCAGGCCGGCTTCGTAACTGTTGCCTTCTTCCGGGGCAAGAATTTGATTGTTGATGTCGCGCACGGTTTGCGGTTGAAAGATGCGGGTGTAGCTGGCGTACACCGAGTGGTGATCGGTTAGGTCATAGACCACCCCCAGGTAGGGAACCACTTCGCCATTTTCCTGATAGGATTCGTCGTCAATCGGGCCTCGCCCGTTAAAGCCTGTGGTTTCTTGTTTCCAGTCCACAACTTGCCCGCCGGCAATAACAGCAAGACGATCAGTGGGTTTGAAGCGGGCGGTGGCGTACAGGCTTGTTTGGCTGCTGCTCTGGTCCTCCACGGTGGTTGGCGCGGCCCAGGCCGGTTTTGGAATGTCGCCATTCCAATTAAGCAGGTCCGGTACCACGTTATTGATACTGACCGGTGACTGGCCGGTGTAATCACTCTCGGCGTCCGAATAACTGGCACCCACCACCAGTTCATGTTGGCGGCCAAACAGTGCGAAGGGCCCGTTGGCGTAGACATCGAAAGTGTCCTGGGTTTTGTCTCTACATAGCGTCCGGCCCATAGTGTCTTGCCGCTGCCATCGCGATTAAGCTGGCCGCCACCGGCGGAGGCTAGCTGAGCGTCGTAGTTGCTCTGCTGATTATTGTAGGCAAACTTGCTGTACCAGCCGTTTTCGAAATGGTGCTCCAGGTTCAGGAAAATCGTCTGGGTATCCCGGGCCCAACGGCTCCAGTCGGTGGCCGGGTTCAGGTCGCGGTCCAGGTCGGCGATGCCGCCGTCGCTGTAGAACAGCGGGATGCCGCCCCAGGTGGAGCCCCTGGGGTCATGATCCATGTAGTCCATGCCCACGGTGAGCAAGGTGTTGTCGAACAGGTCAGCTTCGACCACCCCATAGAAGATCTGTTTGTCGTTTTCGTAGTGATCCAAAAAAGAGTCGCCCTGTTCGTAGGCGCTGACGAAGCGGCCCCGAACCCGGCCATTGTTGGACAGTGATCCGCTGGCATCGAATTCTCCGCGATAACCATCCCAGCTGTTTAGCTCCACACCCACTTGGCCAGTAAAATCACGGGTAGGTTTTTTGCGTACCAGGTTCACGGTGGCAGAGGGCTCGCCAATGCCGTTGAGCAGCCCGCTGGCGCCGCGCAATACTTCGATGCGGTCGTAGATGAACGTATCGGAAAGGACGGCTTGTTTCGCCTGGCCGGCCCGCGTGGAGGGAATGCCGTCATAGAGGAAGTTGGTGATGTCAAAGCCACGGGCAGACAGTTGCAGGCGTTCTGTGTCCAGTGTTTTTACGGTCACCCCCGGGGTGCGTCGCATGACATCAGCCACACTGTTGAGGTTGAAGTCGTCCATTTGCTGGCGGGTTATCACGGAAACGGATTGCGGTGTTTCACGGGGTGACAGCACCATGCGGGTCGCGGTATTGGTGGCGTTGGTGCCATATCGATCGGTGCCTTCGGTGGTCATACTGGCATCATGCTTATCCATGCCACTGGTGCTGACATGGATATCGCCCAGTGTATGTGCCTCGCTATCGGTTATGGTGTCGGAATATGCCGCGCCGGATGCCAGCATAAGGCTGGCCAGGGTGGAAAAACGCAAATCAAACATGGTTCCCCCAGTAATGAATAGTATGCAGTAGCGATGCACGCAGGGTATGCGGACATCGGGAAGGTGATAGCTGGGGGGAGCCTGGCGAGAATCACTCAATGTAAATGATAATGGTTTACATTTTTAAATCAAAGTAGCCATGGAGCTATCTGTGAGGCCGGGACGATGATTATGCTGTAGGCGCTGTAGCGGCGGAGATAAGCGCAGAAGCCCTGCCACAAAGTGATGGCCCTCGCCTTTTTGCATGGGTAAGGTTTGCCATACTATTTCTCTCTGAATAGAGATGATTGACGATAATTAAGGAGTAACTATGAACGCTTTCCGTTTTGGCCTGATGGGGGCCTCTTTGTGTTTGGTTTTGAGTGCGCCGGCCCAGGCGTTTGACCTGAAGTCCATAACTGATTCGGCTAACAAGGCCGTGAGTGACGCCTCTGACAAGGCTTCCTCCAGCGTGAATCAGGCCAATGAAGCTGCCACCGGTGCCATGGATAGCGCCAACAGTCAGCTGGCAGTGACCGGTGAAGCCAAGGCATTAGTGGACTCTCTCTCAACCGACCTAGGCGTCACGCAGCAACAGGCGGCAGGCGGTGCCGGTGCCTTGCTGGCTATGGCCCAGAGCAACCTGTCAGATGATCAGTTCAGCGGCATCATGAACAAGGTGCCGGGTTTGGATTCGCTGCTGGGTAGTGGTGGTGGCGTGGCGTCTTCCATGCTGGGTAATATTTCGTCCCTGCAGGGCGTATCCACAGCCTTTAGCGCCCTAGGTCTGAGCCCGGAAATGATCTCCCAGTTCGCACCGAAAATTCTCGGCTTTCTGGATGGGGAAGGCGTTGGCGCCACTGCCTTGAACAGCCTGAAAGGTGTGTGGGGTGTGGCAGGTTAAGGTGTGATTGAGCGGCGCCTTATGCCGTATTGACGGGCTGTTGGCAGGCAGGGTGGGGACTTTCGCCTTGTCTGCGTTGTTGAGTAATTCATGGATTCATTGTCACAGGCCGTGTTGGGCGCCTCTGTGGGCGGCGCCGTTCTTTCCCGGCCTCTGGGTCGCTGGGCTTTACTCGGTGGTGCACTGCTGGGGACCTTACCCGATCTGGATGTGTTGATTGACTACGGCGATGCGGTAGTTAATTTCACTGAACATCGCGGCTTCAGTCATTCCCTGTTGGTGTTGCTGCCCGTCTCTTTTTTACTGGCCGTTTGCCTCGCTCGCTGGCAGACGCGGATTTCCCTATGGCGTTGGTGGTTATTCACCGGCTTGTGCCTGATAACCCATCCGTTGCTGGATACATTCACTACCTATGGCACGCAACTATTCTGGCCCCTAGGTGACCCGGTGGCCATTAGTAGTGTCTTCATTATCGATCCGTTTTATACCTTGCCGCTGCTGATTGGCGTGCTGTGGACGATAGCAAAACCGTCGTCGTCACGGGTGCTGATCGGCGGCTTGGTGCTGTCCTCGTTGTATCTGGTCTGGAGCCTGGTTGCCCAGTATGCGATGACCCAGCGAGTCATGCCGGCCCTGGCTGAACGCGGACTTTCAGAGGCGCCACGATTAGTGCAGCCAATGCCGTTCTCCACTTTGCTGTGGCGGATCACCGTGCTGGGTGAGCAACAGAGGCTAGAAATTCTCACCGGCCTTCTCGATCAGGATGTGCCGTTGCAGGTGGAATCATTTCCCCGCGATGCGTCACGGTTGGCAGCGATTGAGGCGCTTCCCGCGGGGCAAGCTCTATTGCACTTTACCCGAGGTTTTGTGGCGGTAGAGGTGCATGGTGATGAGCTGCTGGCCACGGATATTCGTCTTGGGCTACCTGGGCTGCATCCATTCCAGTTTGTTTTGGCTACCCGCCAAGGGGCAGAGTGGCAGCCCTTAATGGCCACCCGCCGGGTACTTCGACCGATGACACATCCGCAGGCCTGGCCGGCACTGTTGTCTCGCACCCTGTCGCGTCCGCCGGGGTTGTGTTTGTCTACCTTGTCAGCGGCGGTGGATGGTCGCGGTTGCCGTTAATCCCACAGTAAAGGCGCTCATGGATGCGGCTGTAACGGTTTCTTTCGTCGCTGGTGATGGTGGCAGAGCCATTCAACCCGGGCATTATCGGGGTTAGTCCCAGCCAGCAAGAACCAGTTTCCCCACTGTGTTGCCAGACTCCAGCCGCCGGTGGGCTTCTTTCAGGTTGGCGGCATTAATGGTGCCCAGGCCTTCGCTGACGGTGGTCTGGACTGTGCCTTGATCCACTAGTTCGCTGAGCCGGGTAAGGATGTCGCCTTGATGCTGCATGTCGGTAGCGAACATGGCGCGGGTGAACATGAATTCCCAGCTGAAGCGCGCGCTCTTGGCCTTAAGGGGGTTCAGGTCGAGAGGCGCACGGGCGTCGACGATAGCGCAGATGCCTCCCAGCGGTGCGACGGCTTGGCAGGCAGTGGCCCAATAGTCGTCCAGATTTTGGGTAATGAAGATGCCGTCAATCTGCGGGCAACCAATGGCGTCCAGCTGTGCTAGTAATGGCTTGCGGTAGTCCACGATATGATGAGCGCCGAGGCTTTGACACCAGTTGGCAGAGGTTTCGCGACCCGCAGTGGTGATCACCTTAAGACCAAAATAGTGGGCGGCTAGCTGGATAGCGATGGACCCCACTCCTCCTGCGCCACCGATCACCAGCACACTTTTCCCCTCACACTCTCCGGCTTGAAAACCGAGCTGATCTTCCAGGGCCTCCCAGGCGGTTAGTGTGGTGAGGGGGAGTGCAGCCGCTTCTTGCATGCCCAGGCTATTCGGTTTTTTTGCCACTAGCCGTTCATCAACACACTGGTACTGGGCATTGCTGCCCTGGCGTTGCACGGCGCCGGCATACCAGACCCGGTCGCCGACGTTGAAGTTTTCCACTTCCTCGCCCACCGCTTCCACCACGCCGGCAGCATCAAACCCCAGTACCCGGTAACCGGGCTGCTCCAGGGGGCGTTGGCGAAGCTTGGTATCAATGGGGTTGACCGAGATAGCGTGTACGGCCACCAGTAGGTCCCGGGGGGCGGGCGAGGGAAGGTCCAGCTGGATGTCCTCCAGGGCGTGTACATCTTCTATGGCTCTGGGCCGATTGAATCCAATGGCTTTCATTCTGGCTCCCTCGTGGATCGCTAACGTATTCTTTCAAATGCTGTTCACAATGATTAAGCATACTTGGCTGCGCAGACTATGCCACAGTATGGATTGATCGTCTGGTAGCAGGCCATTCCTGCGCTTCGGGATAGTGAAAGGGAGAGCACAATGAAGTTTGCAGAATACCGCCAGTTTGATGCCATCGGGCTTGCCGAGCTGGTGGCGCGGGGGGAGGTCACGGCAATGGAATTGCTGGAGCTGGCGATTGCCCGTGCCGATGCGGTGAACCCGCAATTAAATGGTTTGATTATTCCATTGTATGACATGGCCCGAAAACGCGCCGCGGGGCCATTGAGCGGACCGTTGGCGGGTGTGCCCATGCTGGTAAAAGATCTTTTTCAGGAAATCGGCGGTGCGCCCAACTATCAGGGCAATAAAGCGCGCAAGGCTCGTGATGTCCATGCGCAAAGAGATTCTACCCTGGTGGCACGCTGGAAACAGGGCGGGCTGGTACCATTCGGCCGCACCAATACCCCGGAGTTTGGCGCCAAGGGCGTTACCGAGCCGGATTCGTTCGGGCCGGCGCGTAATCCCTGGAACGTAGATCACACTCCCGGTGGTTCGTCCGGGGGCTCGGCGGCTATGGTGGCTGCAGGTGTGGTACCGGTGGCCGGCGCTAATGATGGTGGCGGTAGTATCCGGATTCCCGCTGCCTGTTGTGGTCTGTTCGGGCTCAAGCCGGGCCGTGGGCGCACCCCCTGGGGGCCCGAATTCACTGAGGCCATGCATGGAATAGCGGTAAACCACGCGCTGACCCGCAGCGTGCGTGACAGTGCGTTGCTGTTGGATATTACCCAGGGTGACGAGCGCGGTAGTCTGTTTCAGATTGCTCCGCCGGAGCAAGCTTACGCCCTGTCTGCGGCTAGCCGCCCCGGCAAGCTGCGTATCGGTTTTTCTACTCGCTCGCCGCTAGGCACCGATGTGGATTCGGAGGCGATCCGGGCGGTGGAGAAAACCGTGGCGTTGTTACGGGACTTGGGCCACGAAGTGGAAGAGGCTGAGCCACAGATGGACGCCAAACAGATGTGCATGGATTGGCTATCGGTTTGGTTTGGCCAGTGTGCTGCCGAGGTGGATGAGGTGAAAACTATGACCGGTTGCGGTGATGAGGGCTTTGAGCTGGATACCTTGGCCATTGCCGCTTTTGGCCGTGCTACCCCGGCCCATGAATATGTGAAGTGCCAGACCCGTTGGCAGTTATACATGATCGCCATGGATACCTTCTTGGAGCAGTACGATTTCTGGTTGACCCCTACTCTGGCGTCCCCCCCTGTCGGTATCGGCGCTATGGCGACACCGCCGTGGCAGCAGACCGCTCTGAAGGTGTTGCTCAAGGTCGGCGGGGAAAAGCTGTTAATGAAGACCGGCATGATTGAGCAGGTGGCCATAGAGAACTTCAAATACATGCCGTTCACCCAGTTTGCCAATGTCATTGGTGTGCCTGCCATGTCGGTGCCACTGCACTGGTGTGATTCTTCTTCAGGAAACGTGGGCCTGCCGCTGGGTTCCCAGTTTGTTGGTGGCCATGGGGATGAAGGCAAGCTGCTGGCGCTGGCGGCGCAACTGGAAGAGGCGGCTCCGTGGTTCAATAAGGTGCCGATGTAATGCCCTGTCGGAACGTATCGCAAGAGATGGTTCGCAAGGTTCCCGAATGTTGCTCTCCTCGTTGGTCAACAATCAGAGGAAAGCTTACAAACATCACAAAATAAATATTGTTCGCATTTGATAATGGTTATTGTTTAGGGAATGCTCTCCCCCGTTTTGATTGATATGGCAATACGGGGGTAGAGGATGAAGCGGTCTTTGGGAATGCCAATTCTGGTAGGTGTTGTGGCTAACGGCTTAGCTATGCCGGCGGTTGCGCAAGAGAATACGGTCCATGAACTGGGTGCGGTCACGGTAGTTTCTGCCGCTGGTTTCGAGCAGAAAATTACCGATGCCCCAGCCAGTATTTCGGTAATTAGCCAACAGGAACTGCATAGCCGGCCTTTCACCTCCGTGGTGGATGCGGTGCGTGAGCTGGAAGGGGTCGACGTGGGGGAAACCCGTGACAAGACGGGCCAGTCCACTATCTCCATGCGCGGCATGGGGGCGGACTATACGCTAATCCTCATTGATGGCCGCCGGCAAAATAACCACGGCGATATCTACCCCAACAATTTTGGCGGCAACCAGTTTAATCATATGCCGCCGCTAGAAGCCATTGAGCGCATCGAAGTTATCCGTGGGCCGTCGTCCACTCTTTATGGTGCGGATGCCATTGGTGGGGTGATTAATATCATCACCAAAAAAGAGTATGAAAAATGGGGCGGCAGCATCAACGTGAGTCGCACTATTCAGGAATATGACCAGTACGGTGATGCGACCTCAACGGATTTCTCCGTGTCTGGCCCGTTGGGCGATCAGTTTGGCCTGGCGTTGCGAGGCAGTCTCTACGACCAGGATGCATCTAGCCCGGAATACGATCCGGTGACCGATCCTAGTGGGGTACTTCAGGAGCGAGAACTGGGTTTCGGCAGTGGTGGTCGTACTGTAGACAATGAGGACACGGCTCTGGGTTTCACTTTGAGATGGACCCCCACGGATAATCAGCGTATCTCGCTCGATTATGATGATTCCGTGCAAACCTACGACAACTCAGAGAGTCAGTTGGGTACCCATGATAGCGCTGACCGCCTACCTCGGGCGGGCTATGCACAAGACCAGGAGTTCACCCGTGAGCAAATAGCGCTGACTCACGAGGGCGAGTGGGGCTTTGGTTTGAGCAATGTTTCGTTGACCTATTTGTCCACCAATAATGAAGGGCGCACCTTGCCACTAACCGCGGATGAGCGTCAGCAATATGACGATATCGTTGCGACCAATGCGGATTGTGTTGCGGATGCCGGCAGTGACGCCTGCCTTGCCGTGCTAGGCTCCACTTTCTTACCACGCCCGGAGCGGACTTTGGAAAGCAGCGAGCTGCGCCTGGACGGTAAGCTGGACCTGCCCATCAATGATCAGCACTTTGTGGTGGTAGGTACCCAGATTCTTCGCGGTGAGTTGGAAGATGGCGTGTTCGGCCTAGAGAGTGGTGACGCGGGCGAGGTGTTTGAGAATAATTTCTGGGCGCTGTATGCCGAAGATAACTGGACGCCGGTGGAGCCGTTTACGCTGACAGCGGGTGTGCGTTACGACAACCATGAAACCTTTGGCGATCAGATTAGCCCGCGCCTCTATGGTGTTTATACGCTTTCACCAAGCTGGACAGTGAAAGGCGGTGTCAGCACGGGCTATAAGACCCCCAAAACCATTGACTTATACGACGGCATTACCGGCTTTGGCGGGCAGGGCACACGCCCCTGGGTGGGCAACCCGGATTTGGAGCCGGAAACCAGCGTCAATTCTGAAATCGCTCTTTATTGGGAAAGTCCGAACCGACATAGCGCTAACCTGACGGTGTTCCATAACGACTTTAAAGACAAGATTGTTCGCCAAGACAGCGCGTTGTGTTCAGCCACTGGTGGACAAACGCCCTGTGTGGACCTAGGGGACTATGACACGGTGGACGGCATTGTTACCTGGCCAATGAATGTGGATGAAGCGGTGATTCAAGGTGTGGAAGTGGCAGGGCGCTACCAGATCTCTTCCCGCTGGTCATTACGTGCCAATTACACCTATATCGACAGTGAACAGACAAGTGGTGAAGAGAAAGGTTACTCACTTACGGGCACCGCTCGGCATATGTTTAACGGCACGCTGGATTGGCAAACCACCCAGGCGTTTGCCATGTTTCTGACGGTAGAAGGGCGCCAAGATCGCTTCCGGGGCTTTGGCAGTACAGATGCCAGCGGTGGTGAATACTGGAAGAACTATGAGATTTATCACCTTGGTGCCCGTTTGGCGCTCAACAAATCTGTTACCTTGCATGCCCGGATTAACAACCTGCTGGATGAAGACTTTACTTCCTATGATGTGGGCTTCGTGGATGACGGTAGCGGTGGCTATGATGTGGAGTACTACGATGACTACAACAATAAGGATGCCCGTCGTAACTTCTGGGTGGGTCTGCAAGCGACCTTCTAAGTGATGTTCCGAAAACTGGGCTGCACTCAAGTGTCGTCGTGAGATTGAAAATAAAACGGCATGGTGAAGGAATTCGCCATGCCGTTTTACTATTGCGCGACAGCCTCTCTCTTGGAAGCTGGAGACTAATACTCCCGTTACAAAACGGCAGCTGCCTAGGCTGCCGGAGAGCGTGCCAGATAATCTAGGGCCTGTTGAGTATCGCCTTCATTGATTGGGTGAAACCGCGGCGATACCCAACGCAGGGTGGCGTTGAATAAGAAACTAAAGGTGGGCACGTTTTGTGTTTTCTGGCCGACTTGCTGCAGTTGAATGAGGAGCTGAGGAAGCAGCTTGCGAGCTAACTTACGGGTTTCTTTATCTGGGTCTTGACCTGCCAGGCTCCTGCCGCCTTCCGCAATGAAATAAATGAACAAGGGGAATACCAGTGCCATTAATGCCTGGCGGCTGACGTAAAAGCCTAGTTGAGTCTTGCACAGATGTTCAAACAGGTCGTAGGCAACAGTGCGGTGCTCTACTTCTTCGGCCAAGTGCCACTTGAATAGGTCGACCATGGTGGCGTCGCCGTTTTGTTCCCAGCTTTCGTTATCCATGGCCCATTGGCCAAGCACACCAGTGAAGTGCTCGATGGCGGCGATGATGCCAACACGCAATACCAGCCAGTTTTTTTTCAGGGGCTTGCGCTTTAGCAGTGTTAAACCGAAGGGCGCATCTGCCAAAGCCGTTCCAAACAACCATTCCACTTTATTCAGGAAGGGCGCCACACGTAAGCCATGACGCTCAAGATACATCTGCGCTTTGCTGTGGGCACGCGAGTGCACGGCTTCCTGACGAATAAAGCCTTCTACATCTGCTCGAAGTTGATCGTCTTTAATTAAAGGAAGCGCCTGGTTATAAACTCGGCAGAACCACAGCTCACCTTCCGGTAGTAACAAGTGAATACCGTTGATGATATGAGTAGAGAACGGGTCATCGCGCAGCCAATGCAGTGGTGTATCGTCAAAATCGAATTGCACCCGCCGAGCTTTAATTTGATGGCGAACAGCGTTGTTCATGATGTCCGGTCTCCGTGAGAGTGTATAACTGTGTACCGACATAATTACCGTGGGTAGGCACGACCAATTGTACCGGCCAGCCTGCGTCGTGTTTTTTGGATTGATTCGCTTGTGCCCAGCGTTAGCTCGATACAGCTGCATTCCCCATTTTCCGTCATCGCCGATAGTGTAGGCATTCTAAGCGCCTTGGCTGTGAACGGTGGTGGTCATATGGGCTCCCAAAACAGGACGGGGCCGTATCTAGACGACGTCAAGTTGGGAATGTATCAGTGGCCAGTGTAACGGTCAATATGCGCCTTATGACACAAGAATGAATGCTTGGCGGGCAAAGACGCTGGAAGGTGGGCTGGTGCGAAATGAAGGGGTGAGAAAATAGAAACGGCGACCCGTAGGCCGCCGTTAGTAAGGTTGGAGCAGTGGATCAGGGATTAATTACTGATCGTTGCGTTTGGGGCGCTGTCAGGCGCACCTTTTACAGAATGAACCTTGTTTATCTTTACGATGCTACGGCCATCGTCATGGTCCACTTCGCCGGTAAAGGAAAGTCGGGTGCCGGCTTTCAGCGGACGTTCTGCAGTGAGATCTTCATCTAACTCGATCTCGACTTGGCCTTTGATGTCGCGCAGCAAATAACGCTCATCACCGAGTGCCTGAACTACTTCACCTTCCATGCGCACCTCAGTACCTTCCTTGATGCCCTGAGTGATCGCTGCGCTGTCAGTGGTAATGGTCTCGCCAGCGGTAACGGTGGCGGTAGCACCCAATAGTATTGATGCAAGAATCAATTTCTTCATGAATCATCCTCCTTGGTAGATGTCTCACTAAGTTAGTGGCGGATAAGGGGGGATCGTTCCCGGTGTTTGTAAAAGTTCAGTTAAAGCATGCTATGGGTGGGGGGGGGGGGTAAGCTGTCACACAGGGGTGGGGGAGGATCATAAGGAGGCAGCACGCCGTGGACGGTCTCTTCAGCTGTTCTTGTTCACTTTGCAGTATGGAGACCGGCCTGGCCATCAGGCCCCGTTGGCTTGGGGAAGCGGGGGCCACCAGTCGCTAACGGCGCCGTTTTCCCATACCGCCAAGTCTCCGAATTGCAGCAATACAAATTCGCTTTGTGTGGGGCGGAGGAATAATTGATCGTCGACCTGTAGTGCGGTGTCTTCGCTGGCGTTGTACATCATCTGGTTACTGCTGGCGCCGTATAGCGGGTTGGCCTGGATGCCAGGCGGAGAGATCGGCTCGGCTTTCCAGTAACCCCCGTAAATAAAAGGGTAACCGGAAAATCTGGTTGATCTCTAGGTATTGTGGGGAGGTCGCAATCCCTCATCTCAACGGATTTATTGGTTGATGTGCCCCAATACGATTAAGGTGTCTGTCAAGTTGGGAAATGACGATTTCCTGGATTGATGGATGCGGATTTAATGATGGCTGGGACGTTTGCATATTCCGGCAAACGTGGCACCACCCTAGGGCGCTTTATAGATCAGAGAATATACACGTCAACTATCAAACATTTGTGATCGTTCAGGATAGTTGTTATATTGCACCCTCTTTGGGGAGTAGCCTGCTTCCGAAACTCGGAAGAGTTCGTGTCAACATAATTGGCCAGATGCCATGGTGCGAACACCTCTCGGTTGGCGAGACCATCGATATATCCATGCCTAAGGTCGGGCGTGTGGATATATCGTGGACTCGATATGCCCGACCGGAGTCAGTTAGATGAACCCAATAGCCCTTCTTTTGCTTGCCTTTGCCATGTCCACAGATGCTTTCGCTGCTGCGATTGGTAAAGGCGCAATCCTTAAAAAACCACGCCTCACTGAAGCTTTCAGAATAGGAATCATCTTTGGTTCTATCGAAGCAATTACGCCGCTTGTAGGCTGGCTAATTGGAAAATCAGCAGCAAGCTATGTGGAGGCCTGGGATCACTGGATTGCTTTTTCACTCCTGACGGTCCTGGGTCTTCACATGATTTATGAGGGTACAAGGCCTGATGGGGGTAGTGAGGAGCATAAGGCCCAAAAAATGTCTTTGCTCCGGACCTGTCTAACGGCATTTAGTACCAGTATTGATGCTATGGCGGTGGGTGTTAGTCTGGCCTTCATCAATGTCAACATATGGATAGCTTCAGCTTTGATTGGGCTTGCAACGACCCTCATGGTGACTATTGGCATAATGCTAGGGCGTGCTATAGGGTCGGTCATGGGACACAGAGCAGAAATTTTTGGCGGACTAACGCTGATTGCAGTGGGCGCATGGATTTTATACGGTCAACTGTAAGTTTTTTTTCGAGGCTCCACAATGGGCTGGAGCCACGAAATCTCTTTATCCGGCGTTGGTTTCCCTCGTTTCATTAATACAACGCTGGGGCTCGACAGTAACGTGTACTAATGACGGGCACCTAGCCTGAATGCGTTGCCTATAAACGGCAGGCGAATCAGGAGCATGCGAAACGATCGAGACAATGGCGGCGTGAATATTTGGTCCAATGGCCCAGAGGTGCAGATCGCTAATTCGGGCATCGCCATTCTCGATGGATTGCCTGACGTCGTGCTCCAAGTCGCTGCGCTGTTTATCAAGCAGCACGCAGGAAGTGTCCTTCAATAGATGCCATGACCAGCGGGTAATAAGTAACGCACCGACGATACCCATGATTGGGTCCATCCAGTTCCAGCCCGCATACTTTCCGGCCAGCAAGGCAGCAATCGCCAATACCGAAGTTAAGGCATCGGCGAGTACGTGGAAGTAGGCCGCTCGACGGTTATGATCATGGTGCCCATGCCCATGCCCATGCCCATGCCCATGGTCGTGGTCTTCCCCGCCCAGGATCCAGGCCGATACTCCATTGACGATCAAGCCGATGATGGCGACAAAAATGGCTCCATTGAACGAAATTTCGACCGGATGAATGAAACGGTCGATGCTTTCAATGACCATATACAGGGCGAAGCCTGCCAGTAGGACCGCGCCGGTGAACCCGCCCAGCGCATTGACCTTCCCGGTGCCAAATGAAAACTGTGTATTGCCTGCGTTGCGGCGAGCGTATGCATAGGCGAAGGCTGCAATACCGAGAGCGACAGCATGAGAGCCCATATGAAGGCCGTCGGCCAGGAGGGCCATCGAGCCATAAATAATGCCTGCCAGAATTTCCCACACCATCATTACGACAGTTAGAGCGACGACGATCAGTGAGCGTATTTCACCGGATTTTTTACGATCTTGACCAAAAACATGATTGTGTTGCCATTCTTCGAGCCTGTGACCATGCATACTGTAATACTCCGAGTTGATAAAAATTATGGTCAGCAAGGCCAATGAAAGTGGTGGCGATTGATGGCGTAGTCCTGCTAACAGATCCGGTTCCGCAAGAACTTCAGGGGAGCGGATATTAAATCACTGCCAAAGTTCGCCTCTTACAGCTAGGGTACCCACGCTGTAGCTCGTGATGTTCTACTTGAGGTAGGACTTGATGACCTGCAGCACCGCTTCCAAGTCTTGTTGCCGCTGCTCCAACTCGGGTTCCCTGACGACGTGATCAGTCAAGTGCCCCTCAATGATGGCTGCCATCAGTCCATTCACCGCCCCACGAATCGCGGCGATCTGTTGCAGCACGGCCGTGCAGTCGCCCTCCTCGTCAAGCTGCCTTTCCAGTGCGGCCGTCTGCCCCTGAATGCGCCGAACGCGGGTTAATAGCTTCGCTTTGTCTTTGATCGTGTGCATGCAGTCGTCTCTTTAGTGGCCCAAAAACTATACTGGAGGGTAGTATATAAATACTAGGGGGTAGTATGCTTGTTTGCAAGAGAGGAGAGGTAGGTGAAGCTCACCAACGTGACACTCGCCAGCCGTAAGGAGCACGCCGCATGACCGAAATGCCCGACAACATCCTGCACCTGCCTGAGTACCAGGTGCTGGGCTGCAAATCCACCGACGACGAAATGCACTTCCAGGTGGACGCGCCCGATCCCATCGCCTGCGAGGAATGCGGCGTGCAGGGTGAGTTCGTGCGGTTCGGCAAGCGTGATGTTCCCTATCGTGATCTGCCCATCCACGGCAAGCGGGTCACCCTCTGGGTGGTCCGCCGCCGGTATACCTGCCGGGCCTGCAAGACCACATTCAGGCCCCAGCTACCGGAGATGGTGGACGGCTTCCGCATGACGCTGCGGCTGCATGAATACGTGGAGAAGGAATCCTTCAACCACCCCTACACCTTCGTGGCGGCACAGACCGGCCTGGACGAGAAGACGGTACGCGACATCTTCAACGCCCGCGCCGAGTTCCTGGGGCGCTGGCACCGCTTCGAGACGCCCCGAATTCTGGGCATCGACGAGCTGTACCTGAACAAGCGTTACCGTTGCATTCTGACCAACATCGAGGAGCGAACCCTGCTTGACCTGCTGGCCACACGCCGTCAGGACGTGGTGACCAACTACCTGATGAAGCTGAAAGACCTACAGAAGGTCGAGATCGTCAGCATGGACATGTGGAACCCTTACCGGACGGCGGTCAAGACTGTGCTGTCACAGGCCCGCATCGTGGTCGATAAATTCCATTTGGTGCGTATGGCCAACGATGCCCTGGAGAAGGTGCGCAAGGGCCTCAGAAAGGAGCTAAAACCTTCCCAAAGCCGAACCCTCAAGGGAGACCGGAAAATCCTGCTGAAACGCGCTCACGAAGTCTCAGACCGGGAGCGCCTCATCATGGAGACCTGGACAGGCGCATTCCCGCAACTGCTGGCCGCCTACGAGCACAAGGAACGCTTTTACGGCATCTGGGACGCCACTACACGGCCCCAGGCAGAAGCCGCCCTGGACGACTGGATAGCCACCATCCCGAAGGGCCAGAAGGAAGTCTGGAGTGATTTGGTCAGGGCGGTGGGCAACTGGCACGAAGAGATCATGACCTACTTCGAGACGGACATGCCCGTCACCAACGCTTACACGGAGTCCATCAACCGACTGGCCAAGGACAAGAACCGTGAAGGGCGTGGTTACTCGTTCGAGGTGATGCGGGCACGAATGCTCTACACCACGAAGCACAAGAAGAAGGCTCCGACTGCGAAGGTCTCTCCGTTCTACAAGAAAACCATCGGTTACGGACTGCCGGACTTTGCAGAGGAACTCAACTACGGGGTCGATCTATCAACCATCTGAGGGTGGTATCAGGTTGGTGGGGTGAAGGTGCCCCATCAACCATTAAATCCGTATACCCCCTTTTTCATTCCGGCGAAACGGAGCCGACACTATACGATGCCGATTCGGAAAACGGGATGACCGGATCGTACCCACAGGTGACGGGGAACCGATTGTCTTGACGGCGGTCTATGGGTATCGCAAGGTTGCGACTCTTCCCTCGTTAGCGGGCATCCCATGAAAGCACTGGTCTACACATTGCTGCTTGTCATCAGTACTCATGTACTGGTGCTGGATGCCATGCATCACCAGCACGATGGTGGCGCAGCTGCCTCGCTGGAACAGGTCCAGCAGGATCTGGTCAGTGCGGATGTGCTGGACAAAGGCGGCGACCATTGCTGTCAATGCCATGGTTTCATGGCCTCCACCGATTGTGAGCCGCTGCGCCTGGCCCCGCCCTCTGCAGGTCAAATGGCGTTGCGCCCCTTCCTGCCGGATGCCCCGGCCGATAACCCTTTCCGTCCTCCTATAGCCTGATCGTTTCTTCGTTTCCCCGACTTTGTTGCCTTGTCCATCGGTGAATGTGCGCCGTGGCGAGCGTCGGCATTGTTCTTGACGTAACGTTTTGAGACATCAGGAGTTTCCCCATGGGAATCCAGACCCCAGTGCGCATGGCCGCACTGTTACTGGCCGTGTGCGCGTATGCCAGCGCGTCGGCCGATTCTTCTTCCTCGCCCGCGCAGTGGGCGCAATGGGTGCAGCGCCAGGTCAGCCAGCTACCGGCCAGCCGGGCCATCCAGGCGGAGCAGGAACGGTTGCTGGCGCAAAGCCGGGCTTTATCGCAGCCGCTTTATAACCCTTCATTGAATATCGACTACGAAGACAGCCTCGATATCACCCAGACCGTGGGCCTCAGCCAGACGCTGGACTGGTCCGGCAAGGCCCGCGCCCGCCGTGATGCCGTGGCCGTACGGGATCAGCTGGCGCAGCTGCGTGGCGACAAGGCCCGCGCCCGCCTGCTGGCGGACAGCCTCAATGCGCTGGTGGCCCATGCCGCCGCCCGCGAGCAATTGGCGGCCGCCCGTGAGCAGGAACAGCAGCTGCGCGATCTCACCGACCTGATTCGCCGCCGCGAACAGGCGGGGGATGTGGGGCAGGTGGATGCGCAATTGGCCTACCTGTCACTGGGGCAGGCCCAGCAGGCCCTGGCGGATGCGGAAAGTGCCGCCACCCGTGCTGCCACCACATTGCGCCAGCAACTGGCCAGCCAACAACCCGCGGTGGCCTTGCCGGCGGCGGACCGTTGGCAGGCCCCGTCACTCACCCATGGTGTCGTGCAACGGCTCCCCACCAGCTTCGATTTGCAGTTGGCCGAGCAGCAACTGGCGCTGGCTGAGCGAGGGGTATCGGTGGCAGACAAACAACGCAACACCGACCCGACCCTGGGCCTGCGCGTGGGCCAGGAAGGTGGCGAAAATTTGTGGGGCGTGGATTTCAGCCTGCCATTGAAGTTCTTCAATACCGGCAAGCCAGGCTATGAAGCTGCCCTGGCGGACAGTGAAGAGCGGCGTGCACTGCTGGAGAAAACCCGCAACGACATTCAGGCCCGGCTGGACGGAGCGTTGAGCGATTACCAGCAGCGGCGCGAGCGCTGGGAAACCTGGCAACAACTCACCGGCGATAGCCTGGCGCGCAGCGACACCTTGCTCAAGCGCGTCTGGCAGCAGGGCGAACTCACCACCCAGAACTATCTGCAGGCCTTGAATCAGCGGCTCGATACCCGGCTGGCTGGCATCGCCCTGCGCGATGCCATGCAGCAGGCCTGGGTGCAGTGGCTCTATGAAAGCGCCCAGCTCAACGACTGGCTGAACCAGTTGGCCAACGAATGATTGTTCTGTAGGAACCGAGCTTGCGAGGTAACAGCCGCAGGGTGAGCGAAGCGAATAACACCGCTTGAAACGAGAAATTAAGCGAAAAATTACTGTAGGAGTGCCACTTGAGGCGCGAATGGTTTCTGCGACACGCGGTGCCAACTTCTTCGCGCCCTGAACGGCGCTCCTACAAAAAATGGAAAATTTTTTATGAAACCGAAAATGACATTTCAAAAGACGCCTCTGGCCATCTTCTTGCTGGCAACCCTGGCGAACCCGGGCTGGGCGGATGAAAATCATGACCATGCCCACAACGAAAGCAACGAAGCCGAACAGCATGCACAACAGGCTGCTCCGGATAATAGCGGTGACCATGATGAGCACGCTCATGGGAAGGAGGTTGGGAGCGCAGCGTCCCATAGTGAAGAAGCGGCACTGGAGCTGACCGCAGAACAACAAAAGACGCTTAACCTGCAGGTCATTACCCTGCAGCCTGATGCCGACGCTACCCGGACCCTGACCGTGCCGGCGGAAATTATCAGCAACCAGTACCGCACCTGGGTGGTGCCGGTGCGTATCGATTCCCAGGTGCAGTCTCGCAGTGCCACGCTTGGCCAGCACATGGAAAAAGGGGATGCCATTGCCACCCTGTTCAGCCCGGCCATGGCGCAGTTACAAAGTGATCTGCAAGTGGCAGCGGACGGCTGGCGGCGGGTTAAAAACCTCGGCCGGCGTACCGTGGGCAACCAGCGCTATCTGGACGCGCAAAGTCAGTACCAGTCCCTGCGAGCCCGGGCCAAGGGTTATGGCCTCAGTAACAGCGCCATCGCTGATATCGAAGCCGGAAAAAATGAAAAAGGGGTTTATACCCTCACAGCGCCGGACGATGGCCTGGTGCTGGAAGATGCCTTCCAGCAAGGGCAATGGTTAACCGCGGGCAGCGCCCTGGTCACGCTGGTGGATGAATCCGAACTGTGGGCCGAAGCCGCCCTGCCGCCGAGCCCCGGTTTGCAGATCAGCACCGGCACCCCGGCCCGCGTCATCGTGGGTGGCACATCCGTGGACGGCAAGGTGATCCAGTCTGGCCATCGCCTCAATCCCGTCACCCGTACCCTTGCGGTGCGAGTGGCGATTCCCAATGCGGGCCATCTGTTGCACCCCGGCATGTTTGCCGATGTGGCACTGGCGTTGGCGGCACCGGAGAACACCCTCACCGTGCCGGAAGAGGCGCTCACCCGTAGCGCCGATGGCGATTGGCAACTGTTCGTGGAAGAAGAGCCTGGCCACTACAAACCCGTGGAAATCCAACTCAATGGCCAGCTGGAAAACCGCCGCATCGTTACGGGTCTTGAACCGGGTACGCGCGTGGTCACTCGCGGGGCGTTTTTTCTGGCCAGTGAAATGGCCAAGTCCGGTTTCGATATTCACAATCACTGAGGATCACCGTCATGTTTAATCGACTTGTCGATTGGGCGGTGAACAACCGCCTCATTGTGTTGCTGTTACTGGTCATCACCATTGGCGTGATCGGCTGGCAATTGCCCAACCTGAAACTGGATGCCTTCCCGGACGTGACCAACGTCCAGGTACAGGTGAACACCGAAGCCGAAGGCCTGGCAGCGGAAGAAGTGGAGCAGCTGATCACCTATCCCATCGAGGCAGTGATGTATGCATTGCCGCAGGTGGCCGAGGTGCGTTCCATCTCCAAGACCGGCCTGTCCATCGTCACCGTGGTGTTCGAGGAAGGCACCGATATCTATTTCGCCCGCCAGCTGGTGTTCGAGCGATTGCAGGCCGCACGGGAAGATATTCCCGACGGCGTCGGCACCCCGGAAATGGGCCCCAACACCTCCGGCCTGGGTCAGGTGTATCAATACCTGCTCACCGCCGAGCCGGGCTCCAATGTGGATGCCATGCAACTGCGCAGCCTCAACGACTGGGTGGTGAAACTGCTACTCATGCCCGTGGGCGGCGTCACCGATGTGCTCAGCTATGGCGGTGAAGTGCGCCAGTATCAGGTCAACGTGAACCCTACCCGTTTGCTGGCCTACGACCTGAGCCTGCAACAGGTCATGGATGCCATCGCCGCCAATAACCGCAACGCCGGCGGCTGGTATCTGGATCGCGGTGCCGAGCAATTGGTCATCCGCGGCATGGGCTGGGTCGGCAGCGGCGAGCAAGGGCTCGGTGACATTGCCGCCATTCCCCTCAAGGAAGTGGACGGCACCCAGGTGCGCGTCAGTGATGTGGCCAAGGTGGAGTTCGGCGGCGAAATTCGACAGGGCGCCCTCACCATGACCCGCCGTGATGCCAGCGGCGAACCGGAAGCCCTCGGCGAAGTGGTAGCCGGCATCGTGCTCAAACGCATGGGCGCCAATACAAAGGCCACCATCGATGGCATCAAGGAACGCGAAGCGCGCATCCAGCAGGCCCTGCCGGACGGTGTGCAGTTTGAGGTGTTCTACGACCAGGCAGATCTGGTGGAAAAAGCCGTCAGCACAGTGGTCACCGCCTTGCTGCTGGCCTTCGTCTTTATCGTCATCGTGCTGGCCCTGTTCCTGATGAACCTGCGTGCCACGGCCTTGGTTTTGCTGTCCATTCCGCTTTCCATTGGCCTGGCCTTGTTGGCGATGGCCAGCCTGGGCATGTCCGCCAACCTGATGTCGCTGGGTGGCCTGGCCGTGGCCATCGGCATGCTGGTGGATGGCTCCGTGGTGATGGTGGAAAACATCTTTAAACACCTGAGCCAGAAAGAGGGCGGTCACGATCAACAAGGCGGCATCGCCTTGAGGGTAAAAGACGCAGCCCAGGAAGTGGCGCGGCCGGTGTTCTTCGCCGCCAGCATTATCCTGGTGGTGTTCCTGCCCCTGTTCGCCTTCGAGGGGGTGGAAGCCAAGATGTTCGTGCCCATGGCCATCAGCATCATGCTCGCCATGACCGCCGCCGTACTGGTGGCGCTGATCGTGGTGCCGGCACTGGCCGGGTTCCTGTTCCGCAATGGCGTGGAAGAAAAGCCCAACAAGCTGATGCGCTGGCTGGAAGCCCGCTATCGCACCCTGCTGGGCAAAGCCATGCAGGCCCGTAAAGTGGTGGTCGGTGGCGCGGTGGGTTTGTTTGCCCTGGCACTGGCAACCACGCCGTTTATTGGCACTGAATTTGTGCCGGTGCTGGAAGAGGGGACGTTGGCGTTACGCGTAACGCTGGCCCCATCCTCCAGCCTCGATACTGCGTTGGACGTGGGGCAAAAACTGGAGAAGGAAATCATGACCTTCCCGGAAGTCACCTACGCGCTTAGCCGGGTAGGGCGTGCCGAAATCGGTGGCGACCCGGAACCGGTGAGCAACGTGGAAATCTATATCGGTCTCAAGCCTGTAGATGAATGGGAGAGCGCCAGCAATCGCCTGGAGCTACAGGAAAAAATTCAGCAGAAACTGGAAAAACATCCCGGCCTGCTACTCAACTTTTCCCAGCCCATCGCCATGCGCGTGGACGAATTACTTTCTGGTGTAAAAGCCCAGCTCGCCATCAAACTGTTTGGCCCGGATCTCGACGTGCTGCAGGAAAAAGGCGAAGCCATCACCCAGGCCGTCAAGGAAGTCGACGGCGCCACCGACGTGCAACTGGAACAGATCGCCGGTGAAGCCCAACTGGTCGTCACTCCGGACCGCAACGCCCTCAGCCGCTATGGATTGAGCGTGGATCAGGTCATGGATCTGGTCAGCAATGGCCTGGGCGGCGGCAGCGCCGGGCAGGTGATCAATGGCAACGAGCGCTACGACATCTACGTGCGCCTGGAGCAGAACGCCCGCAAGGACGCCGAAGCCATTCGCAACCTGCGCCTCAAAGCCGCCGACGGTGCCTGGGTGCGGCTCATGGATGTGGCGGACGTCTCCCTGGTCTCCGGCCCGCCCCAGATCAGCCGCGACGACGTGCAACGCCGCGTGGTTATCCAGGCCAATGTGGCCGGTCGTGACATGGGCTCAGTGGTGGCCGACATCCAGCAGGCCATCGACAGCGAAGTCGACCTGCCCGCCGGCTACAGCGTGGACATCGGCGGCCAGTACGAAAACCAGCAGCGCGCCCAGCAACGTCTGGCCATGGTGGTACCCGTGGCTGTGGGCCTGATTGCCCTGCTGCTCTACTTCGCCTTCGGCTCCGTGGCCCAGGCTGCTCTCATTCTGGTCAACGTCCCCCTGGCCCTCATCGGCGGCATCCTCGCATTAGCCCTCAGCGGCCAGTACCTGTCCGTGCCTAGCTCCGTGGGCTTTATCACCCTGTTCGGCGTGGCGGTGCTCAATGGGGTAGTCATGGTGGAAGCCATCAATCACCGCCTGCGCGATGGCGAAGCACTGGAGACGGCGATCTTTGAAGGCGCGGTGTCACGCCTGCGACCGGTACTGATGACCGCGCTCACTTCCATGCTGGGGCTGATTCCCATGTTGCTGGCGACGGGAGTAGGCAGTGAGGTGCAGCGGCCACTGGCGGTGGTGATTGTGGGTGGGTTGGTGTCGGCCACGGCGTTGACCTTGTTGGTGTTGCCGAGTCTTTATGGGGTGTTTTCTAGGGAGGAAGTCGCCGAATTACGCTGATAATGCGGGCTCCCCGGCTTTTAAGGCCGGGGAATTCTTCCCGTTTTTCACCAGCGCGCAAGTTGAATATGTAGGATATGGCTTACAGATTTTTGTAAGTTGCTGAGATAAAGTGATTTTTCAGAGAAGCAGATGCAAGAAAAGTCCGAGTAAAAATTGGGTATCCGGAATATCTGGTTGATCTCTGGGTATCATGGGGAGGTAACAACTCCCCACTTCATCGGATTCCTTGGTTGATATGTCACTCAGGCCATTAAGGTACCTACAAAGCCTGGAACGTGTATGGACAATGACACTTACATGGCTTGGAGAGAGGGCGAGGCCAAGCTGAATGCAGAGCAACTCCCTCGCCCGTACCAAAACCGACTATTTCGGCCCAGCCCGCTCAATCAGCTCATCGTATCCTGGAGCCGGTATTCTCCGGACCAGTGAGACAGCGCTGTGGCTCGACTGTAATGTGTACTAATGACGGGCACTGAGCCTGGATACGCTGCTTGTAGACGGCAGGCGCCTCCGGGTCATGCGACACGACCGAGACGATGGCGGCGTGAATATTCGGACCAATGGCCCAGAGGTGCAGATCGCTGATTCGTGCATCGTCACTCTCAATGGCATGTCTGACGTCGTGCTCCAAGTCACTGCGCTGTTGATCAAGCAGCACGCGGGAGGTGTCTTTCAACAGATGCCATGACCAGCGAGTGATAAGTAACGCGCCGACGATACCCATGATCGGGTCCATCCAGTCCCAGCCCGCATACTTTCCGGCCAGCAAGGCAGCAATCGCCAATACAGAAGTTAAGGCATCGGCGAGTACGTGGAAGTAGGCAGCTCGACGGTTATGATCATGATGCCCATGCCCATGCCCATGCCCATGCCCATGCCCGTGGTCGTGGTCTTCCCCGCCCAGTATCCAGGCCGATACTCCATTGACGATCAAGCCGATGACGGCGACGAAAATAGCTCCATTGAACGAAATTTCTACCGGGTGGATGAAGCGGTCGATGCTTTCGATCACCATATACAGGGCGAAGCCTGCCAGCAGGACCGCGCCGGTGAACCCGCCTAGCGCATTGACCTTCCCGGTGCCAAATGAGAACTGTGTATTGCCTGCGTTGCGGCGAGCGTATGCATAGGCGAAGGCTGCAATACCCAGAGCGACAGCATGAGAGCCCATATGAAGGCCATCGGCCAGGAGGGCCATCGAACCGTATAAGACACCGGCCAGAATTTCCCAAACCATCATGACGACAGTTAGAGCGACGACGATCAGTGAGCGTATTTCACCGGATTTTTTACGATCTTGACCAAAAACATGATTGTGTTGCCATTCTTCGAGCCTGTGACCATGCATACTGTAATACTCCGAGTTGATAAAAATTATGGTCAGCAAGACCAATGAAAGTGGTGGCGATTGATGGCGAAGCCCTGCTAACAGCTCCGGTTCCGCAAGAACTTCAGGGGCGCGGATATTAAATCACTGCCAAAGTTCGCCTCTTACAGCTAGGGTACCCACGCTGTAGCTCGTGATGTTCTACTTGAGGTAGGACTTGATGACCTGCAGCACCGCTTCCAAGTCTTGTTGCCGCTGCTCCAACTCGGGTTCCCTGACGACGTGATCAGTCAAGTGCCCCTCAATGATGGCTGCCATCAGTCCATTCACCGCCCCACGAATCGCGGCGATCTGTTGCAGCACGGCCGTGCAGTCGCCCTCCTCGTCAAGCTGCCTTTCCAGTGCGGCCGTCTGCCCCTGAATGCGCCGAACGCGGGTTAATAGCTTCGCTTTGTCTTTGATCGTGTGCATGCAGTCGTCTCTTTAGTGGCCCAAAAACTATACTGGAGGGTAGTATATAAATACTAGGGGGTAGTATGCTTGTTTGCAAGAGAGGAGAGGTAGGTGAAGCTCACCAACGTGACACTCGCCAGCCGTAAGGAGCACGCCGCATGACCGAAATGCCCGACAACATCCTGCACCTGCCTGAGTACCAGGTGCTGGGCTGCAAATCCACCGACGACGAAATGCACTTCCAGGTGGACGCGCCCGATCCCATCGCCTGCGAGGAATGCGGCGTGCAGGGTGAGTTCGTGCGGTTCGGCAAGCGTGATGTTCCCTATCGTGATCTGCCCATCCACGGCAAGCGGGTCACCCTCTGGGTGGTCCGCCGCCGGTACACCTGCCGGGCCTGCAAGACCACCTTCAGGCCCCAGCTACCGGAGATGGTGGACGGCTTCCGCATGACGCTGCGGCTGCATGAATACGTGGAGAAGGAATCCTTCAACCACCCCTACACCTTTGTGGCGGCACAGACCGGCTTGGACGAGAAGACGGTACGTGACATCTTCAACGCCCGCGCCGAGTTTCTGGGGCGCTGGCACCGCTTCGAGACGCCCCGCATTCTGGGCATCGACGAGCTGTACCTGAACAAGCGCTACCGCTGCATCCTGACCAACATCGAGGAGCGAACCCTGCTCGACCTGCTGGCCACCCGCCGTCAGGACGTGGTGACCAACTACCTGATGAAGCTGAAAGACCGGCAGAAGGTCGAGATCGTCAGCATGGACATGTGGAACCCCTACCGGGCAGCGGTCAAGGCGGTGCTGCCACAGGCCCGTATCGTGGTCGATAAGTTCCATGTGGTGCGCATGGCCAACGATGCCTTGGAGAAGGTGCGCAAGGGCCTCAGAAAGGAGCTGAAACCCTCCCAGAGCCGAACCCTCAAAGGAGACCGGAAAATCCTGCTGAAACGCGCTCACGAAGTCTCAGACCGGGAGCGACTCATCATGGAGACCTGGACAGGCGCATTCCCGCAACTGCTGGCCGCCTACGAGCACAAGGAACGCTTCTACGGCATCTGGAACGCCACCACCCGGCCACAGGCAGAAGCCGCCCTGGATGACTGGATAGCCACCATTCCAAAGGGCCAGAAGGAAGTCTGGAGCGATCTGGTCAGGGCAGTGGGCAACTGGCGCGAAGAGATCATGACCTACTTCGAGACGGACATGCCCGTCACCAACGCTTACACGGAGTCCATCAACCGACTGGCCAAGGACAAGAACCGTGAAGGGCGTGGTTACTCGTTCGAGGTGATGCGGGCACGAATGCTCTACACCACGAAGCACAAGAAGAAGGCCCCGACTGCGAAGGTCTCTCCGTTCTACACCATCGGTTACGGACTGCCGGACTTCGCAGAGGAACTCAACTACGGGGTCGATCTATCAACCATCTGAGGGTGGTATCAGGTTGGTGGGGTGAAGGTGCCCCATCAACCATTAAATCCGTATACCCAAATAAAATAGCTTTGCCGGCGATTGGTGTCCCAGCTTTGCCAGAGTTCGCCCAGTGGTAGTGGGCCGGGCAGGGCGAGGCCATTCAGTTGCTTGATCACCGGGGCGGCAATAAAGGCCGCGGGTTGGAAGCGTTGCAGTAGTGGCAGATCGAAGTCGCTGGCTTTGACTAGGCAGGAGCCGGCACTGAGTTCGTTGACCACGGTGCTGTCGTCATAGAGCGCTAGCGTTGGGCTGCCGGCACCGTTAAAGCACAGGTCTTGTTTTCGATAGGTCGGATTCAGGTGGTACAACCTGTGGATATACTGCTGGTAGAGGGCCTCGGTTTCCCGGTGGCCTTCTTCTGCGCTCTGTACAAAACTGGGTAGTCTACCCACGTGAGCGTCGTGGCCCATGAAGCCACTAAAGCGTAGCTGCTCGGGGTGGGCCTCAATCAGCGCGATCATGGCGTCCAGTTGCTGGGGGTCGGTAAGCCCGCCCCGGTGCAGGCCCACATCGATCTCAATGTTGATGTTGAGATGTCGTTGCTGCTCGCGGGCAAGGCTCAGGTATTGCTCTAGGCGAGAGGAGGAATCAATCAGCCACTGCAGTTGTTGGTCCGGTTTGAACGGGCTGGGATGGCTCTGTTCATTGTGGCTCAACTCAGAATAGAAACGTCGTGCTGCCCGAATCGGCATGGGTTTACCCAGTAGCATGTCACAGCCGGGTTCGGCATCGGCCAGAGCGTTCATAAAAGGTTGATGGAATACCATTATCCGCCGGCTGCCGGTGTGGGTCATTACTTCCTGAATAAGGGGGACGCTGGGTAGGGATTTGGCCACGATGCGAAGCTGGCAGTGGCGGGGCATCATGCTCATCAGTGTCTTGCAGTTGGCGGCCAGTCGTTGGCGATCGATGAGCATCAAGGGGCGGCCCGGTCCGGCGCGACGCAGGTAGTCGTTGATGGTTTGAAAGTAATCGCCGTGGGGTTGGCCCTGATTGCTCGGCCTTAGCAGCCAGCCACTGGCGGCCAGGGTGGCCATCGCGATTAGAAGTTCACGGCGTTTCATAAACGCCCCCTTTTGCTATCAATGAAGACGGTGCAGGCAAACCTCGCACTACGTAAACAGCGTCTTGAGATGGTCATTCAGCATGCGTCCTTGTGGGTTCAGCTCACGACGTACCGCTTGAAAGCGCTCAAAAGCGGGGTACAACTCCGTCAATTCTTCGCGTTCCAGGCTGTGAATTTTGCCCCAGTGGGGGCGTCCGGCGTAGCGGCGCAGAATAGGTTCAACCACACCGAAGAGGGGCTGATAGTCCTGTTCGTAGTATTGGTGTATAGACAGGCTGGCGCTGGGTTGCTGATAGAACATGGATAGCAGGTTGTTGTCGGCGGCCACATAGCGAAATTCAATGGGAAAGAAAACATTGATGTCATGCTGACGAATGGCGTCGCACACTTCTTCCAGGCAAGCCATGCCGTCTTCAGCAGGCACGCTGTATTCCATCTCGTTGAAACGTACGGTGCGATGGTTGGCAAACACCTTGTGGGACGGCCCGGTGAAGGTGGCTTCTTCGACAAATTTCGTGGCGAGCGTTTGCAAGGTTGGGGTCAGCCAGCCGGCATGCATGGCCAGATTGCAGGCCATTTCCAGGATGTCATTTTCATTCTGGCGTGGCGGGCCATTCTTCGGGTCGTCGGTGATTTCCAATGTTTTGACGATGGCCTGCTTGCCGAGCGGGAAGGGGAAGATTTCAATATGGCGGTAGTTGTCTTTCTCCTTCTGCACATAATCCATGGCCTCACGAAGGGGCAGAGTCCAGGTTCGCTCCTTGAGTCGATAGGCTGGCTGATGGCGCAAAGTGATGTCTGAGACAATACCCAGTGCGCCGACGTTACAGCAGGCGGCAAGGAAGTGATCCCCGCCATCGGCGTTTAATTCCAGTAGTTCGCCACTGGGCAGCATCAGGCGAATAGCATCCACTTGCCCGGATATGCTGGTAAGGCCGGTACCGGTTCCGTGAGTGCTGGTGGCAATGGCCCCAGCAAGGGACTGCAAATTAATGTCCGGTTCATTGCTGAAACTGTAGCCCAGGCTATGGGCCTGGGCGCTGGCTATGGCCAGCCGGGTGCCGCCGCCCCAGGTAAACAGGTCTTCATTTTGGTGGCGTAGTCCCCCCATGGCTTCAAGCGAAATCATGGTGTCGTTAGAGGGGGCCACCGCACTGAATGAGTCGCTGCCACCAAAGGCGCGCAGGGTACCGGTGCCAGACGTAACCGCATCGCGAAGTTCGTCCTGGTTACGGGGGAACAGTAACTGGCTGGGCTTGGCTTGCTGATTCCCTGACCAATTTTGCCAGGTGGCGGCTTTGCTCGTGTCGGCGAGCAGTTGGCTAGGGCTCATTGAGCCTAGAGCGCCAGTGGCGGCCAGGGATTTCAAAAAAGCACGGCGGTTCAGTGACGAAAAAACAGGCATGGGCGACCTTGTTGTATTTTTCGTACGATCGTACCACGCTGGAATTTGGGCGCCACCCTGCTCTGTGAGCCGGCGCCCATTCTAGGATTATTCCGGGGTGTCGATGCCCAGTGAGGACCACATTTCATCCACCCGGGTTTTTACAGCGGGATCCATGGCGATGGCGCGGCCCCACTCGCGGGTGGTTTCGCCTGCCCACTTGTTCGTGGCATCCATTCCCATTTTGGAACCAAGGCCGGCCACCGGAGAGGCGAAATCCAGATAATCAATGGGCGTGTTTTCGATCATCACGGTATCGCGGGCCGGGTCCATGCGGGTGGTCATGGCCCAGATCACATCTTTCCAGTCACGGGCATTCACGTCGTCATCGCAGACGATCACGAACTTGGTGTACATGAACTGGCGCAGGAATGACCAAACGCCCATCATCACGCGCTTGGCGTGGCCGGGGTACTGCTTCTTCATGGTGACCACGGCCATGCGGTAGGAGCAGCCTTCCGGCGGCAGGTAAAAGTCGACGATCTCGGGAAACTGCTTTTTCAGGATGGGCACGAAGATTTCATTCATGGCCACGCCGAGTACCGCGGGTTCATCCGGCGGCCGGCCCGTATAGGTGCTGTGATAAATCGGGTTGCGACGGTGAGTGATGCGCTCCACGGTGAATACTGGGAAACGCTCCACTTCATTGTAATAGCCGGTGTGGTCGCCGAAGGGGCCTTCGTCAGCCATGTCACCTGGATAAAGAAAGCCTTCCAAAACGAATTCGGCGCTGGCGGGCACTTGCAGGTCATTGCCGATACATTTCACCAGCTCGGTCTTGGAGCCGCGCAGCAAACCGGCAAAGGCGTATTCGCTGAGGGTATCCGGCACTGGGGTGACAGCGCCCAGAATCGTGGCCGGGTCGGCGCCCAGTGCCACGCTCACCGGGAACGGTTCGCCAGGATGTTGCTGTTGCCATTCTTGGAAATCCAGTGCTCCGCCCCGGTGGCTCAGCCAGCGCATGATCAGCTTGTTGCGGCCGATCAGTTGTTGGCGGTAAATCCCCAGATTCTGACGTTCCTTGTTAGGGCCGCGGGTGATGACTAGCGGCCAGGTCACCAGGGGGCCGGCATCATCAGGCCAGCAGGTCTGGATGGGCAGTTTGTACAGGTCCACCTCGTCGCCTTCCAGCACCTTTTCCTGGCAGGGGCCGGAGCTGGACACCTTGGGGCTCATGCTCAGGACCTTGCGAAATACCGGCAGTTTTTCCCAGGCATCACGGAAACCCTTGGGCGGCTCCGGCTCCTTGAGAAACGCCAGCAGCTCACCCAGCTCGCGAAGCTCTGCCACCGAGTCACGGCCCATGCCCAGTGCCACCCGCCGTTCAGTGCCGAACAGGTTGCCCAGCACCGGAGTGCCAAACCCCACCGGGTTTTCGAACAGCAAGGCTGGCCCGCCGGCTCGCAGAGTGCGGTCGCAAATTTCCGTCATTTCCAGTTTAGGATCCACCGGCACAGTGATGCGCTTAAGCTCGCCGAGCTGTTCCAGTTGGCTAATGAAGTCTCGAAGATCGCGGTATTTCATGGCCTTCCTTTTGATCCGGTAACCGAGCGGGTTGTGCGGCGAGTATAACAGTAAGGACGGCAAACGCTGGACGGCAGGAACATGAAGCAAAGAAAAATAAATAAACAGAGGGAAGGGAGCCAACAAAACACGGCAGACTTCACCGCAGGCGAAGCCTGCCGTGTTTTTTCCTATTCGCTTTTCATCAGCGGCAGGCTTATTGGGTGCAGGTCAGGCTGCCAGACGTTTGTGAGGGGGGACGAAAAGCATAACAGCTACAGTAGGTTTCTTTGCCCTGGCAGGCCAGACGCTGTTCTTCCAGGTTGTCACGCTGTTGTTGCCGGATTTTTTGCTCTAGTTCAGCGGTTCTGGCTGCTCTAGTGCGGGCAAGTGCCGCGGCTTTCTGTTTGCGGACGGCGGCATCGCGCTGTTCTGCTTGTTTGAGTTGTGCCAGTGCGTCTGCCAGGTTCCCGCTTATGTTTGCCAGTTCACGGTCCAGTTGGGCCTTGCGTTCTGCGTAGGTTCCGCCTGTGGCGCGCCATTCTCGGCAGGCTGCATCGCGGCGAGATTGCGCTTTTTTGCGGGCTCTGCGTTCTTCTAGGCTTTCATCTGAAGGGTTGCTCTCCAAGCAAAGCTTGAACGCGCAGGTGCATTGAGAGGGGTAGCTGGCTTCCTTTTCCTCGAACTCTTCCCGGGCATCACGCTGCATGCGTTGATACCGGGAAACTTCTGCATTGAAGGGTTCGGCTTCTTTGCTTATCGAGGCAAGGCGTCGCTTGTCCTGATTCGTGATGGATTGTTCTGCGAGGGTCGCGGGGTCGGTTTCCTGCTTTGTGCCATAGCGTCCATAGTCTTCGTAATGGAGTTGGCCATTGCGAGAGCTGACGCCTTTTTCATAGGGCTTGCCGTCGTAGAAGGTGCCCGCAAAGACTACGTTGCCATCGGCGTCGGTGAGCAAACCTTTCCCTTCTGGCTTGCCAAAATAGCTGGAATACTCCCCTTTATAGCGTTTGCCATCAGGGTAAATAAGCACGCCATCAGTGGTGTAATCCCCTCGCTCCATGCGTCCTTGGTAGGTCATGCCGTTCGGCAGGCGTAGCGTGCCTTCGCCGTGGGCGAGGAGCTCGCGTGCAGGCCCCTGCCATTGCCCGCCGTAGGTTTTTATTGCTTGGGCGGTTTCGGTATGGGGAACCTGTCTTGTCAGAGTGCGACCTTCAAGCGCACCGGCCTTGAATGGCCAGGCCGTGTAAAAATTCAGGGGGTTGCTGCTGGCGTCGACATAGCCCATTCCAAGCAGATTGATTTCACCGGCATCGATACTAATGCCTTTAGTCGCCATCTCACCCCCTTGGCGGCGTTTGCCTAGTGCGGTGTAGGGCAGTAGCTCGACAGCGATATCATAGTCGCCTGGCCAGAGTTCCAGCAGGTAGTAATCTGAGGTACCAATCGTGCCAATGATTTCGTCATCCACCAGTAACTGTAGCTCGTATTCCCTGATGTTTTCTTGCCAGTATTTGGCGTAGAAAACGTAAAGCAATGCTTTGCCTGGGGCTGGTGTTTGCGCAGCGAAGGGAGGCGTGCTGGAGATGTTAACGGCGGAAGTCAGGCAGCTGCTCAGGAGTAGTGTAGAGAGCAGGATAAAGGCCGCTTTTCGCAATACATGTAAGTAGGTGTCCATGTGATGCTTCCCCCAGCACCTGAAGATATAGGTCCCAGGGGAATGATGTTTGAAAGTGCTGATGTCACGAGATTAATAGAAAGATAGCGTAGCCGCTGATCGGCAGGCAAGCGCCGGTGGCGGATAACAAAAACCCCGCCGAAGCGGGGTTTTGCATGTTGCTTGAAGCGTGCGGCGCGTTGCGCCGCTTATTTGCGCTTCATGGAATCGAAGAATTCCAGGTTTGTCTTGGTCTGCTTCATGCGGTCGATGAGGAATTCCATGGCGCCAATTTCGTCCATGGGGTGCAGCACCTTGCGCAGGATCCACATCTTCTGCAGTTCGTCTTCGCTCACCAGACGTTCTTCACGACGGGTGCCGGATTTGCGGATATTCATGGCCGGGAACACACGCTTCTCTGCCACCTTGCGGTCCAGATGCAGTTCCATGTTGCCGGTGCCTTTGAATTCCTCGTAGATCACTTCGTCCATTTTGGAACCGGTGTCGACCAGAGCGGTGGCGAGGATGGTCAGGCTACCGCCTTCCTCGATGTTCCGCGCGGCACCGAAAAAGCGCTTGGGCTTTTCCAGGGCGTGGGCGTCAACACCACCGGTGAGCACCTTGCCGGAGCTGGGCTGCACGGTGTTGTAGGCGCGCGCCAGACGGGTGATGGAGTCCAGCAGGATTACCACGTCCTGTTTGTGCTCGACCAGCCGCTTGGCTTTCTCGATCACCATTTCAGCCACCTGAACGTGACGGGCCGGTGGCTCGTCAAAGGTGGAGGCCACCACTTCACCGCGCACGGTTCGGGACATTTCTGTCACTTCTTCCGGGCGCTCGTCGATGAGCAGCACAATCATGTGAGTTTCGGGGTTGTTGCGGGCAATGGACTGGGCCACGCTCTGCAGCAGCATGGTCTTACCGGCTTTGGGCGGCGCGACGATTAGGCCACGCTGCCCTTTACCGATGGGTGCCACCAGATCGATTACCCGAGTGGTAATGTCTTCGGTGGAGCCATTACCGATTTCCATGACCAATCGCTGAGTAGGAAACAGCGGGGTCAGGTTCTCGAACAGGATTTTGTTCTTGGCGTTTTCCGGGCGGTCAAAGTTGATCTCGTTGACCTTGAGCATGGCGAAGTAACGCTCGCCATCCTTGGGGGGCCGGATTTTTCCGGCGATGGTGTCGCCGGTGCGTAAATTGAAGCGACGGATCTGGCTGGGCGAAACGTAAATGTCGTCCGGGCCGGCAAGATAAGATCCTTCAGCGGAACGAAGGAAACCGAAACCATCCTGCAGGATTTCCAGCACGCCATCGCCGTAAATGTCGGAGCCATTTTTGGCGGCGCGTTTAAGGATGGAAAAGATAACGTCTTGTTTACGGGTTCTTGCCAGGTTCTCGAGACCGAGTTCCTTGGCAATGTCCAGAAGTTCTCCAATCGGCTTCTGCTTCAGTTCAGAAAGATTCATTGGCGTCTAATTTGGTGTCTTTGGATGAATTGAGAGGATGCACCACCGCAGTGTTGCAGTTGTTTTGATAATCCGGTTTTTTCGGAATCTGGCCCGGCAAGCCTAAAGGGGGCCATAAGGAAAATAGGTAACCAGAGGTTCCGAGGACTAACTAAAGGGGGTGCTTTATTAAAGCTGGTTCTGGAATCTATCACTCATGGTTGGGGCTGTCTAGCCCGTCGGTCGTGGCAGGGTAAGGAAACCCCTTCGCCGGGCGACGAAGGGGTAACAGGTTATTACATCCGTGCTTAAAGCGTGCTGTCCAAGAATGCGGTCAGTTGGCTTTTAGACAGGGCGCCCACTTTGGTGGCTTCCACGTTGCCATTTTTGAAAACAGTCAGGGTAGGGATGCCTCGAACGCCGTATTTCTTCGGTGTTTCCGGATTATCATCGATATTGATTTTGGCAATGGTCAGCTTGTCGCCGTACTCTCCGGCCAGTTGCTCAAGGATCGGCGCGACCATTTTGCAGGGGCCACACCAAGGAGCCCAGTAATCGACCAGCACGGGGCCGTCTGCGTTGATGACCTTGGCTTCGAAGTCCGCATCGGTCACGTTAATAATCTCGCCGCTCATTGAATTCTCCTGATATAAAGGTTTCAAAGACCTGTCACGGTTGCTTACCGGCCTCTGTGATGATGAATAATATCAGGTTGCGGGTGAAGAATTTCAAGCGAGGTCGTTAATTATCGCTGTAGTCGCTGCCTATGACATCGTAACGCCATGATTTTTGGATAGAATTGGCCCAAAAGAAGGAGTGACTATGGAGCATGGCGAACATCTGGCTGCCATTGATTTGGGGTCGAACAGTTTTCATATGGTGGTAGCCCGACAAGCGCAGGGAGAAATCCAGATTCTCGACGGGTTGTCGGAGAAGGTGCAATTGGGGGCCGGCCTAGACCGGGAAAATCGCTTGGATGAGGAAACAGTGGAGAGGGCGCTGGAGTGCCTTGGCCGGTTTGCCCAACGGATTGCCGGAATTCCACGCGGTAGCGTGCGGGTGGTGGGGACCAATACCCTGCGCCAAGCCCGTAATGCCCGGGATTTTATCCGCCGCGCGGAAGCCGTGTTGGGCCACGATATTGAGGTGGTAGCCGGACGAGAGGAAGCGCGGCTGATTTACCTGGGGGTGGCCCACACCTTGGCTGATGACGCTGGGCAGCGGCTGGTGGTGGATATTGGCGGTGGTTCCACTGAGCTGATCATTGGTGAGCGGTTTGAATCCACGGAAACCGAGTCGTTGCATATGGGCTGTGTTAGCTTTGCCCAGCGTTTTTTCCCCAATGGCGAGATCACGGAAAAAGCCTTTGATCGGGCGGTGACGGCGGCACGCCAGGAAGTGTTATCAATCCATGCCAATTATCAGCGCCTTGGCTGGCAGCAGGTGGTGGGGGCCTCGGGCACGATCAAGGCAATCAGCCTTGTGTGTGTGGAGAACGGTTGGTCGGAATTCGGCATTAGCATGGAAGGGATGAAAAAAGCCCGTAAACGGGTGATTAAAGCTGGTGCCGCAGACAAGCTGGGATTGAAGGGGTTACGTGAGGATCGACAGCCTATTTTTGCTTCTGGTCTGGCCATTTTGTACGGCATTTTCGAGCAGTTAGGCATTGAACAAATGGATGTTTCCAGTGGCGCTTTACGTGAAGGGTTACTGTACGACTTACTGGGGCGCTTTGGTCACGAGGATGTGCGTGATCGCAGTATTCAAGCGCTGATGAATCGCCATCATGTGGAAAGCAGCCAAGCAGAGCGAGTGTGTGCCACAGCCCAGACGTTATACCAGCAGGTAGCCAGTGATTGGCAGATCGAGGGAGACGAGGCCGCGGATACGCTCCGTTGGGGCTGTTTGCTCCATGAGGTGGGATTGGCGGTGTCTCATAGCCAGTTTCACAAACACGGTGCTTATCTGGTGACTAACTCGGATCTGCCCGGTTTTTCTCGTCAGGAGCAGCAAATGGTGGCGTTGATGGTGCGCGGTCATCGTCGCAAGGTGCCCTTGGCTGCGCTGGCGGAATTGCCGGAGGATGAACAAACCTGCTTGCTGCGACTATGTTTGGTACTGCGTTTAGCGGTGCGGTTGCACCATGCCCGTAGTGATGAAAAGGTGCCTGAAATTCACGTGCAGGCAACGGGTAATCGTCTTGCCATTACCTTTCCGGTTGGCTGGTTGGAGCAGCACCCGCTTACCCAAGCGGACCTGGAGCAGGAACTCGATTACTTTCAGGCGGCAGGGTACCAGCTGGTGTTGGCGTGAAAGGAATCGCTGCGAGCCGCTAGCGATGAGGAAAATAGCCTTAAAATGGGGGGGCGCGCTTTAGCCGGCGCAACCCCTTTAAAGTTAGAAGCTGTTCATCCCCCTAGTGTATCGAGCAGGCTCTGTTGGGCAATGAAATGCTCTTCGCCGTTTTGTGGTTGCACCCGCTGGTAGTGGCCGTCTGGCTGCAGTTCCCAGGCGCGAGAGTTGTCTCGCAAATAGATATGCAGGCCCTGCTCCAAGATCTGTGCCTTGAGAGCGGGGTCATTGATCGGAAAACACGTTTCCACACGGTTGAACAGATTGCGCTCCATCCAGTCGGCGCTGGAGCAATACACCAGTTCGTCACCGCCGTGGTGGAAATGGTAGATGCGGGTGTGTTCCAGAAAGCGGCCGATAATAGAACGCACGCGAATGTTCTCCGACAGGCCAGGAATTCCGGGCCTCAGGCAGCATATGCCCCGTATGATTAGGTCGATTTCCACGCCCGCTTGGCTGGCCCGGTACAGGGCCTGCATGATATTTTTTTCTGTCAGGGAATTGAACTTGGCAATAATGCGTGCAGGTTTACCGGCCTGGGCTTGTGCGGTTTCAAAGTCGATCCACTCGATAATCGAGGGGTGTAGGGTGAACGGCGAATGCTTGAGCTGCTTCAGCCGGGCCGCCTTACCCATACCCGTCAATTCCTGAAATATCTTGTGCACGTCCTGGCCCATACTCTTTTCGCAGGTCATCAGGCCATAATCTGTGTATAGCTTGGTCGTTTTTGTGTGGTAATTGCCGGTGCCTAGATGCACATACCGTTTGATGCCGTCACCATCCCGGCGCACCACCAGAAGCATTTTGGCATGGGTTTTATAACCCACCACGCCGTAGACCACGATGGCGCCGGCTTCCTGTAGGCGGCGGGCTCCTTCAATATTGGACTCTTCATCAAAGCGGGCGCGGAGCTCGACAATGGCGGTGACTTCTTTGCCATTGCGGGCAGCGGTTTCCAAATGGTCGAGGATTTCTGACTTGGTGCCAGTGCGGTATAGCGTTTGCTTGATGGCTAGCACTTTGGGATCGCGGGCGGCTTCGGCCAGCAGGTTAATCACCGGCTGAAAGGACTCATAGGGGTGATGCAGCAGGATATCGCCTTGGTCGATGGCATCAAAAATGGTTTCGCTCTTTTTCACCACTGGCGCTAATTTGGGGGTGAAGGGTGGGTAGTGCAGACGCGGCCGGTTTACGCTGGTGAACATGCGGGCCAGATTTACCGGGCCATTTACTTCGTACAGGTCTTTTTCGGTAAGCTCAAACTGCTCTAGCAGATAGTGCATCAGGTGCTGTGGGCAATTGTCGGCTACTTCCAGGCGCACTTCGTCTCCATAGCGGCGTGATAGCAGCTGACCTTTCAGGGCGCTGGCCAAATCCTCTGCTTCTTCGTCCACTTCCATGTCCGCATTGCGGGTTACTCGGAACTGGTAACAGCCGGTGGCCTTCATGCCTGGAAACAGGTCGGACACATGAGCGTGGATCATGGAGGAGAGGAAAACGAAGTTATCGTCACCGCTTTCACTGATTTCATCGGGGATGCGAATGAGCCTGGGCAGGGACCGGGGTGCGGGTACAATGGCGAGCCCTGTGGAGCGACCGAACGCATCCTTGCCGTCCAAGGGTACGATGAAGTTCAGACTTTTGTTTACCAAGCGTGGGAAGGGGTGCGAAGGGTCTAGCGCGATTGGAGTGAGAACCGGATATATCTGCTCGCGAAAATACTTCTTTACCCACTCGATTTGGGCTTCGGTCCAATCTTCGCGGCGCAGAAAATCCACACCTTCTTCACGCAGGGCAGGGAGTAGTACGTCATTGAGGATACGATACTGGCGCTCTACCGCTTCGTGCGTAATGGCGCTGATGGATTCCAGCAGCTCTTCGGGCAGCAGGCCATCGGGACCGGGCTGCCCGGTATGGGTTTCCAGTTTGTGCTTCAAACCCGCTACGCGAATTTCGAAAAACTCGTCCATGTTGCTGGAAAAAATCAATAAAAAGTTCAGCCGTTCCATCAATGGGTGGTTTTCATCCGAGGCTTGCTCGAGCACACGCAGATTGAACTGCAGCAAGCTAAGTTCCCGGTTCAAATAATAGTCCGGATTACTGAACTCGCCGTTGCTGGAATCAATGACATTGTGCTCGTTGTCACCCTGTTCATTGGATAAAGCATTCATAGTGTCGTCCTGACTGGAGCCGGCATGTAGGCCCTATTCCATGACATTAATGTTACGCAGTAATGACAGCCGGAAAATGAATCGGCGATTCGGCTGTTGGGCCCGTTTGTCCGTGACGAGCCATGACTAAGACTATCGCGATTAAGGAAAGGCTGCTAAGGAAAGGCTGTAGGAGGAAGTAAATTCGGTAGGAGACAAAAAAACAAAAAATTCGGAGGGTATATCTTTTTCGCCGGGGTGCGGATTTCGGTGGTCGCAGGTTAGGGCGGATACCGAAAGGCCGAGCACGATCAATAGGCAGGCCACAGGGTGTTAAAAAGGCAGGCAGAACAGGAACGGCAAGCACGGGTCGTTCCTGTTTTGCTTACATTGAAGCGCGTGTCGCCTTCGGTTAACGCTGTTTTTTCAGTGCTTGCGCTGCCGTTTTGGCAAAGTAGGTGAGGATGCCATCGGCGCCGGCGCGTTTGAATGCCAGCAAGGATTCCATCATCACTTTGTCTTGGTCCAGCCAGCCGTTTTGAAAAGCGGCCATGTGCATGGCGTATTCGCCACTCACTTGATAGGCGTACACAGGGACTTTGAATTCGTCTTTCACTCGGCGGACCACGTCCAAGTAAGGCATGCCCGGTTTCACCATTACCACGTCGGCGCCTTCCGCCAGGTCTAAGGCGATCTCATGCAGCGCCTCATCGGAATTGGCTGGGTCCATTTGATAGGTGGTCTTGTCCGCCTTGCCGAGATTGCCGGCGGAGCCGACCGCATCGCGGAAAGGGCCATAGTAGGCGCTGGCGTACTTGGCAGAGTAGGCCATGATACGGGTGTGGATATGGCCGTGGGCTTCCAGGGCATCGCGAATGGCCCCGATGCGGCCATCCATCATGTCTGAAGGGGCAACCATGTCGGCGCCGGCGTCGGCATGGGATAGGGCCTGCTTGACCAGTGCATCCACGGTCACGTCGTTGAGTACATAGCCGTTGTCATCAATGATGCCGTCCTGGCCGTGGGTAGTGAACGGATCCAAGGCGCCGTCAGTGATGACTCCCATCTCGGGAACGGCTGCCTTGATCGCGCGCACGGCACGCTGGGCTAGCCCCTCAGGGTTCCAGGCTTCACGGCCATCGAGGGTTTTTATATCGCCTGGGGTGACTGGAAACAAGGCCATGGCGGGAACGCCTAGATCGGCCAGCTCACGGGCTTCTTCCACCAGCAGATCAATGCTTTTACGTTCCACACCGGGCATGGAGGGAACGGCTTCGATTTGATTGCTGCCTTCCAGTACAAACACCGGGTAAATCAGGTCGTCAACGGTGAGGGTGTGCTCGCGCATCAGGCGGCGGGAAAAATCATCGCGGCGCATGCGGCGCATACGTGTGGCGGGCCAGGAAGCACGGGTGACAGACATGCGCAGGGTTCCTCTAGTAGTATGGGCGCGCCTGGTGCTGGGGTAAGCTAGTTCAACGTTAAAACGCGAAGCATGCCAATGCCATCTTAGCTTTCTGGGCTGCGCGCTTTTGAACTTTCAATGCATCCAATCGCATTACAAACAACACGCCTATGGATGTGTTGGCATCAGGCTGAATCACGTGAGTTTAGCAAGAGCGGTAGACGATGGAAAAACAACCGGCCTTTCATTTGGCTTTTCTGGTGAATGATCTGGAAGACGCTGCGGATTTTTATTGCCGCGTGCTGGGTGGGCGTCGTGGGCGCGATGCTCCGAACTGGGTGGATGTGGACCTGCACGGACATCAGCTCTCCTTGCATAAAGGCGAAAATTTAACGCCGATCCAGGGCTACAGTGAGGTGGACGGCCATCCAGTGCCGATGCCTCATTTTGGCGTGGTGCTCAGCTTTGCCCGCTGGGAGGCCCTAGTGGAGCGGATTTACCAGCACCAGTGGCCGTTTCTGCTTAAGCCTCGTGAGCGATTCGCGGGGCAGCCCGCGGAGCAAGGAACGTTCTTTGTTCAGGACCCTTCTGGCAACACCTTGGAGTTCAAGGGGCTGCGCGAATTGCACCGGATCTTCGAGGTATAACCCATGGGCCGCTGGCGACCGAAGGGCAAACCTGCCTCCAAGTACATCACCGTTGAGGGATACCATAAGCTCAACGATGAGCTGCAATATTTATGGAAGCAGAAGCGCCCTGAGATCACCCAGTCGGTGCAGGAGGCGGCGGCCCAGGGCGATCGCTCGGAGAACGCAGAATACATCTACGGCAAGAAACAGCTGCGGGAGATTGATCGGCGGGTGCGTTTTCTTAGCAAGCGCCTGGATGACATGACGGTGGTGGATCGGGTGCCGGAAGACCAAAGTCGGGTGTTCTTTGGTGCTTGGGTAGAGCTGGAAAATGACACAGGGGACACTGAAACCTACCGGTTGGTGGGGCCAGATGAAACCGATGCGGGAAGAGGCTATATCAGTATTGATGCGCCATTGGCGCGAGCCTTGCTCAAGAAACAGGTGGATGACGAAGTGGAGGTGCGAACCCCTGCTGGCGAGCGTTGTCTGTTTATCAACCGCATTTGGTACGAAGAGCCTGCACGTCGGGATTGAGCCTAGGCTTGTACAGGCGCGTATGAGCTGGTGGGCAGGCTCGCTTGCCGAAATAATAGAGGAATTCTCCGCCGATGAGCGCTAACAACCGTATCTGGTTTTTTATTCGTAAGTCGCTGCTGGGTGGGCTCACCATCCTGTTGCCGATTTCCATTATCGTGTTCTTCTTCAAATGGATTTATCAGACCGTGACCGAGCTGATTTCTCCTTTTACCTCAGTGTTTATCAGTGCTTTCGGGTTGCCAAAGTTTGTCGCAGATTGGCTATCGGTGCTGGCGGTCATGGTGCTGTGTTTTCTAGTTGGCACTCTGGTGGCAACCCGAGTGGGAAGCTGGGCCTGGCAGCAGTGGGAAGAACATGTGATGACTCGCTTACCCGGATACACCACTGTCCGTGAAGTGATTGCCCAGTTGATGGGGAGTAGCGCAGATAGCCCATTCAGCCGGGGCGAGGTGGCGCGGGTGTGGCTCTATGGGAGAGATACGGACGTGTCTGTTACTGCGCTGGTCACGTCCCGGCACGCGGATGGTCACGTCACTGTGTTCGTCCCCACTGGGCCCAACCCCACCAGCGGATTCATTTACCACCTAGATGCATCACTGGTGGAGCTGCATCCAGAAATCGGTGTGGAAAGCATGATGAAAACGGTGGTCTCTTGCGGGGCGGGTACCGCGCACTTGTTCAAGACGGATACCCCCAAAGCGCCCTAGCATTTTCATCGAAGCCGCTAGGACGCCGAGTCTGGTTTGCCACGCGAAAGCCACGTGCTCCTATAAAACAAGTGGTGTTTGCGGGCTTCCGGTGCTTAGCTCACCCCTTTTGCGGCAAACGCCTGGCGCATAAAGTCCCGCATGGCTTTCAGGTATAAGCCTTGATCCAGATGTAGCAGGTGGTTGCCTGGGAACCAATGCACATCACAGTTGTTCCAGTGTTGGCGTAACAGGTGACTATGTTTGGGAGGAGCGAATCGGTCGCCGGCACCGCCGATAATCATGCGCCCGCTTTGCGGTATTTGGCAGGGCCAAGTTAGGGGCGAGTGCAGGGCGGTGATTTCACGAAGGCCTGCGGTATCGGTGTCATAGATGCGGTTTAGCAGCTTCACTTGTTGGTTGATCGGGAACCAGCTCTTCATCAAATCAATCACGCTGACCAACGGCACATTGGGGATCGCAAAGGCTAAGTCTTTTTCTAGTGCGGCCAGTAAGCCAGTAGTGTAACCGCCCAGTGATATGCCGGTGGCGCCGATGGCCGGTGATCCTTGTTCGCGTAACATTTGCATGAACAAACGCAAGTCATGAATAGCGTGTGCAAAGGTTTCGTTGAGTAACGCCATGCCTTGGCTGAAAAACTCGGCGCCACTGAACGGAGCGAAACGGCTTTTGCGCCGGCCATGGAACGGCAGCGTATAGAGCAGCACATCGAAGCCCTGCTTGTAGAACCAGGGCAGCGCCAGCCAGCGAGTATTCAGCCAGTAAGGGTCGGCCACAAACCCATGAATCATCACCAGTGTAGGGCGTGGGCCGTCGTGGTGACGCCAGTGCTGCGCCCAGGCGGTGCCGTTACGGGTATGGTCCAGATAACGCTCCCTTAGGTCCGGGTTTTTAGGCACAAAAGGCGAAGTGAAATGTAGGGTATGGGCGTCGCCGTCTTCCGGTTGAAAATGGTAACTGGATACCGGCGTGTGCTTGATTTTTGCCGATACGGTGGGCGGTGTGAAAAAAGTATTGGGATCGCTCTCAGCTAGGAAGGGGCGATAGAAATCTGTAAGCGCCCGCTCGTCGTTGAGTCGTGCGGCGTTGAGCGTGGCAGGCAGAGCAGCCACGCCGGCCATTAAGGCCAGGCCGGTACGGGCCACTGTATCGACAGCCGCGGTACTGCTGATGCGCCAGCTGGTATCGTTATCTGCTAGGAAATGATCCGGCATGCTGTGAAAGCTGGACGGCAACGTTTGCCACCAGGGTTGGCTGAGGGTCGGTAGGTCTTCGTTGCAGTAATCGTCTGGGTGAATACGGGGCAGTAAGTCGCTCATGCCACCTCCTTGTGAGTAAACGCAAGTAAAAAAGGTTGAAGGCGGCAGAGCAATGACAGAAACGTTCAATGATTAATGCCGAAAACTTCAACCAGGGTTGGAGCACTGCGGGCTTGGTTTTTATCGCCTTAAGCGCTCGCGCCTATGCTTCTTTAATGAATGCGACAATCCGTTTCAGGTCTTTGTTCGCCTCTGGCAGGAAGGGCACCATGACCGGCCATACATGGAATACGCCGGGGCGCTCTATCCATGTCACCTTGACGCCCGCCTTTTCCGCCACGCGCTTCACTCGCTTGCCATCCGCATAAAGCAGTTCGTCGGTGCTGGCGGTGATCAGTAGCGGGCAGATGTTGGTGTAGTCTCCTAGGCAGGGGGAGGCGTAGGGCTGGCTGCGGTCTTCTGGGTTGGGGGTATAGATCTCGATAGCAGTGCGAATGATGTCTGCAGACAGCATCGCATCGCTGGGGTCTAGGGCCTCCAGGATACTGTCGTCAGGAAAGGCGTTGCTGGCGGGCGAAAATGTCACCGCGCAGCGGGGTTGTTCCAGGCCTTTGTCGCGGATATGCAGCAGCGTGGCCAAGGTGAGCCCACCACCGGCGGAATCGCCGGCAATAACGATATCCTGCGGTTGCTTGCCTAGGCTTAATAGGTATTCGTAGGCCTCCATGACTCGATTCACTGCGGCCGGGTAAGGATGCTCTGGGGCAAACGGATAGACGGGTAAAAATACCTCAGCGTTTAATTTTTTTGCCAACCGCCCGGCTAAGTTGTGGTAGGTCTTGGTGATGCCGCCAATGTAGGCGCCGCCATGCAGGTAAAGCACCGCCATTTCTGGACGCTGCACGCTGATTCGATCACCGGTAAAAGCGGGGTGCTCCACGCGACTGAGTTTTACTCCACGGGGTAATAGGGTCAGAACAGGGGTTTCGTTGAATACCTTACGCAGATGCCGTACTAGTTGGTCTTGGTTGAGACCGGAGCGTTTGATGGTGCGCTTGGTCACGGCTTTGATGAGGCGGGCTTGAAGGCTCATAGTTTGTCCGTTATCTGGTTCGTTGTTGTGTTATGGCGCCCCAACACTAGCGAGTGAGGGGGCGTATTGGCAGGGTTGATCGGGCCAGTTGGCACTGGCCCGTGAGGACGGCCGGTTATTCGCCGGAAGTCTTTGCCGGCTCGGAGTTGGCGGCGGGTTGCAGGCCGCCATCACCGGTGGCACTCATGGCGGGTATGCCGCCTGCTCCGTAGTACTCATCCTTAGTGAAGACATCCACTTCGATGGCCAGTAGGCACGCTTCGGTAGCGGCGTTCAGCGTGGCCAGCTCAGCGTCGGAAATTAGCTGCAGTGAAGCGGCCTCGGCGGCCAACGCTTCTACTTTGCCTTTGCCTAGTTTGCGAGCTTTTTGCGCCGCCCGAATTTTTTCACGTACTGGTTCGGCTTCGGTGGTCAGCCGGAAGGCCTTGAGTAGGCGTCCCAGTCCTTGATCGCTTTCCTCTGGCATGTAGTTGCCGCCAACTAAGCGTTTGTACTGGTCGCCATAGCTTTGCAGGGCTTGCGCGGCTTGGTGACTAAGCTGATCGTTCGGTAGCTTGGCCAGCGGGTTCAGACCCAAGCCGATACGGCCAATGGTTTTCAATATCACGCCCACCGGGCCGTCGAAGTTTTCATAGATGCCTTCGAAGGCCTGCTGGATCTGGGTGAGGCCGTATTCACCAGCGTATTGCACGAGCGCCAGATCTTCTGCCTTGCGGCCTTCCGCTTCAAAGCGGCGCAGCGCCGAGGTGGTAATGTACAACCAGGCAACGGCGTCGGCATAACGGCCAGTCAGGTTGCCACGGGCTTTCAGTTTCCCGCCGACAAAGAACATGGCCAGGTTAGTGAGCAGGCCGAAGCGGGTGGCGGCCCAGCCCAGGCGGCGATAAATGCTTTTCGTTTTTGGTTCCACGTTGGGCACTTTTACGGTCAAGAAACCGCGGGTGACGCCGCGTACCAGGCTCATAACGAAGCCCAGCAAGAACTGGATCATCCAGCCGGTGAGGTTTTTACGGAAGGCGTCAGCGTCGTCGTTTTCCACGGCTTGCACTACATTGTAAGCGTAGGGGTGACAGCGGGTGGCGCCCTGGCCAAAGATCATCAGGGTGCGGGTCATGATGTTGGCCCCTTCCACGGTGACGCTCACCGGGGCCGAGTTGTAAAGGCGACCCATGGTGTTGTTGGGGCCCTGCATGACGCCGTAGCCGGCGGTCACATCCATGGCGTCGGTGCCGGTATCGCGTCCCATTTCTGTAGAGTAGGCCTTCATGATGGCGGAGGTCACAGGGGGCTGGATACCCTTGTCCACGGCGGAGCAACCAAACACGCGGGCAGCATCAAAGGCGTAGGTCATGCCGGCGGCTTTACCAATCTTGTGTTCCACACCTTCCATGCGGCCCACGGGGATGCCGAACTGTTGGCGCACCATGGAATAGGCGCCGGCGATCATGGCACCATGGCGAATGCCGCAAATGCCGGTGGCGGGCAGTGACACCATGCGCCCGCCTGCCAGAGCTTCCATTAACATCTTCCAGCCCATGCCGGTGTGTTCCACGCCCCCCAACACATTGCTGGCGGGTACGATTACATCGCGACCGACAATGGGGCCGTTGGGGAAGTGCTCGCCAATGGGTTGGTGATGGTCGCCGATATGCAGCCCGTCCAAGCCTTTTTCCAGTAGCACGACGGTGATGCCTGCGTCTTCACCTTTGCCCAGCAGGTTTTCCGGGTCGTGCAGGCGCACGGCCAGCGAGATCAGGTTGGAAACCGGCGCAAGGGTGATGTAACGCTTGCGGAAGTTAAGTTTGAATTTGATCTCGCCGTCGCTGTCTTTGAATACTTCGCCTTCCGCCTTGATGGACGCCGCGTCAGAGCCGGCGGTGGGCTCGGTGAGGCCGAAGCAGGGAATGAATTCGCCGTTGGCCAGCTTTGGCAGGTAATACTGCTTTTGCTCATCGGTGCCGTAATGGCCGAGGAGTTCCGCTGCCCCGAGGGAGTTGGGAATCACTACCATGGCGCTGATGAGCCCTGAATGAGAGCTGACTTTGGCCATAATGCAGGACTTCGCCTGGGTGGACATGGGGTTGCCGCCGTACTCTTTGGCGATCTGCATGCCGAAGAAGCCATTCTCTGCCATGAAGGTAAACAGATGATCGGGCAGTTTGCGGGTGCGCGACAGAGCGTAGCTGTCGGCCATTCTCAGCAGTTCTTCCACAGGGCCATCAATGTAGGCTTGTTCGTGTTCGGGAAGGGTGTCGTAGTTTTCAGCGAGGATTTTTTCAAAATCGACCTTGCCGCCAAAAAATTGCCCGTCGATCCACACGTCGCCGGCTTCTAGCGCTTGGCGTTCGGTATCGGAAATCTGTGGCAGGATCTTGTTATCCCGCATCCAATTCATCAGTAGGTTAAACATGGGTCTGTTCCTGTGGGTGGTTGTGTGGTGCGCTAAGTAATGTGGCTAACGCGGGTTATTCGGTTTCCAGCACCATGGCGGCGCCGATACCGCCGGCGGCACAGGCAGTGGTTAACGCCAGCCCGCCGCCGCGGTGTTGCAGTTCGTGTAAGGTCTGGCTGATGACTCGGGCACCGGTGGCCCCAAAGGGGTGGCCGTAGGCAATGGAGCCGCCGTTGACGTTGAGCTTGCTGCGATCTACTTCGCCGAGAGCCGCGAGCCCAGTCTGGCTGCGTACATAGTCGTCATCGGCCAAGCCACGCAGGTTGCAGGCTACTTGGCCGGCAAACGCTTCGTGCATGTCTACCAGGGTCAGGTCGCTCAAGGTGAGCCCGGCGCGGGTCATGGCGGCGGGGGCGGCCAGTACCGGGCCCATTAATAGGTCGTCCTGGGGCGTGCGGGCGGCAAAGGCATAGGAGCGAATATAACCTAGCGGGGTGTAACCCAGTGCGGCGGCCTTTTTCTCGCTCATCATCAACAGGGCGCCGGCACCATCGGTGAGGGGGCTGCTATTGCCGGCGGTAACGGAACCGGTCTCCCGGTCAAACACCGGATTGAGTTTGCTGTAGCTCTCACGTTCGGATTGTTTGCGCACCAGGTTGTCATCTTTCAAGGCGCTGCCATCGGGTAAATGGGCAGTCATCACCTGGCGATCCAGACGGCCTTCGGCCCAGGCGCGGGCTGCATTGCTGTGGGAAGCATGGGCTAGATCGTCTTGTTCTTGACGGCTAACCCCCCATTTTTTCACCATTTTCTCGGTGCTCTCGCCCATGGTTTCCCCCACTGAGTATTCGGTGATAGACGGGGCTTGGGGAAGCAGGTCGCGGGCTTTGAGCTGGCTAAGCAGCTTGATGCGATCTTTTAGGGTTTTGGCGAAGCTCACATCGCGCAGTACCGCGCTTAGCTTGGCAGACAAGGGAATTCGAGCGCAGCTGGTGGAGTCAGTCCCGCCAGCAATGGCCATGTCGGTGTAACCGGCAACGATGTTGTCCGCCACGCTGGCGGTGGTCTGGAAACTGGTGGCACAGGCACGGGTAATGGAGTAGGCATCCACCGTGTCCATGCCCAGCGCCAGAGCGATCTCGCGGGCAATAAAGGGGGCTTCGGGAATCATCACCGTCATCCCGAACACCAGCTGCTCAATTTCATTTTGGCTCAGGTTATTGCGGGCCATCAGCTCCTTGACGGCCATTGCGCCTAGATCGATGGCATTCAAATCTCGGTAATGGGTGGCGATGCGAGCAAACGGGGTGCGCAGACCATCTACGATGGCGACGCGGCCGCCACGGCCAGCCAGCTTCATTTTGCGAACAGGCATTGCAGACTCCTTGCAGGGTGCCGGTCACGGTGTAATCTGTTTTACACCTAATGTGACATTCATTGGTGATAACGTGGGTGGAGCCTAGAAGGCTGCACTGGTTGAGTCAATTGCCGAGGAGACACTGTCCGACATGGGTGTAAGATGGATTACAGATAGGCATTGGCTAGGCGAATGAATAATCAGAGAGCGTAGGGTCTGATTATGCAAAAAGGTATTGGAACAATGGCATTGTCCCGGCAGGATCCGGTGGTAAGAGAGCGTATTGAGTGGGCTGCGGTGCAGGTTTTTGCCGATTCGGCGTTCCATCAAGTGACGTTGCAGGAGATAGCTCGGGCGGCCCGCTGCAGTTTGCAAACGATTTATCGGTATTACGGGGATGAGAGGCTGGGCAGTAAGGAAGCACTACTTAACGCCTGCTTGCATCATGGCCTGGAGCAGCTGGCCGAGCGCATGCTGGATCACCTTGCCGGTATCGATACATTTCGTGACCGGCTCAGCAAGGTGTTTTGGGTGGTGCTGGATTTCTTTGACCGCAACCCGCAAATGGGCCGTATGATGATCAATTCGGTTTATCCGGGTCGCTGGGGCAGTGATACTACCTCGGGGCAGCAACGGCTCACGGAGCTTTTTCTCAGCGGGCTACGAGAAGGCCAGGAGGCGGGCATTCTGAATGATCAGGTGACGGCTCCGATCCTGTTGGATTTCTTCTATGGCGTGTTGTTGCGTATTGCTCAGATGCACCTGTTGCGTGGTCGGCCTGGGCGTATGGCAGATCAGCACGGTGTGCTGTTTGATATGTTGTGGCGGGCAATCACGGTTTGAACCGCCGAACAGGCCAATCGCCGCGTAATTCTCATGCTGGCGCTTGAGGTTTGAGGCACCCTTTTTTATGTTGATCTATTGGCGGTGGCTCGGTTTCGACACTGCATCACAAGAATAGGCGAGCATAAAGGGTACGCATATGCAGTCAGGTACGGTCGCGAGTAATGGCATCGAGCTTTTTTATGAGAGCCGTGGTCCGGAAAACGGGGAGCCCATGGTCTTCGTCATGGGGCTGTCGGCGCAGATGGTGTTCTGGCCGGATACCTTGCTGGATGCGTTGGCGGCAAAAGGCTATCGGGTGATCCGGTTTGATAACCGTGATGTGGGTAAATCCACCCAAATCCGCAAGCCGATAAAGCAGGGGCCGGTGTCGGCGATCCTGCGCCGCATAATCGGTCTGCCGGTGGAGAGCCCTTACACCTTGCACGATATGGTTGCCGATACGGTGGGCCTGCTAGATGCATTAAATATTGAGCGGGCGCATTTTGTTGGTGCCTCCATGGGCGGGATGATCAGCCAGTTGATGGCGGGCACTCACCCGGAGCGGGTGCTGTCCCTCACCTCAATCATGTCCAGTAATAACAGCTCATTACTGCCACCGCCGAAACCCTCGGCGTTAAGAGTTTTAATTGCCCCGCGCGTGAAAGTGGAAACCGAAGAGCAGTTCGTTACCTTCGGCTTGGAAATGATGAGTAAGCTGGCCGGTACCTTGCCCCAGGGTAAGGAGGAGCTGGCGGCCATGTATCGGGCTGCCTGGGCGCGAGGCATTAACCCGAGAGGTATCCGCAACCAGTTTCTGGCGATCACGGCCACCGGTTCTTTAAGCAAAACCTTGAAGCAGATCCAATGCCCGACCACGGTGATCCATGGCGGCGCTGACCCGTTAATTCGTCCTGCCGGTGGCAAGGCATCTGCCCGCGCTATTCGCGGTGCCAAGCTGGTTATTATTCCCGGCATGGGCCATGATTTTCCGCCATCGGTGATTGATCGCATCGGTGAGCTGATTGCGGAAACTGCCGGGCGAGCCAATTCCGTAGTGCCGCCGGCGGTAGGGTGAAATGCCGTTGTAAGCAAAAAGTTAACAGCCGCAACGCAGGGAGCGGTACGGGCTAAATAAAAAGAGGCCGTGCGCAGAAATTGGGCGCGGTTTTTTTATGACTTTCTGATGGTTTTATTTTGCGATAAGCGTATGGCTGGCGGCACGATACAGCAAAATCGGAAAAGCTGAAGCGGGCTACAGGCCCAGGTACTCACCAATCAAAAACGCATCTCCTTGCCCTTCGTTTTTGCCAAAATAACTGACCGGATCAAAGCGCTCATTCTCGATGGCGCCCACCTCGCAATCAATGTTGTATTGCCGGGCAAGATCGTTGAAAAGATTCACCGGAAGCTTGAGTTGAGCCTTTTTCTTCACCGGCTGAGAGATGCCCAGGTGCCAGTCTTCGCAGCCCTCGCTCTCACATTCATTTATCAGTGTTACGCCTTCGTTAGCGTCCGCATAGGCCTGTAGGGCTGCTTGCAAATCGGGCAGGTTTCGCTTGAGCTTTTTTTCCTGCTTTTCATCAAGGCGGTCACAGGCGACGAGGAGGTACAGATGCATAGTGCTTACCGGTTCGGACATTGATGGCTACTTTATCACAATGGCCAAGCGTTCCTTGTGTTGGGTTCGATGACTAAGCAAAAAGCGAGAGGGCGACGTTACGCTCTTGGGTGGGGGAACGTCAGCACCTGGTCGATGGTCAGGGGCGGCTGCTGGGCCATGAGTAGCCGCTCAACGCCAACGGCGACACCACTACATTCTGGAAGTCCGGATGTCATGGCGTCGAGCAAATAAGCATCGGGAGCCATGGGGGGCAATCCTTGTTCGAGCCGCAGAGCATTGTCCCGTTGAAAGCGCTGTGACTGCTCTTGCGCGTCAGTGAGTTCCTGGTAGCCATTGGCCAGCTCCAGGCCCCGGTAGTAAACCTCGAATCGCTTGGCCACGATGGCACCGTCTTTGTCCTTATGGGTCTGGGCCAGCGCAGCGGCCCAGCCGGGGAAGTCGGTCACCACAGACAGTTGTTCGGCAGGGAGGGCCGTTTCCACCTGAGTGGCCATCAGATAGTCCACCGCGGCGGTTTTGTTCAGGCCAGTAGGCGCGCCGTGGAATACCGCGTAATGGATTAGCTCTGCGTCATCGACGGTAAGTGGGTCCAAGCCTGTAATGTTCTTGAACAGGTCACGAAAGGGGTATTTCTTTGCCCTGATGCCGGGAAACAGTTCAGCAAACAACGCTAGGCATTCGCTAACTAACTGATTCAGGGAAAAACCGGGCCGGTACCATTCTAACATGGTGAACTCAGGGTTATGGCGCCCCCCAGCCTCGCCCTCGCGGAAGGCTTTGCACAGCTGGTATATAGGCCCACTGCCAGCGGCGAGCAGACGCTTCATATGGTATTCCGGCGAGCTTTGCAGATAACCGTAGCCGGGCACGGCAATACACTGGATGTGTGGGTCGCTGACGCCGTAACGGGCCAGCTGCGGGGTGTCCACTTCCAGTACTTGGCGGGCATCAAAAAAGGCGCGCACTGTGCTTAGTAGTTCAGCGCGCGCCTTGATGGCCTGCAAAGAGGCGGTGGGCTGCCAGTTGCTCATGGCTACTGTTTGATGCGGCCCACGTAATCGCCGGTACGGGTGTCGACTTTGACGATTTCACCGGTCTGTACGAACAGCGGGACACGTACCACTGCGCCGGTGCTCAGTGTGGCGGGCTTTCCACCGGTGCCGGCGGTGTCGCCTTTGAGGCCTGGGTCGGTTTCGATGATTTCCAACTCAACAAAATTGGGGGGGCTAACGGACAAGGGCTCACCGTTGTAAAGAGTAACCTCGCAGATGTCTTCTTCCTTGAGCCACTGCTTGGCGTCGCGAACCGCGGTTTCGTCGGCTTGCTTCTGTTCGAAGGAGGTTTGGTCCATGAAGTGCCAAAATTCGCCGTCGCTGTAGATGTACTGCATGGAAACGTCCATTACGTCAGCACCCTCCAAGGAGTCACCAGACTTGAAGGTACGTTCCCAAACCTTACCGTTACGCAGGTTGCGTAGCTTTACGCGGCTGAACGCCTGACCCTTGCCCGGCTTGACGAATTCGTTTTCGATGATGGAACAGGGATCGCCATCGAGCATCACTTTCAAGCCAGACTTGAATTCGCTGGTAGAATAGTTGGCCATAAAACTTTTCCAAAGAGTTGATGTATGCAACTTGAGCGGTTGATAGGGTCTGTTGATGTTTCATCTGCATCTCTGTTGCGCCTGCACGCTCGCCAATCTAGGCAAAGGAAGAGATGTTTGGTTGCATCAAATGAGCGACGTGTAACGACGAGTGGCGAGCGTGCAGGCGCAACCCGAAGAACTGGGCCCCTTTTTCCGCCCAGCTGTATTGTCGGTCGCTGACATAAGCATGACTATGCTGCACTCACTCCGCCTTGCCGGGCGAAAAAATGAAACTCCAGCAGAGACGCAGATGAAACATCAACAGACCCTCATGATAACGCAGGAAGCGTCTGGTTGGGAGTTGCCCAGCTGGCAGCGCCAGCAGGCGGACCTGATAACCGACCCGGCAGAGCTATTGGCGATGCTTGATCTGCCGGTGGAGAGCCTGCCGGATGCGTTGTCGGCGGCCACGGATTTCCCTCTGCGGGTACCGCGTAGCTACGTGGCACTGATGGAGCGGGGCAACCCCCATGATCCGCTGTTGCGTCAGGTATTGAGTGTGGCCGATGAGATGGTAGCGCAGCCCGGGTTTAGTGCTGACCCGCTAGATGAAGCTGAACATACGGCGGTGCCGGGGTTGTTGCACAAATATCATGGGCGGGCGTTGTTGGTGGTCACCGGGGCTTGTGCGGTGCATTGCCGATACTGTTTTCGGCGTCATTTTCCCTACCAGACACATCTGAGCGGCAAACGTTGGAAGCAGGCCCTGGAGTGGCTAGCGGCCCGGCCGGATATTAATGAGGTAATACTCAGTGGTGGAGATCCTCTGACTTTGAGTAATCAGCGCCTTGAGCAATTGCTGGATGCCCTGGAGAGCATTCCGCACCTGCGTCGGTTACGGATTCATAGCCGCACTCCCGTGGTGATCCCCGAGCGGCTAGAGGTGGGGCTAAAAGCGCTGTTGACATGGCGTCGTTGGCAGACCGTGCTGGTGCTTCATGGTAATCACCCCCGCGAAATTAGCCCGGCGCTGGTAGAGCGTTGTCGGGACTTGCGTAGTGCTGGCATCACCCTGCTCAACCAGAGCGTGCTGCTGGCCGGAGTGAATGACCGGGCCGACACGCTGGCAGAGCTGTCCGACAGATTATTTGACGCTGGGGTGATGCCTTATTACCTGCACCAGCTGGATGCGGTGCAAGGAGCGGCGCATTTCGCGGTGTCTGATGAAGCCGCCAGGGAGATCCATGCGGCCTTGCGTGCTCGACTGCCGGGTTTCCTGGTCCCCAGGCTAACGCGGGAAGAGCCTGGGGAGCCCGCCAAGACGGTATTAGCGGGCTAGTAGCCTGCTGCCTGCCGGCCAATGAACACCGTACGTCTAGGTCTCCATGGCGTTTACAGAATTGCAACAGTATCGTAGGGTAATGTGACATAGGGCACATAAGTAAAAATAATTAATATCAAATAATGACAGTGGCCGAGGTGTGGCCAAGATAAGGATTGCCTTCATGGAGCAACCAGACCCGACGGTGCGATTGAAACTGCCTGAGCAGGATCTGCCGCACCTGACACTTGGCGCTGCTCAGCCGAAAAAGCTGGAACAGTGGGTTGAGTCTCTCCCAATCATGAATATGGGAGAAACTGCTCGCCAGTTGTATAAGTTTATTCAGGAACTTAACCGGCTCCAGATTGATTCCAAACTCCGCTTTCAGTTACTGGAAGTTGTGCGCCCATCGATTCTTCAAGTCAGCGAGTCGCTACAAAAACATTACCTGAACCAGTCACTGGTATTGCCCGAGAAGGCTCGTCGTGTGGCCAGCCTTGCCCAGGCCCTGCAAGGGCACCTAGCGAATGGTTATAAGCTGGTGGCGGTGCGAGGCATTCGTAAGATCAAGGACAAAGCCGTAAGGCGAGCGGTGGCAATTGCTATTCATCGGGCGGTAACGGCCCTAGGCGATACATTGTTGCGTTGCTACCAACTCTATTTGCCCAGCCCTAGCAATTTGTGGCTGGAGCTCCATCAACTGTTTCTGTTGGCTCAACAGCAGGGCATCAGTGGTATTGCAGTGTTGGATGGCGAAGTCGAAAGCAGTATTGAATCTGCTTATGCCCGTTGCCTATTACTGGCTACGGCAAAACCTAACCAGTTGCGCCAGCAGGAACTGGCGGGGATCTACAAGGCTGCATTCGCTTGGGCACCGCTGATTGAAATCAGCACTGCCAGTGATGAGGATGACCTGTTCGTTTTTGATCTGCAGGCGGATCGCCCCCCCATTTATCGTACCCATGCGTCCCAGGCATCACAGAGCTGGCGTTATATTGATTCCTCTCGCTTGGTAGAAGCCATTGCTGGTTGGTTGGCCGCCTCTGATGAGAGCACGCTGATCGTTCCCAAAAGCCTGGATGAAAGGCTGCTTAACCACCTGCAGCAGGTGTGGGGAGCCTTGACCGAGCGGGCGTTTAAGCGGATGCCGGAAAGCGGTGAAGTGGAGTTGTGTTTTGGTTTGGTGGGGGTGCATTACTTTCTGTCTAACAAAGTCGCTTTCGAAACGATTGTGGCGCGGGGCAGTCTGTCGATGTTGCGGTCTGAAGACGAGAGCAACCCCTTCCTGGCCAACATCAAGAAGAGCACTAAACAGAAACAGCAAAATGCGGACCCTTGGGCCACGGCCTATCAGTCCCATTATGCTGATGAAGCTATTGAGATGAACGTGAAGACGGGTGGGCAGCGTAAAGAAACGCCCTTGCCTGTGAGCTATCACTGCCAGAAAGTCAATGTGAGCCCGGGCGGCTATTGCCTGTCTTGGCAGGGCAATACACCGAGCCTGATGCGCACAGGAGAATTGCTGGCCCTGCGTGACTGCCCAGACAGTGATTGGTCTGTGGCGGTGGTCCGCTGGGTGACGCAGTTGCCGAACTATGGTGCGCGCTTCGGCGTGGAGTTGTTGGCCCCAGGTGGGCGCCCTGTGGCCGCGCGTGCGCTGCGCAAGTTAGGGGTCGACAGTGACTATATGCGCGGTGTGATTCTGTCTGAACTGGCTGCTACTGGGCAGCCAGCAACCTTGTTGTTGCCTACGGTGGGCTTTAATGAGGGCATGAAAGTCGAGCTGCTGGAGGGAGAAGAGCTGCGTAGGGTGCAATTGCTGCGCAGTATCCAGAGCGTATCCGGGTTCAACCAGTATCCGTTTAAGGATCTGGCTACGCCGGCGCCGATTAATCCCTCGGAAGAGGATGATGCTCTAGACTTCATCTGGTCCAGTTTGTAGGCGCAGGTGTGGAATCAGGCAATCTTATTGATAATTCGGCTTCACGGATTGTTGTCCATATCCGCTATTAGGGTAACAACAACGATATTGTTGTCAGGATGTCGCGAAATGCCTATGCCCCCACGGTTGAGTCGTAATGTTTCATTAGCGGTCTGCGAGTCGGATAACGGCTGCAGTGCGGCGTTTTTTCTGCACTCTCTTTGATGGTTGCCAAGGCAGGGTAGTCAGGCACAATGGTGGGCCGTAAGAAAACTGTATGAGTCATCGCCCCATGAGCTATGCCCTGGATAATTTACGTCTTCTGATCGCCCATGAGTCACAGGATGAAGCTGAACAGTTGATGAATAGCCTGCGCAACGCTGGCCGCGCAACCCGGGCGCAATTGGCGTTGGGTGAGGATGATCTGTTGCGGGCCTTGAAAGGCGGTGCCTGGGAACTAATACTGTGTCGCCCCACGTTCGGCGATAGCAGTTTTGAAAATGCCATGAGTCACCTCAATCGCTTGGGTAAAGCGATTCCCGTGATCCTTCTCGAAGATAATTTCAGTGCCGATACCATTAAAGTGGGCATGTCGTTGGGTGCCCGTGGTGTCGTGCCAAATGATGATCGTGAATTGTTATCTCTGATGGTGGACAGAGTCATTGAGAATCTTCGTCTGCGTAAAGAGCTGCAACATTCTGAAATTGCACTTCACGATGCCGAGAAGCGTCTGTCGCTGCTGATGGACCAGAGCCGTGATGCCATCGCCTATGTGCTGGATGGCATGCATATTCACGCGAATGATAATTACGTTGAAATGTTTGGTTATGAGAGTGCCGATGATTTGGCCGGCGTGCCGATTATGGATATGGTCTCGGCCTCGGACCATGCCAAACTTAAGCAGCTGCTGCGCAGCCGCGCGCAAGATGAGAGCCAGACCCAGGAGCTGGAGTGTAAGGGAGTGAACACTGAGGGAGGCGAATTTGACGCCACCTTCACTTTTTCAGCCAGCACCTATGACGGTGAGGCTTGCACCCAAATCGTGATTCGCACCACGGGTGTGAATGAAAGCGAAATGGAAGAACGGCTCCAGGAAATGAGCCAGAAAGACCAAGTGACCGGGTTGTTCAGTCGCAGCTGGTTTATGGATCGCCTAGATGAAAGTGTGGCACTGGCCGCTAACGAAGGACGGCTGGCTACCGTGTTGTATTTGCGTCTGGATGACTTTGAGCATCATCAGTCTGAGTTGGGTATTGATGGCGCGGATGGCATCTTGAAAAGCGTGGCCGAATGGCTACGTGCGGAGGTGGGTGAGGCACGGTTGGCCAAAGTGGATGGTGAGGATTTTGCGATTTTGCAGCCGGTTGACGATACGGAGGAAGCGGCAGAGATGGCGGAAAACCTGCGTGCGGGTATCGAAAGCCTGATGCCAGAAGTTGCCGCTAAGACCGTTCATGTTACTGCCAGTGTGGGAGTGTCCTTTGTGCGTGAAGATGCTCGTAGCAGTCAGGGGATTCTCACCACCGCGCTGAAATGCTGTAATCAAGCCCAGCGTGAAAACGGGGGCAAAGGCAGCAGTGTTAAGGTTCACGATCCCATGGATGACGTGGCAGCGGGTTCTTCCGAAGCGGTAACCATGCAGGTGCGCCAAGCGCTGGAACAGGCCAAATTTAGCTTGCGTTATCAGCCACTGGTGTGCCTGGAAGACCAATCCGACCATACCTTTGAAGTGTTCGTTAATTTGCCCCAGAAACAGGGTGATGACATGGAGGCGACAGAGTTTATGCCGGTGGCTGCCGAGCAGGGTTTGGTGGGTAAAATCGACCGCTGGGTGGTGCTTAACGCCATGCGGGCAGCGTCGGTTTTCAGCGAACCGGTAAATCTGGTGTTGAACCTTAACGGTGCCTCTCTGGCTGACGCGACCCTAGTCGATTGGCTAGCCAAGGCCATGCGCGCGGCCAAGATGGACGGGTCTCGGGTGACTTTCCAGTTTAGCGAAGCAGATGCGGCCACTTACCTGAAACAGGCGGGCGCCTTTGCCGAGAAGGTCAAAGCGTTGGGGTGTGGTATTTCTATTAGCCGTTTTGGTGGCGGGTTAGATCCGTTCAAGCTGTTCCAGCATATTCCTGTCACCATGGTGAAGTTTGAAGGGTCCTTTACCCAGGAGCTGTCCAAGGCGGAAGGTCGTGAGCGTCTTACTGCCATCATTCAAAAGGTGAGAGAGGGCAACCGTAAAACCGTGGTTGGGTTTGTTGAGTCTGCGGCGCAGATGCAGGCGTTGTGGACCTTGGGCGGTGTGGATTATTTGCAGGGGTATTACCTGCAGCCCCCCATGGATGTACTTGAGATTCCTGAGTCGGCGTAATGTATTGATAGCGGATAACGTGTGAAAAACGCTAAGACGATTGTGCAACGTAAGAGGCCGCGCCCAAAACATGGGCGCGGCCTCTTACACTTATAGTCACAGGCCTAAGCTGGCGAGCGCGATCGAGTTTCAGCTATTCTCAGTTACCCTTCAATAGTTCCGCTTGGTCCTTGTCGCGTACCCCGATTAAATAAAGAATGCCGTCCAGACCTAGGGTGGAAATGGCCTGTTCCGCATTCTGTTTGACCAAGGGCTTGGCGCGAAAAGCAATACCCAGGCCTGCTTCACCAAGCATGGGTAGGTCGTTGGCACCATCACCTACGGCGATAACCTGTTCCAGGCTAATACCTTCTTGAGCCGCGATACCTCTTAACAGTTCCGCCTTGCGCTGGCCGTTGACGATCTGCCCTACCACCCGACCCGTGACCTGGCCGTTTTCGATTTCCAGCTCGTTGGCGTGGATATAATCAATCCCCAATAGTTCTTGTAGCCATTGCCCAAACCAAGTGAAACCGCCGGAAAGGATGGCGGTTCGGTAGCCTAGGGCGCGTAGTGTAGAGATTAACCGTTCAGCACCTTCGGTGAGCTGGATGCGTTCACGCACTCGTTCCAAGGCGCCTTCGTCCAAGCCTTTAAGCAGGGCGACGCGAGCTTTAAAGCTCTCATTAAAGTCTAGCTCGCCGCGCATGGCCTGCTCGGTAATCTCGGCCACTTGTTTGCCGACGCCGGCTTCTGTCGCCAGTTCGTCGATCACTTCGGAGCGAATCAGGGTGGAATCCATATCGAATACCACCAAGCGCCGGTTGCGCCGGTAGGCACTGTCGCGCTGGAAAGCGATATCCAAGTTGCGTTCGTTGGCAATGCTCAGGAAGGCTGCACGCATAGCCTCACCGTTCTGGGGTTCGCCGCGCACGGAAATTTCAATGCAGGCGCGGTTGTCCTCGTTAAGGGCTTCCCCTTCTAGGTGAACACGTCCAGATAGCCTAGCTATACTATCAATGTTGAGTCCATTGTCGGCCACGGTAGTGGTGACATCGGCTAGTTGCTCGGCGGTGATCTTGCGCGCTAGCAGGGTGATGATATGGCGGTCCTTGCCTTGGCCTGCGACCCACTCTTCGTAGCGGTCCTCGTCGATGGGCCGGAAGCGCACATTGATATTCAGCTTGTGCGCCTCGAAAAGCAGATCCTTGAGGACTGATGAAGAGTCAGCATCCTGAGGCGTTTCCACCAAAATCCCCAGCGACAAGGTGTCGTGGATGACGGCCTGGCCGATATCCAGAATGTTGAGCCGATAACGGGCAAGAATGCCGGTGAAGGCGGCGGTCAAACCCGGCCGGTCATTACCAGATACCTGGATCAGAATGATCTCGCGCACGCGTGGGCTCCCAGTGCCAGAAAATAAAAAGTGCCAGAAGGTGAAAAATGTTAGCTAGATAGTCGGCGTCGTATTCGAGCCGAAACGGCGATGTAAGAGTAGCAGAAATAGCGGCTTGAGAGGGAGGTTCTTGTGCTTGAAAGCGGCCCCAGCGTCATACGAGTACGTTAATGGGACAAGTCCTGTTCTGCTGAGCACGGTATACTGCTGCCGCAATCATAATGATGACAGTGAGCCCAAGACGGCACGGGGCAACCGGTGTCACTGCAGGTCACCCGGAGCGCGCAGTGAGTGAGCCCTTGGCGCCAAGATATGGAAACCGAATTTATGTCCCTGTGGGAACAATGGCGGCCATGGATCCGTGAGCAACGGAGTTTGCTACGTGAGCTGATTCTAATGTTGCTAGCGATGCTGGTGGTCGGCGTTTATTTTCTTGAGCATTTTTCTGCCCGCCTGGAGCAGGAGCGTAAAGTGCAGCTGGAGGCACTAGCCGAACAAACGGCGCGTCGTGCGGCAGAGGCGCTGGCCAGCGACGACTCTATTAGCATCAACTTGATTGGCCGGGAAACCGTACAGCTGAAACCGGTGGCGGGTATCCGTTTCGAAAATACGGCTGGAGATAACGTGGGAGCGAGCGGTAGGAAAACCTCCTCGCTGCGCGTCACGGTGCCGGCGGCCCTACCGGACGGTGAATTGGCGGGTACCTTGATCTTACTGGGTAACGATGCGCTATTGCCGCGCAAACAGATTGAAGCGGGGTTTGTGCTGGCGGTGTTGAGTCTGCTGCTGCTTCGGTTAGCCGCGGCACTGATTCAGCAGCGCCTGCGGCCTTTGCCAGTCCAACCAGGGACCACTGAGACGGTGAAATCTATGGACTCACCGTCTCTGTTTCAGCCTATGGGTGCCCCGGCCTCGCCAATGGGGAAATGGACGGTGCCAGAGGGGGAAAAAATACAGGCCCAGCTGCGCCTTAGTGTTGTGAATTTTCCCCATATCAAGCAACGCTACACTGAAGACGCTCTGAAAGAGGTGCTGGCGGAATACCAGCAACTGTTGGACCAGGTGGCAACCCTTTACGGAGGCCATCAAGGGCCGGTAATTGGCAAACAGGCGGGTTTGTATTTCTATCAAACCCCGGTTTCTCAAGCGGCGTTTTCGGCTTTGTGTGCGGGCTTATTGTTTCTGCGTGTGGTGCGCTTGTTGGCGCCGCAGCGTAAACAAGCGGGAAAAATCTCTCTCGAGTTCAAGGCATTGGTAACCGCGGAGCCGGATCAGGAGGAAGCTTGGGCTTTATGTGTGGCCGGCGTGCCCGGTCGTCTGAATGTGCCGGATAGCCAGTTGACCCTGGCCGAGCTAGATGTGAAAGCGCTCTACCAACCAGAGAAGGCTCAGGTCGTCTGTGCGGGGGATCACAGGGTCCGTTTGCAGCCGGTGGAGCAGCTAGCCCATCGCTATCAGTCGCTGTTACGCACTCAGGCGCAAACTTTGCTGTCTGAGGGCGGTGGCAGTGTTGAGGCCAGTCAGTAATTGTGTATGGCTTGTTATAGTGAACACTCGGGGTACGAGGCGACGCAAAGGGTTGTAAGTAACCCGTTTCAATGTAGGGATCGCGACGAAGGTACGTTTTTTAATTGTCTTTGTCGTTATTCACCCTTGGCAGGTTGTGGTGCGCCCGCTAGCCTTGCTTGCCTACGACCTATGCACCGCCTTACCGGATACATAGTTAACGGTAATGCGGATTGCGGTTAAGTACTAAAGAAAAATACTGGGAGAGCTGTTGTGACGATGCCGACACTGGAAAGTGATCTGGTTCTGGTGAATAACACCGAATCGGTAATGGAAATTACCCTGAACCGGCCGGACAAGTTGAATGCGCTGACAAATGCCATGTATCGGGATCTGGTTAAGCTGTTGAAAGCCGCTGAGCAGAATGAGGCTATTCATGTCGTGCTGTTCCGTGGTGAGGGAAAGTCCTTCAGTGCGGGTAACGACTTGGTGGATTTCCTCAACGCGACACCGGGTGAGGCCGGCGGGGCCGCCCATTTCATTCAGGCCATTCATGATTTCCCCAAGGTGGTCGTTGCGGCGGTGCAGGGTAATGCGGTGGGCCTAGGCACCACCATGTTGTTGCATATGGACTTGGTGGTGGCGTCCGCGGATGCCAAATTGGTTACTCCTTTTGTGGATCTGGGGGTGGCATCAGAAGCGGGTTCCTCCAAGCTGCTACCTGCGTGGATCGGTTATCAGCGTGCCGCGCGGATGCTATTGCTGGGTGAGCCCATGCTGGCTCAGGAAGCGCTGGAAATAGGCCTGGTGGCCAAGGTTGTCGAGCGTGAAGAGCTGGATGCCACCGCGCGTAATATGGCGGCGATATTGGCGAAGAAACCTCCTCGCGCATTGCAAGCCAGTAAACGATTGATGCGAGAATCCATCAATAAGCCTTTGCATCAGGTGATCAAGGAAGACCTGGCGCTGTTTGCCGAAATGCTTCAGGGCGATGAGGCAAAAGGCGTTATTGCGGCTATGGTGAACAAGAGTAAAGGCTCGAAGTAAAGGGTAAGTTGAAATACGGAATCGCGTGGTAAGGGCTCAGGCGCCTGCCCGCGATTTACCATCGTGTGTGGAGGGGCCTTTAGAGCGTATCAGTGCTATAGCGCGTTTTTGTTTTTGCTTTGAACGTTCAACTCAAAAAATCCCCGCATCCAGCCCCGCGGCCAGATACATCCCCATTTCTTCCAGCTGATCCTCGAATGCGTCTTGCCATGCGCCTTTTAGCACTAGAGGGTCTTGAACCCAATTCCAGCGCAGGCCGGTGACAATGGTTTCCACTGCCCGGCGTGTGCCGGTGCCGTCGTGGCCGGCACGAATGTAGAGTGCGCAAGGCAGCCCCTGCTTTTCTTCCAGTACTGGATAATAGCTTCGATCAAAAAAGTCTTTTAATGCGCCGCTCATATAGCCTAGGTTTTCGGTGGTGCCCAGCAGGATGGCGTCGCAGGTCATCACGTCCTCAGGCCCCGCATCCAACGGAGCCTTTACCGTTACCGAAACGTTCTCGATATCATCATGGCAGGCCCCTCGCGCGGCAGCGTCGCGGAGCTTGAGTGTATTGGGTGAAGGGGCATGGGCAACGATCAACAGTTTCTTCATGGTTCGCAAATCAACGGGGTCGATAGGGGCAGCATAGCAGGTAAGACAGGGGTATCTGTAGGTGTGTCTGGCGGCAGGGAATCAGTTGAAAGTTTAAATGCACACCATAGGGCCGATGAGTTCTGAAGAACCCTCCACGCACGATGGTATATCGCGGGCTTTTTTCGCCACACCTCTCCGCGCTTTAGTTTTGTACGTTCAACGGTTTTTCACGCATTCACATAATTCAACGGCAAGGCTGCGGTATCGACTACCCGGCGCATTACAAAGCTGGAGTGCACGCCGCTCACCCCTTCGATCCGGGTAATACGGTTAAGCAAAAAACTCTGGTAAGCATCAATATCTGGCACCACCACTTTGAGCAAGTAATCCGCGTCTTGACCGGTGACCAGGTAGCACTGCTGCACCTCTACAAAACTGGCCACCTTTTCCTCGAAGTTGGCGAAGCGCTCCGGGGTGTGGCGATCCATGCTGATTTGGATCATTACTGTCAGGTCGAGCCCCAATTTTCGGGCGTCCAGTACGGTTTCCCGTTTGACAATGATGCCGGCGGCTTCCAGCTTTTGTACCCGCCGGGAGCAAGGTGAGGGCGAGAGCCCTACGGTTTCCGCCAGCTGCTGGTTACTGAGACCACCATTATGCTGCAGTGCATCGAGAATACGCAGGTCGGTGCGATCCAGTTTTGCTAGCGCCTGCTTGTTCATAATAAATTTCTCACTATCTTGGCTTTTTGAGCAATATTATTGCGTATATGGCGGTAATTGGATTAAAAAAGCAACCAAATTGCGGGTCGGCTACCGTAAAGTATCTCTTGTGGGGCGATGATGCGAACCGCCAAAAGTGGGCCGCCACTCTTCGTTGCTACCGGTGCCTACCGGCGCCCTGATCTAGACCCGAGATCACAATGCGAGTTGTTAACCAAGTCAGACAGTACCCCTGAACGATCAGGTTAGGAATTCACTTTCGGGGGGCAGGACATGCCCCTTTTTACGTTAAGGAAATTGTCATGAGCTTTGATCACCGTAAATATCGTCCTGTTGCCGTTATCGACAAACCCGACCGTCGCTGGCCTAACCAGCGTATTGAGAAGGCACCGCTGTGGGCAGCAGTGGACCTACGCGATGGTAACCAGGCGCTGATCAAGCCCATGTCGGTGGCGCAAAAGCGTCGTTTTTTCCAAATGTTGGTGGAGCTGGGTTTCAAGGAAATCGAAGTGGGTTTTCCGTCAGCCAGCCAGATCGATTTTGATTTTTGTCGGGCCTTGATTGAAGAAGATCTGGTGCCCGATGACGTACATATCCAAGTGCTGACTCAGGCCCGAGAAGACTTGATTGCGCGTACCTTTGACTCTCTCAAAGGGGCGAAGAACGCCATTGTGCATATTTACAATGCCACCTCGCCCACTTTCCGCGAGCAGGTGTTCAACGTGGACAAGGCCGGTTGTAAGGCGATTGCCGTGCGGGCCGCTGAATGGGTGAAAGAGAACGCGGCCAAGCAGCCGGATACCCACTGGAGTTTCCAGTATTCCCCGGAAACGTTCAGTGCCACGGAGACCGATTTCGCCATTGAAGTGATTGATGCGGTGAATGCGGTATGGCGACCGGATCAGGGGCAGCGAGTAATCATTAACCTGCCGGCTACGGTGGAAGTGAGCACGCCGAATGTGTTCGCGGACCAGGTAGAGATGGTGCACGACAATATTCAGTATCGCGATGATGTGATCATCAGCGTGCACACCCATGATGACCGTGGTTGTGGTGTGGCTGCAGCGGAAATGGCGGTAATGGCAGGGGCTGACCGGGTGGAGGGGACCTTGTTAGGTAATGGTGAGCGTACCGGCAATATGGACCTGGTGACTGCAGGCATGAACCTGTACAGCCAGGGAATAGACCCGGGAATTGACTTCTCGCGCATGAAAGAGATTGTGGCGTTGGTGGAAGAGATTACCGACATCCAAACTCATCCCCGCCACCCCTATGCGGGTGACCTGGTGTTCAGTGCTTTCTCCGGCAGCCATCAGGATGCCATCCGCAAATGCTTGGCCCGCTATCAGGAAGGCGATATCTGGACAGCGGCTTACTTGCCCATCGATCCGGCAGATGTGGGGCGGCGCTACGAGGAAGTGGTACGGATTAACTCCCAGTCCGGTAAGGGTGGCGTAGCTCACGTGCTGGAGCGGGATTTCGGTATCGATTTGCCGCGCTGGTTGCAGCAGGAGCTTGCCGGTGTGGTGCAGGGTGACGCCGAAGAAGATGGTGGCGAGATAACCAGCGAACGAGTGCACCGCCGTTTCAATAGCGATTATCTGAACGTGCCCATGGGTTGGGTATTGCGTTCCTACGACTTGAACCGCAGCAACGAACAGGTGCAGGCGCAGATCAGTATCGGTGATGATCGTCAGCCGGTGACCCTGTTGTCTGGCCGCGGTGACGGCGCCATGTCGGCCCTGGTGGATGCGCTTAACCGGCGTATCGGTGGTGAGGTGAAGGTGGTGTCTTTCGATGAATATTCGCTGGGCGATAACACCGAAGCCAACGCCATGGCCTGTGTGCGGGTACAGGTGGGTGACTCCACGCAAAGTGCTGTAGCCATGGCGGTGGATACTACCGCTGCGGCCTTGCAGGCCATTCTTTCTGCGGTGGGGCGAATGCAGGAAACGAGTGAGCAGTTAATCGCTAACAGTTAGTCGCGGCGCCGCCGCATTGGTTGTTGGGCAATCGAGAAGCCGCGCTCCGGTCAGAGACGCGGCTTCTTGTTTTGTAGAAGGGGCAGCGCGCAGGTCGAATGTCAGACTCGGTGTTGTTGTAATTTGACCTGATGCACATGAAACATCAGGCAAGAAAAGCATTTAGGACACGCCCCAGTAAGGCGCGGGCTGTAACAAAGCGTTGTGGGTCGCCGAGCAGAGCCTCACGGTCTTCCACCCAACGGCCCGGCGCCAAATCATCAGAGCAAGCATCGCATAGGTCTGCAGCGTTACTCGCCTCCAGCTCCAGATGGAATTGCAGTGCCAACACGTTATCACCGTAGCGGAATGCCTGGTTGCGGCAGCCTTCGCTTTCCAGCAAATGTACGGCGCCATCGGGGATGGCAAAGGTATCGCCATGCCAGTGCAGCACGGCGGGCGCCTCGGCGAACAGTTTGCCAATGCTGTCACTTTTTCCCGCAGGAGTGGGGTAAACCGGGAACCAGCCAATTTCCTTTTCAGAACTGGGGGTCACGGGAGCGCCCAGTACCCGGGCGATCAGTTGAGCGCCTAGGCAAATGCCGAGCACTTTTTTGCCCGCCGCGATGCTGTCGCGGATCAGGGCTTTTTCTGTGCTCATCCAGGGGAATTGAAGGTCATCATCAGCGCCCATGGGGCCTCCCATGATGACCAGTACATCAAAATCCGCCGGGGTGGGCAGGGCGCCATCGGCAAACAACAGGGAGTGACGAATGCTGATGTCCCGTTCCTGAAACCAGGCCTCCATGGCGCCTAGTTGCTCGAACGGAACATGAGACAAGTAATGAACACGCATAGCTGTTCCTTTTTTGTATTGTTGGCAATCCCCAGTTGACGTTGCGCCTACAAGTACACAGTTTGAAAGCTGGCTAGAGGCTCATCCTTTTCATCGAATAACGTTAACCATTCGCCATCAATTCGGAAGTGATCACTAGCTTTGATCGCTTTAAAGAAAAGATCTTCAATGACGCTGGTGGAGCAGGCTTTGCGCGTGGTTGCTAGATCGGACAATGCCAGTTGATGGTCGTCGAGCAGGTAGTTGCCGCTAAGGCTGTTGCAGCTGCCATGTCCTTTGACGTTGCCCTCGGCGTTAAAAGTGAGGGTGGGAACGTGTGCGGAGTTGCCAAGAATAATGCGGTCTTCACCTAGGTGAGTTAACTGCCAGCGGGTATTGATTAGCTCGGCGGTGGGGAGTTGGCAATTATCCATACCTGTTTCCAGTTCGAAACTTTCCACAATTAAAGCGGTCTCGGTGCTGTTTGCCTGTTGGCCGGGGACCTTGCGAACCAAGCCGCTAACGATGGCGACCCGGGGTTGCTGCGGGTAGCGGATAGCGTTGTCGTAGGCTGACAGTAAATCGCCACTTTGCGGGCCACGAATGAGCAGTTGTTGATCGCTGTTGCATAGAGTGAAGATATCCCGGTGCTGGCCAGGTTTGCCGCGGGTAATGGCGCCGCGCAGGGTTTCACTGTCCGTCATTACTTCGTTAAGTGGCAGGATAATATCGGCAAAACCTTGTTTGTTACCTTTCAGGGTTACCGCGTCGGACTGATAGAAGAGTCCTCCATCGGCCACAATTTGGCTGATAATCTGGTATTCGTGGTCTGTTTTCAGATCCTCGGGCAGATAATAAAGGCGGAAGGGCTCGTCCGTTTTGTCTTCATCCAGCCGGATCAGGCGTTTGGAAATGAGCTGGGCGGTAGGGTCACTGGTATTGATCTGGTTGTCCAGCAGCGCCACGGTGAGGACGGCATTGTCGGGCAGCTCACTGTTCTGCGGGCGGGTGGCGGTACCGCTGATATGGGCCACGGCCAAGTTAGCACGCTGGTAGTCGCCGCTGAACAATGGCGAGGAGGAGGCATTGTCCGTTTCTTCATCGATATCTGAGCCGGACTCTTCTGTGTTTTCGTTTGTGTTTTCGCTATTGGCTTCTTTTAGGTTTGATGGCGATGAGGTAGTCGGCGTAAGGGTCAGTAAGTCATCTTGTTGTTGGCCGCTGGCGGTGGCCTCAGTGACTTTTTTTTCACGATTGTCCAAGTAGTGGAATGTGAAGTTGTCCTCCTGTTGCTCCCAGCGCAGCCCCTGAAGGTTTGTGTCGGCGGGAAGGTAGAGGTCTCCATTGGCTTCAAGTACCAGCACTTGCTGGTCACTTTGCCACACTCCGGCAATGCCATCGGTGCTGTTGCTGTCGCTGCCGGCGGAGGAGGGTTGGTTGTTGTCATTGTCGCTACAGCCCAGTAGGGCTAGGCCGCTAAAACACAGAGCGGCAAAGGGGACGGCATACTGCTTCATTGTGTGTTTCCTTCGGGGGGCGCGGTGGGTTCAGGTGGCGGTGGCAGGGGCACGGTTCCCGGGTCGGGAATGCGCACCAGCGCCATTTGCGCCTGAATCCAGCTTGCCCGTTGTTGTACGTAGTCGGTGGGGCCTTTGAAATCGTAAAGATTGGGACGCGGCAGCATGGCGGCTAGCTGTGCTGCCTGTAAGGGCGATAGCTGCGCGGCGCTGATCTGGAAATAATGTTGGGCAGCCGCTTCGGCACCGTAAATTTGGTGCCCCCATTGGGCCACATTCAGGTAGAGCTCAAGGATGCGGCGTTTGCTCAGTCCAATTTCCAGCATCAGGGCAATAACCGCTTCCTGCGCTTTGCGGGTATAGGTGCGCTCGCCGGACAGGTACAGGTTTTTGGCCAGTTGCTGGGTAATGGTGGAGCCACCAGCCACAGGCTTGCCTGCTTCCATATTGCGCTTCAGCGCATAGCGGATACCTTCCCAGTCAAAACCGGTGTGCTGCGTGAAATGGGCGTCTTCGGAAATCAGCACGGCCCGTTTCAGGTAATCACTGATCTGATCGTAATCACGCCAGTCTTGCTGCACATTGCCCTGCTTCTGGGCGCGGTGCATATAGGCGCTGCTGTCTGGATTGTGGTGTTGCAGGCGCAGCACCTGGCCCAAATACCAGAGCTGGGCCAGTGTCGCTACCACAAATAGCAGGGCGAGAAACTGTAACAAGCGTCGTCGAAACGTCATGATTGGCGCTGACCGGGTCAGCTTTTCTTCTCCCTGAGCTTTTAAGGTCCCGGATGCTATGTTAACCGGGAAGCCCTTTAACAGGCTCCAATTGTCGGAGAAAGTTCCGGCTTTGTCAGGTGGCGCTAGCTACGAGGGGCTAAGGCGTTCAAAAAGTGAACATGGGGCGGGGACGCCAGGGATACACATTATTTTGGACAAATGCCATGCAGGGTGTGCTAGTTGGGGCTGTTACCGTTGCAATCGTGCTGCTGGGGGCGTTGTTGTTTCAGCGTAGCCGGTTGAGGTTGGCTCAGGTAAAAGACAGTGAAGTGCGTTTTCGGCTGGCCATGAAGCATTCTGCTATAGGTATGGCGTTGCTGAGCCCTCGCGGAGAGTGGCAAGCGGTTAACCATGCCTTGTGTGACCTGATGAATTATGACGAAGAGTTGCTGTTGGGCTCCAGTTATCAGGTTATTACCCACCCGGATGACCAGCTCAAGAGCCGGAGTATGCTAGAGGACCTGTTGGCTGGCGAGATCGAGGGCTATTCGCTGGAACAACGATTTATAGCTAGTGGCGGAGAGTCGATTTGGGTGCGATTGTCGGTGTCGTCCGTTAGTGCTGAGGGGGCGGTCAGTTATCTGGTTGCTCAGGTGGAGAACATCCATGCGGCTAAATTGTCCGAACAGGCATTGCAAGAGAGTCGCCAGCGCTTGCAAATGGCGCTGGAGGTGGGTGGTGTAGGCATTTGGCAGTATAGCCCTCAAAATAACGTGTTGTTCTGGGATGAGCGCATGTATGAGCTGTATGGCCTGCAACCAGGGGCGCCAGGGGATGGCTCTCTGGATATTTGGCGAAATAGTGTGCACCCGGACGATTACACTGAGATCACTACAGCATTCCAGCGTGTTATTGATGGCGGGGAAGATTTGGATGCGGAGTTTCGTGTTTGTTGGCCGGGGGGCGAAATTCGGCATATCCGTGTGCGAGCGGAAACCGTAGCTAGGGCCGATGGAGGGGACGCGCTGGTGCTGGGCACCAACTGGGATGTGACGGCAGAAAAGAGCATGCAGCAGTCGCTGGCCCATGAGAAAGAGCGTTTGCGCGTTACGCTGACCTCTATTGCCGATGGGGTGGTCGCCACGGATGAAGCCGGCCGCGTGACCTTTATGAACCCGGTAGCAGAGTCTCTGACGGGTTGGCGAGAAGAAGAAGCAGAAGGGATGCCGGTGGGCGATGTGCTGAAGCTGAGTGAAGATAATGTCAGCGGCCCGTCCCCTAACCCCATCACGGTGGCGTTGAACGGCGGAGATGTCTGCTTCTTGCGCGAGGGCAGTATGTTGCAAAATCGCGATGGCAGCCGCTACGAAATTCAGGATTCCGCGGCTCCGCTCAAGTCCGCAGAGGGCCAGGTAACCGGAGCCGTGATGGTGTTTCGCGATGTTACCACTCGGCGGGCTATGCAGAAGAAGTTACGTTATCACGCTACCCGTGATGCCTTGACCGGCCTCACCAATCGACGGGAATTTGAAAATACCCTGCTGGAATCCCTAGACGAAGAAGGCCCAGAGAACAACATACTGTGTTTTATCGATCTGGATCGTTTTAAAGTGGTGAATGACACCGCTGGCCATGTGGCGGGTGATGCCCTGTTGCGTGAATGCGCGCAGGTGATCGGCCGTCAGGTTCGTGAAGGGGATGTGGTCGCTCGCCTGGGCGGCGACGAGTTCGGTTTGTTGCTACGCCACTGCCCAGCCCAGTGCGCGACACAGATTGCTGAAAGCGTGATTGCCGCCTTAGGCGAGATCCGGTTTGCTTGGAATGAATCACTTTACGACATTGGCGCAAGTGTTGGGTTGGTTCAGCTGGATGCTGACGTGAGTACTGTGGAAGAAGCTATGAGCCGGGCAGATGTGGCCTGCTACGCGGCCAAGCATCGGGGCCGTAATCAGGTTTCTGTGTATACCTCTGACGACAGTGAGGCCTCTCGCCGTCACCTGGAACTGCAGATGGCCGCGGGCTTGCGCGAATCCCTAGAATCGAATCGTTTCCTGCTTTACGCACAAGAAATTCGGCCCATCGACCCCCGCTCGGAACAATCGCATTACGAGGTGTTGTTGCGTCTGCGAGATCGCAATGGCGATATCCTTAGCCCCGGCGCCTTTATTCCGGCGGCAGAGCGCTATCAAATGATGCCGCACATTGACCGCTGGGTGTTGACTCAACTGTTGATCACGCTCAGCGAAGACTTGGCTGCCTTGCCGCACTTGAATCTCGCGATCAATTTATCGGCTACCTCGCTAGACGATCCGACGTTTATTCCATTTCTGGAATCTCTGCTCAATCAGACTCCGCTGTCTCCTGAGCGGCTCACCTTCGAAATCACCGAAACCACCGTGGTCAATCAGTTATCCTCTGCCAGTGACTTGCTTGGGCGTATTCGTGAGCAAGGCTGCAAGGTGGCGCTGGATGATTTTGGTAGCGGCTTCAGTTCGTTCAATTACCTGAAACATTTCCCGGTTGATGTCATCAAAATTGACGGAAGCTTTGTGCGCAACCTGCTGCACTCCAGCGTGGATCGCACTATTGTGGAGTCCATTAACGAGGTGGCCCATCGGCTGGGCGTGCAAACGGTGGCGGAATATGTGGAGGAGCTTGCCCTGATTCCCGTGTTGGAAGAAGCCGGCGTTGATTTTGTGCAAGGCTACGCTATCGGTAGGCCCCAACCATTAAGTGCGTTGTTTGAGCAGCAGCAACCAGAGGGGCTTGGGCTTAGCGGGAAGGTATTGGCTGGCCATTAGCAATGGGGGCGCCGCGTGCAACTCCAATAATAAAGAGCCGCTGGCACTCTTTCAGTCAGGGGGAAGCTTTCCCCGGTGTTTTCAGTTGGATATCTGCCTGCCAGTGCTTCAACTTCTGGGTCATGGAAGGTTGGGCCGTCTCTTCTTGCAATTCCAATGCCCGCCTCTGGAGCCGGTTTTCGGCGTTTTTCGTGCTTCCGGTACTGTCTTTTTTCAGGTCGGTCTGGGGGATGCGGCTTAGGCCGTCATAATCCAGCCCATACTGGTAATCCTGTTCATACACATCGTTCCCACGGATGTAATCGTAGCGCTCCCCATAAGCCGGAGGGGTGTGGCAGCGAATGCCAGCAGTGACCCTGCAGCCAGTACGGTCCGTTGCCATTCTCTGTGCGGCATGGGGCTCTCCAGTTAGGCAAGCTAGTGAGTGAGGCAGGCTTGTTACAGGTTTGCTAGTTCGTTAGTTATTTCCTATCGCTTCAATGAAAGCATCCAAATTTACCAATCGCCATAAAGGCCCCATTCTTGTTCTCGACGAAAACATTAACGCAATCGTTTTACCGATAACTTAGGGAGTCTTGGACACATGGCACTGATCAACAGCGAAATCCAACCGTTCAACGCCACCGCATTCAAGCAGGGCGAATTTGTAGACATTTCAGAAGCGGATGTTAAGGGAAAGTGGGCGATCTTCTTTTTCTATCCCGCCGACTTCACCTTTGTTTGCCCTACTGAGTTGGGCGATGTGGCCGACAAGTATGAAGAGCTGCAGAAAATGGGCGTAGAAGTCTTCTCTGTATCCACCGATACCCACTTCACCCACAAAGCATGGCACGACACCTCCGACACCATCGGCAAGATTAATTACTTCATGGTGGGAGACCAGACCGGCAACATCACCAATAACTTTGGTGTAATGCGTGAAGGCCAAGGCCTGGCTGACCGCGCTACCTTCCTGATTGATCCAGATGGTGTAATCCAGGCAATGGAAATTACAGCTGAAGGTATCGGCCGTGATGCGGACGATCTGCTGCGCAAGGTAAAAGCGGCCCAGTATGTTCGCAACAACCCTGGCGAAGTTTGCCCGGCGAAATGGAAAGAAGGTGAAGCCACTCTTGCCCCGTCTCTGGACTTGGTCGGCAAGATCTAATCTCGCTTCCGATTGTAACAACCCTAGCGACAGTGCCGGGGTTGTTACCCCTTGAATGCTTAAGTTAATGAACACTCTATTTATAGTGAGGGGATACCCATGCTCACGAATGAAATTTTGCAGGCTCTTAAGGGCTACGCCGCCAACATGCAGAAGAAAGTCTCTTTTGTGCTGCAAAGCGGATCCCATGACAAACGCGAGGAACTGGTAACGTTTCTTTCCAGTATCGCGGGTGTCAGTGACAATCTCGCGTTCGAAGAACGGGATCTGGGTGACAGGCTCCGTAGTCCAATCAGTTTTCTGTTAGAAGCCGATGGTGAAGACACCGGTATCCGTTTCTCCGGTATTCCCGCAGGCCATGAATTCAATTCCTTGGTGTTAGCGTTTCTACATGCATCTGGGACCGAAATTAAACTGGACGCGGGTCTTCAGCGCATGGTGGCTAAGGCCAAAGGCGACATGCATTTTGAAGTGTTTATTAGCCTGAGCTGCCATAACTGCCCAGATGTGGTTCAGGCGCTGAATCAGTTCGCCTTGTTGAACCCCAATATCCGTACGGAAATGATCGACGGGGGGTTGTTTCAGGATGTGGTCAGTGACAGGAACATTCAGGGTGTGCCCAGCGTTTACTTGAACGGCGAGTTGTTCGCCAATGGCAAGGTTACCGCCGCTGAGTTGATCGATAAGCTGTTGGCCTACGACCCAAGCCTCGCTGAAGCCGGTGTCGGAGAAAAACTGCCATTGCAGGACGTTACCGTTATCGGGGGCGGCCCGGCGGGTGTTTCCGCCGCAATTTACAGCGCCCGTAAAGGTTTGAAGGTCACCCTGATCGCCGATCGTATTGGTGGGCAGGTGAAAGACACCATGGATATCGAAAACCTGATCTCCGTAAAGAAAACCACCGGCCCGGAACTGTCTGGTGCGCTGCAGGCGCATATGAGCGAATACGATGTGACAGTAAAAGAGCATCTGAGAGTGGCTCGTGTGGAGAAAGGCGATATTAAGACCGTGGTTTTGTCTTCCGGTGAAGCTATCGACACCAAGACGATTATCGTGGCCACCGGCGCCAAGTGGCGCGAACTGGGTGTGCCTGGTGAAAAGGAAAATATCGGCAATGGTGTGGCTTACTGCCCACACTGTGATGGTCCCTTCTTCAAGGGCAAGGATGTCGCTGTCATTGGTGGTGGCAACTCTGGCATCGAAGCTGCGCTGGATTTGGCCGGTATCGTTAAATCAGTGAATGTATTCGAGTTCATGCCAGAGCTGAAAGCGGACAAGGTGCTGGTGGACAAGGCTGAAGCCAAAGCCAACATTACCATTCACCGGAACGTGGCAACCAATCAGATAATGGCCAGTAACGGCAAGGTAGATGCCATTGAATACATTGACCGTGATACTGAGCAATTACATCGACTGCCCTTGCATGGGGTGTTTGTGCAGATCGGACTGGTGCCCAACAGTGACTTTCTAGAAGGGGTGGTTGAGCGTAGTCGGTTTGGAGAAATTGAAATCAACGAGAAGTGCCAGACATCGCAAGAGGGAATTTATGCGGCTGGTGATGTGACCACCGTGCCGTACAAACAGATTGTTATTAGTATGGGCGAAGGCTCCAAGGCTTCCCTGGCTGCTTTTGAATACCTGCTGACACAGAGCGATCGTCTTGATGCCCTGTATGAAAATGACAAGGATGTGCAGAAGGTCGCAGCGGTTGCCTGACCCCAGCGCTAAAAGAGAAAGTCACGGGCATACATAGCGGAAAACGGTACCTTATATTTGCCGCAATCGCTTGCCCTAGCCAGTGCTACCGGCATGGCGCTCAGTAGTGTGGCCTTCTGTGCTGAAGTTGGTAGCTTGTACCTAGGCTTTCTCTGGGCGATGGTTTCATCACTGAGGCGGGGCTGTCATGTCTGCGGGTCTCGCTGCCTGGGTTTTGATATGAGTGAAAGGGATTAGGGGCGGCGCAGCGCAGACATCAAATGCGCCGCCTAAATTTACTCCAATGTGTCCGTTCCGTTAGTAAATTTTGAGAGCGTGAATTGTTGTTAACATAAAACAGAGGGCAGATATGAGCAGAGCTAAAACTGCGGAACGCAGAATGCAATATTCCAGCAACCGGGGCGGGGCCCGCCATGCGGTGCGTTATGTGGAAAGTTCGACTCCGCCTGAAGGGGAGTGCATGCTCTGCGTTGGCTCACTGGCGGATTCGCCGCCGGTAACGTTTGTTGGCCCGGTAGGCGACAGCCGGCCCTTGCCGATGCAGCGTTCTGATGACGAATAGGCTGTCTTGTTCAGGCGAGCAGCGATCTCGAGTTATCATGGGGCATTAAGCTTAAGCTAGGGTGTTGCTTCGGTGTCCAGTAATACTGAATCTGTGGCAAACAATAAAGTAAGCAGAGCAAGTGAATATTGTTATGAATGAAATGGAACAGGCGGAAGACGAATTTGCCCAGAAGGCAATGGTTGAAGCGGTGGAGAATCAGATCGCTGACGGTCATCCCCGCGAGGCCGGCATGGTGATGATGGCGTTGACAAAAAATGGCCTGGACCATGATGAAGCACTGGAAAAAATGGCTGATGTGTTGGCCGTCCATGTAGCTGCAACCATGGAAGACGAAACGCCATTTGATATTAATGCTTACGCTCGCGATTTGCTGCAGCTGGCCAAGGGATAGGCAAGCGTAGTTATAGGGCGAGCACCGTCGCTGTGGCTAGGGGCGTTTAATTATACGCGCCTGCCGAGTACGTCAGCTCGTAACTATGGCTATAGATTTCAAGAATGTTTCCGAAAGGGTCTTCCATGTACACCATGCGGTAAGGCTTCTCGCCAGGGAAGTATTCTCTTACTGGCATTCGCTGTTTGCCTCCTGCGGCCACAATTTTTTCTGCTAGGCCTTCCACATCGGGGTCCTGAACGCAGAAATGGAACACGCCAGTTTTCCAATACTCAAAATTGTTTTCCGGCTTTTCAACATGGTTGAATTCGAAAATCTCCACACCAATACGGTCTCCGGTGGAAAGGTGGGCAATGCGTAATGATGTCCAGCCCTTTCCGAATACGTCGGTGCACATCAGGCCGATAGCACTGTTATCTTCGGTGATGGCAGTGGGGGGCATAATTAAATACCAGCCAAGCACCTGGGTGTAGAAGCGTACGGCGGCATCTAGGTCGGTAACGGATAGGCCGATGTGGGAAAAGTTGCGAGGGTAGGGCTGGTTCATGGTGGGGCCTCATGGCTGGTGGCGATTGCGGCTACGGCATGAGGAAAGCCTAAAAGGGTTGTGTTATAAGATAAATGGAGCTCATCTTATTGCCTCGATAAGGTTTACTTATGATCAGCCCTCAATGGTTGCGTTCTTTTGTGGTGTTAGCGGAGCGGGGCAGTTTCACTCGTACGGCAGACCAGCTGGGGCTGACTCAGGCGGCGGTCAGCCAGCATATTCGACACCTGGAAGAGACCTTGGGGCCGCTGTTGATTCGCCGGCCTCGCCAGATTGAGCTGACGCCGGCAGGTCAGGCACTGCTGATGTATTGCGCAGACCTGGAGCAGGCAGAAAAACGGCTAAATTTGCGCTTGTCCGGGGAGGATGATCGGCAGGGTGAAATCAGCCTGATCAGCCCCGGCAGCATTGGTTTGTCTCTGTATCCTTTGCTGCTGGATTTGCAGGCCTTATACCCTGGTTTGACGATGCGTCATCGTTTTGCTCCCGATCATGATGTTCTTAAGGCTGTGGGAAATAATGACTTTGAGTTAGGTCTGGTTACCATCAAGCCAGACGACCCGCGACTGGCGGCGTGTCTTTTTGCGCAGGAACCACTGGATTTGGTCGTACCAGCTAAAGTTATGGTGAGTTGTTGGGAAGATCTTGAAAACCTAGGGTTTATTGATCATCCGGATGGGCAGGCCATGGCGTCACGGCTATTGAGCAGAGTCTTTCCGGGAAATCGCGGCATTCGCAGTATTGCGTGCAAGGGGTTTGTGAATCAGATTGGTTTGATTCTGGATCCAGTGGCGCGGGGGTTTGGTTTTACAGTGCTTCCACGCTATGCCCGCGAAGCCTATGCCTGGCCTGATGCAATTCGGGTGGTGGAAATGGACCCTCGTGTGGTCGATTCATTGTGGCTGATTTATCGTGCGCAATGGACGCTGTCGGCCCGCGCCCGGTTTGTGGCGAGCGAGTTGGCTTCCCGTTTAACGGGGAAGACGCTGGAGCTGGTGTAGCGGTGTCAGGCAAGCTTGGCGATTGCGACTAGGGTCGAATGCAAGTGGCCTGCCTCTTCCTCTATAGTCAGGGCTGCCATTGACCTGCAAGGAGTTGCTTCATGCCCTTCCAGCCTTATGCCGATCTCGGCCAGCATATCACCCGTATTGATACCGCCTTGATGCGCGATGGGCTGGCGGCCTGTTATCTGCTCCAGGGCGGTGATGAGTACGCCATCATCGAGACGGGCACGCATAATACCGTACCGATTATTCTCGCCCTGCTGGAACAGCGGGAGATCGAGCGTGAACAGGTCAAGTTCGTGATTCCCACCCATGTGCATCTTGACCATGCGGGGGGCGTAGGAGGGTCGATGCAGGCGTTGCCGGTCGCCACCTTGTTGATTCATCCCCGTGGCGCCCGGCACATGATTGACCCTTCCAAGCTCAAGGCGGGGGCCATCGCGGTATACGGTGAAGACGCCTTTGCCAAAACCTATGGCGATGTGATTCCCGTGCAGGCTGACCGTGTGCGAGAGATGAACGAAGGTGACCATGTTCTGGTCGGTGACCGGCGCCTGGACTTTTACGATACCCCAGGTCATGCCCGTCATCATTTCTGTGTTTTTGATTCGCTTTCTTGCGGTATTTTTACCGGTGATACCTTTGGTTTGTCTTACCCGCCACTGACTACCGAAAAAGGTCCCTTCATTTTACCCACCACCACCCCGGTGCAGTTCGATCCGGACGCATTGAAACTGTCGATTCGTAAATTACTGGCACTGAATCCCAAGCGCATGTTCCTGACCCATTACGGTGTGCTGGAGACGCCTCAGGAGCCGGGGGAGCGTTTACTGGCTATGGTGGATGATTACGTGGCATTGGCAAAAAAAGCGGCACCGGGCGATGACGCGACCTTGCTGCAACGGCTGGAGGCGGCGATGCGAGCGTATATGTTCGACAAAGCCCGTGACCATGGTGTGTCGCTATCGGATGAAGCCCTGCAAGATGCGTTGGGGTTTGATATTAATCTCAACAGCCAGGGGTTGATGGTATGGCTTGGGCAGCAAGCGGATTGATTCATTCAGCTGAAAAAATGGATCGCATGATTGCCCTTGTTCACTTGCACGCTGCTGGCCATAGTAGCGGCATTGATTCTCTTTAGGAGCCCGCATGTCTGACGATACCTACACCCCGCCTCGGGTCTGGAAATGGGACCAGGAAAACGGTGGCAAATTCGCCAATATTAATCGTCCTATTGCCGGCCCCACCCACGACCAAGCACTGCCGGTTGGTGAGCACCCTTTGCAGCTTTATTCGCTAGCCACCCCCAACGGGGTGAAAGTCACCGTGATGCTGGAAGAACTGCTGGAAAAGGGGCACACCGGTGCGCAGTACGATGCTTGGATGATCAAGATTACGGAGGGTGATCAGTTCGGCAGTGGCTTTGTGGAGGTGAATCCAAATTCCAAGATTCCCGCGCTGATGGACCATAGCGTCAATCCGCCCCAGCGGGTGTTCGAGTCCGGCAGTATTCTGCTTTATTTGGCGGAAAAGTTTGGTGCCTTTTTGCCCAGGGAGCTGGCGACCCGCACCGAAACCCTGAGCTGGCTGTTCTGGCAGATGGGCAGTGCGCCGCTACTGGGGGGCGGTTTCGGCCATTTCTATGCCTACGCGCCGGAAAAGTATCAATACCCCATCGACCGTTACACCATGGAGATCAAGCGTCAGCTGGATGTATTGGACCGGCGTTTGGCGGATAACGAATACCTGGCCGGTGATGAATACACCATCGCGGATATGGCGGTGTGGCCCTGGTACGGCGCTCTGGTGACTAACAAAGTGTATGAAGCGGCGGAGTTTATTGAAGCCCACACTTACACCAATGTACTGCGCTGGACTAACCAAATCGGTGAGCGTCCGGCAGTAAAGCGTGGCCTCATGGTGAACCGGGCCTGGGGCGAGCCGTCCAGCCAGTTGCATGAGCGTCACGATGCTAGCGACTTCGAGTTGAAAACGCAGGACAAAGTGCAGGGCTGATGGTGTTCATCGAGCGCTGAATGTCGGATTACGCTCAGCTGTAATCCGACAGAATGCTAAGACGCTGCCTCGTTCAGGTGCCACAAAAAGTCTGGTGGACTTGCTCGCAGGGTGCGGCGGGTTGCCGATAACGGTCATCACTGTCCCGGTCCGCATAGGGGGCGGAGAGTGCTTGCAGCAAGGCATGGGTGGGTGTCATATCGTTATCCTCGCTGGCCGCCTGGAGGGCTTGCTCCACCAAGTGGTTGCGTGGAATCACCGCCGGGTTGTGATTACGCATCAGGCACAACGATGAGGCCAGTGGTTTGCTGTTGCGGGCCAGCCGAGCCCGCCACCGTTGGTGCCAGTGCTGGAACGCTTCGCTTTGGTATTGCTCGCCATCAGGCAGGCCGTCCTGGATTAGATCACGGAAGGTATTGGTGTAGTCCGCGTTCTGCGCATGCATCCAGGTGAGCAAATCGGCAATCAGCGTATCGTCCTCGGTTTCGCTGCCGAACAACCCCAGCTTCTTGTTCATCATGGCGCGCCACTTTTCTTCGTAACGCAGGCTAAATGATTTTAGTGATGTGGTGGCTTTTTCGATCGCGATGTCTGTGTTGTCGTCCATCATTCTGAGCAGCGTTTCCGCAAAGCGGCCCAGGTTCCACTGGGTAATGCTGGGTTGGTTACCATAGGCATAGCGGCCCTGGTGGTCGATGGAGCTGAACACCGTGTTCGGGTCAAAGCGATCCATAAAAGCACAAGGGCCAAAATCGATACTCTCGCCGGATAGGGTTACGTTGTCGGTGTTGAGCACACCGTGAATAAAACCTACCCGCATCCAGTCGACCACCAAGTCTATTTGCCGATCCATCACGGCTTCGAATAGAGCCAAGGCTTTATTCTCTGCCCCTTCCAAGGCGGGGTAATGGCGCGCGATGGTGTAATCCACCAGTTTTTCCAGCAACACAGGGTCTTGTTGTCCGGCGGCGTACTGGAAGGTGCCGACACGAATATGTGATGCCGCCACCCGGGTCAGGATGGCCCCGGGAAGCAGGGTGTCCCGGCGCACTCTGTCGCCGGTGCGGGTAACGGCCAGGCTGCGAGTGGTAGCAATATTCAGCGCGTGGAGCGCTTCGCTGACAATGTATTCGCGCAACATGGGGCCAAGGGCTGCACGGCCATCGCCACCTCGGGAAAAAGGAGTGCGGCCGGCGCCTTTAAGCTGGATGTCATGGCGTTGCCCGTGGCCATCCAGCTGCTCACCCAGCAGAACAGCGCGGCCATCGCCGAGCATGGTCAGGCTGCCAAACTGGTGGCCCGCATAAGCCTGGGCGATGGGTTCACTGCCTGCCAGTAATTCATTGCCACTGAAAAATTCGGGGTGCTCCGACAGGGCTTCGCTATCCAGCCCCAGCTCTTGGGCTAGATTATCGTTGAACAAGACAAAGGCGGGTGTACTGACCGGTTGCGGGAGGCAATCTGAGAATAGGGCCTCGGGCAGCCGACGGTAGGTGTTGTCGAAACGGAAGCCGAACGCGCTTGGCATGCAATATCCTGAATGGTGGCAGTAATGTGGTCGCCTACAGAGTATCAGAGTCTGTACGGACGGGAGACCTTGCCGATTTGGTCGTTCGCCCAGCCTGTAGCATTTCACGGTGCTTTTCTTGGTGGGGCTGCGAGTTAACGGAACCGTGCGAGAACGTTTGCTAAGGGTTTTACTGTCCCCCTAGGTAAGGGCCTCTTGTCGTTCTGGGGCTTATTATTTTAAAGGGCAGCAGTGCGAATACCTGCCGAGATCAGATCCATAAATCGCTATAGATTAGATTTATAACAGCCAGGTTCCGGCGCATCCGTGATGTGGGTTTGGCGTGGAACTAAGGTGAGGATGGGAAAGGGGTAAAGCGCACCGCCGCCAGAATACATGGCGACGGTGTGTGAGGAGGAGGGGTTATTCTTGTGGGTTTACACACTCCGCCCGTGATGGCTCCTGTTTGCAGCGTACCTTAAGCAGCAGGGACATCATGTCTTTGCTGTAGACGCCTTTTTCAGTCAGCCCAATCCGCGCTTCGCGCATCATTTCGTCGTAGCGCAGCTTGCCTTCCTTAGAAATGCGAATCCACCAGCGCTCAGCGATTTCGTTGCTGGCGTTATCGATTAGCTTCATGGCGCGGTCAAACTGGCCGAACATAAAGGCGCGGGATTTCTCGCCAAAGCCTTCAGGGAATTTTTCATGTTTGAGGATAATCTGGGCGCTCAGCTGACCGAGCACATAATCCTGAAGGCCGCCATCGGGGGCCATGCCTTTATAAAGCTCAAGCGCAGAGTAGCCCATCACCGGGGCAAAGCAGACATCGACAGAGCCATTGTTAAAGCGAGTTGAGAAGTTGGTGATATCAGACATAACCGGGGACATGCCAACGCGGGAGGCCATGTGGGCTTGGGCGCTGTCATATTCTAGTACGGCGATGGATTTACCCGCCAGTTCTTCCACGGTGTCAATTTCACGGTCCTTGAGGAACAAGAAAGCGGCACCAAGCGGAACAATACCGCCCACTTCATACGGGCCGGCAACCAAATGTTTGTTGACGCTGGGGCTGTTGCTGGCAATCACAGCGATGACAGTTCTCATGGCGTCGTAGGTAGGAATAGCGCCGATGGAGTCCATGCTGCCAGTATATCGGTTGAACTGACGGCCACGGATACCGGTGAGAACGGCAGCATCACACTGGCCGGCTTTTAGGTCTTCGGAAGCGATTTTCTCATCGGTGTAAGGTTTCAGTTCAACATCTACGCCCCAAGCTACAGCGGCAGTTTTGTAGTCGCGCATGATATTAAAGGTGTCGCCATTGGCACCGATGAGATCAAAGACGCAGAAGCTGCGCTTGGTTAACGCCATGGCGTTGCCGCTTAGGGATAACATGGCTGCGGTGGCTAGGGCTACCAGCCCCATTCTTCTTTTCATGTAATGCTCTCCGAAAGTGAACTTATTATGCATGATCTGGTTGAACTACCAGTTTCATGGCATGCATTTTGTTGGCTAAAGTGGATACATGCTGTGCATAACGTGTAGTGGTCGAGGTATAGAAATGTTGCCACTGTATACAGCATGTTAACACCTGCGGAATTTGTTGTCGTGTATTTTGCGGTTGATCGAGGTTAAACATGGACCATTTGTCTCATTTAGCTTGCAAGTTTCTATGATATTGTCTCTAGGAGTGAACCCCTGCCATTCAATTAAGCGAAGGAGTTGCTTCGGTGGAATTTGATCCGTTCCTGTTGGCCCGGCTTCAGTTTGCCGCCAACATCAGCTTTCATATCTTGTTTCCTACTATCACCATAGGCCTGTGTTGGGTGCTCTTTTATTTCCGGTTGCGCTACACCTTCTCCGGAGATAAGGCTTGGGAATATGCCTATTTTTTCTGGGTGAAGATTTTTGCACTCAGTTTTGCATTGGGTGTGGTGTCCGGCATCACCATGAGTTTCCAGTTCGGCACTAACTGGCCAGGCTTTATGGAAAAGGCGGGGAACATTGCCGGGCCATTGCTAGGGTACGAAGTGCTGACCGCGTTTTTTCTTGAGGCCTCGTTTCTTGGCATCATGCTGTTCGGTAAAAACCGTGTCTCCAATCGCCTCCACCTGACGTCCTGTGCGTTAGTGGCTGTGGGCACCAGTTTTTCCGCATTTTGGATTCTCAGCCTTAATTCTTGGATGCAGACGCCAACAGGGTTTCGCTTGGAGGATGGCGTTTTTTACGTGGATAGCTGGTGGACGGCGATCTTTAATCCTTCGTTTCCCTATCGCCTGGCGCATATGTTTAATGCCTCTCTCCTTACCGCCGCGTTCCTGATTATGGGGGTTAGTGCCTGGCGGGCCATGCGCAGGGTCGATGGCCCAGCTACCTGGAAAGTGATGCGCACCGGCGCGGTGATGGCTGCGGTACTGGCTCCCTTGCAAGTCTGGATAGGCGATCTTCACGGCTTGAATACCCTAGAACACCAACCGGCCAAGATTGCCGCCATGGAAGGGGTATGGGAGACCGAGAGCAATGTCCCGCTGACCCTATTTGGATTCCCTGATGAGGAGCAGCGTACTACTCATATGGCCATTAAAGTGCCCGGCTTGGGCAGCCTTATCCTGACCCATGACTGGAATGGTGAACTGAAAGGGTTGAACGATTTTGAGGGCGACCATCCGCCGGTGGCGCCCGTGTTCTGGTCTTTTCGGGTCATGGTGGGCGTAGGGGTATTGATGGTGTTGGTCGGTTGGTGGGCCGCTTGGCGATTGTTCCGGCGACGTGATGAAAACCGGGATGCTCAAGTATGGTTATTGCGGGCCCTATCGGTGATGACATTTTCGGGCTGGGTGGCGGTCTTGGCTGGCTGGTATGTCACCGAGATTGGCCGCCAGCCGTGGATGGTCAGTGGCCTGATGCGAACCTCCGAGGTGGTAGCAGATCACAGTAGCGCCACGGTCATGGGCACGTTGTTTGGTTACGTATTGCTGTACGTCTTTCTATTGGTGTCTTACATCGCGGCATTGCGCTACATGGCCACCAAGCCGGCGCGCTCCTTGTCTCTGACCCCACAGCAGCGGGCTATGAAAGCTGAACGAGCCGACGATGAACAAGCAGAAGGAGAAGCGTGATGGATATTGGATATTGGCTTCCGTTGTTCTTTGCCGGCGCCATGGGGTTGGCGCTGCTGATTTATGTGGTGCTCGATGGCTATGACTTGGGCATCGGTTTGCTATTGCCGTTTGCCGATGAAGAAGAGAAAGATGTCATGGTGGCCGCCATTGGCCCGTTTTGGGATGCCAACGAAACCTGGATTGTATTGGGGGTTGGTATTTTACTAATTGCTTTTCCTCAGGCCCACGGGTTAGTGCTCACTTCTCTCTACTTGCCTGTAACGCTGATGTTGATGGGGCTGATACTTCGCGGTGTGTCGTTCGACTTCCGCGTTAAGGCTGGCGACAAACATAAGGGCAAATGGAACTCGCTATTTGCAGTGGGTTCGCTGGTCGCGTCAGTATCGCAGGGCTGGATGCTGGGTGCTTTTGTGACGGGGCTTACCGGGGATGCCACCAATATTATGTTCGCTATCCTGATCGCACTGGCGTTACCGGCACTTTACATCATGCTGGGTGCCTCCTGGTTGCTAATCAAGACGGAAGGCGCGTTGTTTAACAAGGCAGTGCGTTGGGGGCGGCGGGCAGTCTTGCCTATGGGCGGCTTTTTACTGCTTATTTCCGTTGCTACGCCCTTGGTCAGTGAAGCCATTGCAGACAAATGGTTCACTCTGCCAAACGCTATCGGCTTGATGCCCATTCCGATTGCTACCGCACTGGCTTATGCGGGGCTGATCTGGGTATTTAACAGCCGTAAGATTTTGGATAATGGTTATGGCTGGCTGGCGTTCTTGTCTCTGATTGTGATGTGTGTGCTGGCGAGTCTTGGCCTGGCCTACAGTTTATTTCCGGATATTGTGCTGGGTCGGTTGTCGATTTGGGAATCAGCTTCAGCCACGGAGTCGTTGTTGTTCACGTTTTGGGGAACGGTGATTACATTGCCGATGATTCTTGGCTATACGTTCTTCATTTATCGGGTGTTTCGTGGGAAGGCAACAGACCTTAGTTACGAGTAAATAAGGCAGGGGAGGCAGTGCCTCCTGCCTCCTGCGATTAAAAGGGCGCCTGCCGGCCACAACGGCTGCCAATTGACAGGTTGATAAAATGAGCCTCACGTGAGGCTCATTTTTTTTGCGTTCCTGGCGTCGGGCTCGGGCATTTAATGCCGGCTGGAGTGGTCTAAAAGGGCCAGTATTGCTTTAGCACTGTCTGCGGATGAGGCGGGGTTCTGCCCGGTCACCACATTACCGTCAGTGACCACATGGCTGGCCCAGTCCTCCCCTTTCTTGTAGAGCCCACCGTTAGCTTTGAGCATGTCTTCCACCAAGAAAGGAACCACGTGGGTGAGTTGTACGCCCTCTTCCTCACCATTGGTGAAGCCGGTAACGGTACGGCCTTTAACCAGTGGTTGGCCGTTGTGGCGCGTGTGACGGAAAATCGCCGGTGCGTGGCAGACCGCGCCCACAGGTTTGCCCGCATCGTTAAACGATTCAACCAGGGCAATAGAGGTGGCATCTTCTGCTAAATCCCAAAGCGGGCCGTGCCCGCCAGGATAGAACACCGCATCAAATGCATCGGCGTGTATTTCCGCCAGAGTCCGAGTGTTGGCCAGTGCGGCTTGAGCCTCGCTGTCCTGGTTGAATCGGTCCGTGGCTGCGGTTTGTGCGTCCGGTGTGGCGCTGTTTGGGTCGAGAGGGGGCTGACCGCCTTTGGGCGAAGCCAGGGTGATCTGCGCACCGGCATCTTTGAAAACATAGTAGGGTGCGGCGAACTCCTCCAGCCAAAAACCGGTTTTATGGCCGGTATCGCCCAGTTGATTGTGGGAGGTAAGAATCATCAGAATATTCATTGGGTGATCTCCGTTCTGTGATTTCACCATCACCCCGGGTCGGGATGATGGTGTTGTAAAGGGAGTGCTCGCGCCCTTGTTAAAGGCTGGCGTGCAGTACTCGGCGGCATACCTCAGGGGTGACGTCGTTGTGTTCCCCCAGAGCCGTCATGCCATGCGCTTCAAGGCTGTCGATAAGCGGCTCAATGTGCTCGGCAGCCAATTGATAGTCCGCTAGCCGGGTTTTCACGCCTAGGCCTTCGAAGAAATCACGGGTTTTTTCAATGGCCAAATCCGCCTTCTGTTCATCACTGCCTTCGTTGATAGCCCAAACCCGCTGCGCGTACTGCACCAGTTTGTCGCGTTTTGCTTCCTTGCGCTCAGCCAGCATTGTCGGGAGGACAATGGCTAAGGTTTGAGCATGATCCAGGCCATGCAGGGCCGTGAGCTCATGCCCCAGCATATGTGTAGCCCAGTCCTGAGGAACGCCGGAGCCAATCAGGCCATTCAGCGCTAGGGTGGCCACCCACATTAGGTTAGCGCGTACCTGATAATGTTCTGGTTCCGCTAAGGCCTGCGGGCCAATTTCAATCAGCGTTTGCAGCAAGCCTTCCGCGAATCGGTCTTGCACGGGAGCGTCGGCTGGATAGGTCAGGTATTGCTCAACAATATGAACAAAGGCATCGACCACACCGTTGGCCACTTGCCGGGGCGGCAAGGTGTAGCTTTTAGTGGGATCCAACACGGAAAATTGCGGGAACACATGCTCACTGTGGAAAGGGAGCTTCGCATGCAGCGACTTGCGCGTTACCACGGCGCCCTTGTTCATTTCCGATCCCGTGGCGGGCAAGGTCAGTACCGAGCCGAACGGTAGGGCGCGGTGAATATTGCTGCCGCCCTTGAGCAGGATGTTCCAAGCATCCCCCTCGAATAGCGAAGCCGCCGCGACAAACTTGGTGCCGTCGATTACGGATCCTCCGCCCACAGCCAGCAGATAATCGATGCCATCACGCTGTACCACGCTCACCGCTTCCATCAGGGTTTCAAAACTGGGGTTGGGTTCAATGCCACCAAAGAGCTGTACGCGACGATCGCCCAATGCCGCTTCCACTTCGGTCAGGGTGCCGGTGCGGCGCGCGCTTTCGCCCCCAAACAGAATCAGCACGTTGGCGTTGGCGGGAACCAGGGTGTCGAGAGCCGCAATTTTTCCTTCGCCAAAGGCGATACGAGTGGGGTTGTAGAAATCAAAGTTGTTCATGATGCGGTATCCTTGGTCGGTGATGCGTTTAAATTAGACCGGTCGTCTATAGATGGCCGGTAAAAAAGCCCGCTAAACCGCGGGCCTGTGGCGTTCTGTGTTTGTGTGTTAGCGAGCGAGCAGGTTTTGGGTCAGCGTCATGGCCTGGTTCATGGGTTGCGCATTGCGGTGCAGCTTAGTGAGCAGGCTGGCGCCCAGCCATAATTGATAAAGGTTGCCTGCGGTTTGATGGGCAGGTTGCGAGTGTAGAGAGCCATCGGCAATGGCGGCGTCGATGCAGTCGGCAATGCGTGAAATGATTTGCTCGGTGCCATCACGCAAAGTGAGGCGCATGGCTTCAGAGAGGTCGGCAACTTCGGCGCTGAGTTTGACCACTAGGCAATCACCTAGGCCGGTGGGGCCGCAGTAGTTTTCTTGCCAGTCTTGCCAATACTGCATCAGCCTGCCGATGGCTGGAGTGCTGTCATCGGCAAAACGGCAATCCAGATCCTGCAGGTAGTGGGTAAAGTAATCTTCCAGTAAGGCTTGGCCAAACCGCTCTTTGGACTGAAAGTAATGGTAGAACGACCCTTTCGGTACACCGGCGGCTTGCAGAATGGCGCTCAAACCCACAGAACTGAAACCGCGTGCAGCGAGAATCTCGCGGCCAGTATCCAGCAGGTGCTGGCGGGTATCGCGATGTTTGTCAGGCTGTGGCGTGGCGACGTGTTCGGTCATGGAGGTTATCCTAACAGTAAATTAGACCGGTCGTCTAGGGGCGCGACCCGGCGTACAACACGAGGATGACGCACCAGCAGCAAAGCGTTTCGCCCATTATGGCGTTTCCAATGCAAGGGGAACGCAATGCGCGCTTGACCTTCACGCCCGTGGGGACGAGGCTTGCCGGCACATTGTTGGCGTAGCATAGGATGCCTTTATGTCGGAACTGATTCTACACCATTACACACTCTCGCCGTTTTCCGAAAAGGCCCGGGCCATGTTGGGCTATGCGGGCCTAGAGTGGCAGTCGGTCACGGTGCCAGAAATGCCGCCGCGGCCTAAACTCGCGCCGCTGGCGGGTGGTTATCGGAAAATTCCGGTGGCTCAAATCGGCGCCGACATTTTTTGTGATACCCGCACGCTGAGTCGCGAAATTGCCCGGTTGGCAAACAAGCCTGAGTTGGTCGTGGAAAATTGCAGCCAAGAGGTACAAAACTTTGTTAGCGAAGTGGACCTGTCGATTTTCCTGGCGTCTATTGTCACGGCAGGGAATCTCACCCTGTTGCGCCGGGTTTTGAAAGAATCGTCCTTACTGGGCCTGGGGCGCCTGCTGGTGGACCGGATAAGAATGGGCAGTAAATCGAAAGTGAAGACGGGTAGCCCGAAAACAATGCGGCGCCAAGTGGCGGCGCACCTAAATCATATGGAAACTTTGCTAACAGGGGATTTCCTGTTTGGCGATACCCCCAATGCTGGGGACTTTTCCGCCTATCACAGCCTTTGGTTTCGCCGCGATTTAGCGGGCCGACCGCTAGCCAGTAGCCACCCGAAAGTGGATGCCTGGATGAACAGGATGCAGGCTTTCGGTCAAGGCTTACGAAAGGATATTAGCGCCGATAAGGCCTTGGATATTGCACGCCAGGCCGAGCCGCGGGCTCTGCCGGTACAGGTTGAGCAAGCCCCCTTGCTCGGGCAATCTGTGCGTGTAGCCCCATGCGATTATGGCCGTGATCCCGTATTGGGCGAGCTCTGCTATTGCGATGCCAACACTCTGGTGTTGCGCCGTAACGACCCCGTGGTGGGGCAGGTTCATGTGCACTTTCCCCGCGAGGGTTACGTGTTGTCCAAGGCTCACTGAAGGGGCTATTGATGAATCAGCCGAACAATCCCTTGCATGGCGTCACCCTAGAAACGGTGGTGAAGCGCCTGGTTGAACATTATGGCTGGGAAGAGCTGGGTGATCGCATTCGAATTAATTGCTTTATCAGTGATCCCTCAGTGAAATCCAGCTTGAAGTTTTTACGCAAAACCCCCTGGGCGAGGGAGAAAGTGGAAACGTTATTTGTCGACACCTTTTCCCGTGAGCCGCGCTGACCACGATAGTCATTAGGCCAATGAACCTAGCGAGGTAATCCGACATAGCAGGCAAGCCGCCTGATCGCCCAAAAGAGGGGGCGCGCGGGCGGGCACCCCCTCCATTTGATGCCGCGGTAGCCTTAATTAGTCCATGCCTGCCAGCAAATTATTCACGGCTTGGGCAAACTGCACCGGCGAATCCTCCTGCAAGAAATGTCCGCCCACCAGGGTTTGGTGTGGTTGCCCCTGGGCGCCGGGAATGCGTTCTTGCATGTATTTATCCCCTCCGCGGGTAATCGGGTCGCCGTTGCTGAAGGTCGTTAAGAACGGCTTTTTCCATTGCTCCAACGCCTTCCACGCTGCACGGTTAGCTTGCGTGGCCGGGTCGTTCGGTGTCACCGGCACCAGCTTGGGAAAAGCACGTGCGGCGGTTTTGTATTTTCTATTGGGGAATGGCGCCTCGTAGGCACGGATTTCGTCGGGGCCGAGTTTGCGGAAAGTGGCGACATTGAGAATGCGGGAAATTGGCAGTACCGGGCTGTGGATCGCGAACGCTTTCCAAATATGGAACGCCTTTGGGGCCTGCTCGTCTCCGGTGGGCAGCATGCCGTTACCCACCACAATAGCGCGGAATCGGGATTCGTTCTCCGCGGCCATCCGCAGCCCAATCAGTGAGCCCCAGTCCTGGCACACTAAGGTGATTTCGGTGAGCTCAAGCTGGTCGAGTAAGGACTTAACCCAGTCCATGTGGTTTTGGTAACTATAAGCATTGATATCCGTTGGCTTGTCGGATTTACCGAAACCGATCAAGTCCGGGGCGATCACCCGGTGGCCCGCCGCCGCACAAATCGGAATCATGTGCCGATATAGATAGGACCACGTTGGTTCCCCATGCAGCATCAGAATGGGCTTGCCGTCGGCTGGCCCCTCATCCACGTAATGCATGCGCAGCCCGTCCACGGTTACGTAGTTTGGCTCGAAAGGGTAGTCGAGCAATCGCTCGAAGCGGGAATCTGGGGTGCGCAAGTAATCCATGGTCGATCCTTTTTGCTATTAAGGCGCCGCTAAAAAGCGCCGTGAATGCTGGGCCTTAAGCGCACATCGGTTGAACCCAATCCCTAGGAAGGGGCGCCCCCGCCCGTGAAGGCAAGAAACAACCGCTGCACGCGTAAGGCCACGTTAAGCACGTAAGGCGTTTTTCAGTGGCTCCCTGATAATGGAGTGTGGGAAATCAATGCCAGTAGATGCAGGTGCCGGCCACGGCGTTACAAAAACCCCTCGATTTTTTTGCTAGCGTCAATCATCCCAAAGATTAGCGACAGTGTAATCGCTGCCCGGTTGTGCCCAGAAACCACCGTCCACGTAACGGCGATGCTTGTCCAGTGAGCGAATGGCATCCATGTCCTCGTCGCTGAGGGTCAGTTCCTCGGCAGCCAGGTTTTGTTTTAGGCGCTCCGGGTTAACCGATTTGGGGATTACCGCTGTGTTGCGATGTAGAGCCCAGCTGATCAACACTTGAGCCGGGCTGGCACGATGACGGTCAGCAATCTCATGGATAATCGGGTCTTCCAGCAGTGCCGGTTCGCCCTCAGCTTTTAAGCCAGCGGGGCGATCGGATGAGCCCAGTGGAGCATAGGCCGTGAGATGGATGCCTTGTTGTTGGCAGAAATCCAGCATGCTCTGTTGTTGCAAATAAGGATGTAGCTCTACTTGGTTCATGGCGGGTTTGCGTTGTGCCTTGCCTATTAAATCCTGCAGTTTTTTTACGCTGAAATTCGACACGCCGATCTGCCGAGTCAGATTGTTGTCCACCAGCGCTTCCATGGCCGCCCAGGTGGTTTCCACCGGTAAATCGTTCAGTGACACCATGTCGTCGGCAGATTCAGGAAAGGATACGCCCGGCTTCAGAGCGACCGGCCAGTGCATGAGATAAAGGTCGAGATAATCCAGCTGCAGGTTACGTAAGGTGGTTTCCAGTGCGGGCTGAACATCCTCGGGGGCATGGTCACTGTTCCACAGTTTTGAGGTAATCCACAATTGTTCGCGGGTTACTGTGCCGGCGGACAATACATCGCTTAGGGCTCTGCCGATTTCGTCCTCGTTGCCATAAATATGGGCACAGTCGATATGCCGATAACCCATCTCAATGGCGCTTCTGACGGCGTTGTACACCTCGCCGGGAGCGGATTTCCAGGTGCCCAGGCCCAGCATGGGTAGGGTGTCACCATTTTCGAAAGTCAGCGTTTTCATGGTCTGCTCCTGTTAAGCCTGTGTGTATTTGCGTTTCTGATAGTGGGACTTTGCCAGTGGCGGTTGGGTTCCTGATGAATCCTGGTTTGATTCCCGGCAGGCTGGGGTGCTTCCCTGCTTGAGCCGCCCTCGGCATTTCGCTACTGTGGCCGACCGGCGTTGGCCGCCCTCATTATCGGCAGTGCATTTTCTCACTGCCCCTGCTTTTGGAAAACTCTATGTGGATCAAGAACCTGACTGTCTTTGTGGGTGAAGAAGCCTTCCCCTGCTCCGTGGCCGAACTGGATGAAATTCTCGACCAGAACCGTTGCCAACCCTGTGGCTCGCAGACGGAGCGCACAGAAGGGTTTGTGCCGCCGCTCAAGGGGCAAGACCCCATGGCCTACGCGGTGGACGGGTTTATTTTTTGCACCTATCAAGAAACCGCTCGCTTGTTGCCTGGGCCGGTGATCAAGGAACTGTTGGATGAAAAAGTGGAGCACATTCAGCAAGAAGAAGGTCGCAAGGTTGGGCGCAAAGAAAAGGCCGATCTTAAAGAGCAGATTACCTTCGAGCTGATGCCTCGGGCTTTTACTCGCTCGCGCCGCACCTCCTTGCTTATCGACACTGAGCGTAAGCGGGTAATGGTGGATTCTTCCTCCGCCAGTCGCGGTGAAGAAGTCATCGCCTGCCTGCGTAAAGCCATCGGCACCCTGCCCGTAGCGTACCCGGCGCCAAACTCGGCCCCTTACACAAGCTTTAGCAATTGGTTGCGCGATACCAAACTGCTGCCGGAAGGCTTCACTCTGGGAGACCGTTGTGAGCTGAAAGGCATCAAGGATGAAGGGGCCGCAGTCAAGTTCACCGCCGTGGACCTAGGGCAGGAAGAAATTCTCGCACACCTGGAAACGGGGATGGTCGCCACCCGTATCAACTTGGCTTGGCAGGATTCGTTAGAACTGGATATCAACGACAAGCTGGAGATCAAGCGTATTAAGGCGCTGGATCTGCTACAGGAAAACATAGATGCACTGGACGCAGAAGACGCGGTAGCCGAATTGCAGGCGCGTATTAGCTTGCAGGGCAAGGTGCTACGCGACGCCATTGACAGCCTGTACGGTTATTTTGAAGTGAATCCGGCGTAACCGCCGTTTCGCAAAGGCTTTGCCCGCGCTCCCCATTCAGGGGCGCGGGTAATGCGTTTAATCATTTGATGACAGCGATGCGCGTTGCTGCTCAGTCCTCAATGTCCTTATCGTCCTGTTGGTCTTTATCCATTTTCACCGGCGAATTCTCATCGCATTGGGGTGAATGCTGGAAGGTCTGTGTCACGTCCAGATAACCCAAGTGAGAAATGGTGCGCCGGCCGAGAAGAACCGGATAAATCATGTCAGACCGGTCATTCAGGGTGAACTGTTCTTCATATACCGTGTTGCCCATGCACACTTTCATTAATACCACCGGACGACGCTCGGTGCCGCCGGCACCCCGAATCACCACTTTACGGTAGCGTGGTTTCTCAAAGGTTTTTTCCACTTTTTTGCCGGTGGCCTCATCCACTACATCCACGGTAAAGCGTACCCAGTCGTCGCCATCTTTCTCGAAAACATCCACATCGGTGGCGTGCAGAGACGAAGTGAGCGCGCCGCTGTCCAGCTTGGTTTTCAATTCCACACCCCAGGGCATCAACATGGACTTTTCCACCCAGCCAAATACGTTCGGGCTGCTAGGGGGGGTAGCCATGGCCATGCCAGTGCTGCTGAGTAATGAGGCAGTAATGAAAGCGATAAATCCTTTTTTCATGGGCGCTCCTTGTTGATAAAAATAGGTTGCGTAAAAGGGTGAGTCGTCCGACCCCGCTGGCAGAGTATGACTGTATTCGCTGCAGACCGTTCCCCGGCAAATCATTGACCGTCTGGCTGCTGCCGGTCGCCAGTCAGCCACCCCCACCCCACTCAGACAGGTTACCATTGTTCCATAATGCGCCGTTGCTAATGGCGCCGGAAACAGCCCGAGGGCCAGTAATGACACCTGTTATCGCACCACCATCAATCAAACTTCTGCTAGGCGAAAGCCGCGCAGCATGGGCCTATGGGCGCTACCTTTTACGGGGCTTGGAGCACAAGCAACTGCCGTTAGGTAAAAGGCAGCCCGTGATTGTTTTGCCCGGTTTTGGGGCCAGCGACTTGAGCACTCGGCCCTTGCGCATGGCCCTGGGTAAGCTGGGGTATAACGTGTATGGCTGGGCCCAGGGCACGAATCTGGGCATGAATAGCAAACGTAAAAACCTGTTAGTTACCCAGTTGCAAGAAATCAGCGCGCGGCACCAGCAACCGGTCGCGCTAGTAGGTTGGAGCTTGGGCGGAGTGTTTGCTCGGGAACTGGCGCGGGCCTTTCCTGATCTGGTGAGTCAGGTCTTTACTCTGGGTAGCCCTATCAATGGCGATCCAGACGCCAATAATGTGTCCACGCTTTTTAGTTGGTTCAATCCGAATCGACCTCCAACCGACAGGGAGGCCTTTAACCAACGCATTGCGGCCCCACCCGTGCCGTGCACAGCCATCTTTACCCGTGAAGACGGCATCGTGGCTTGGCAGTGCAGCCAGGAAGAAAGCGGGCCAATGACTGAAAATGTGGAAGTGCAGGGTACCCATGTGGGGCTACCGTGGAATCCTCAAGTGCTGGCGGCCATTGCCGAGCGTTTGCCGCGCAGCCCGCTACCAGGAGATGTGCCATGAGCGAGTTGCAACCCGGTCGTTACCGGCACTTCAAAGGTAACGAATACCAAGTGCTTGGCTTGGCAACCCATTCTGAGACCGGCGAAACCGTGGTGGTTTACCACCCGCTCTACGGGGATCAGGCCCTGTGGGTGCGCCCATTGGCCATGTTTATCGAGACCGTAGAGCGAGATGGCAAAGTGCAGCCCCGCTTTGCTCGGGTGGGGGATTGAGCAGAAAGGAGAGCATTCAAAGTAGAAAGGCGTGGGCAGGGCTGTTGGCGTGGCGCCCGGCCTTCCATGTGGCCAGCGCGAAGCAATAACCGTTCAGGCCCGGGTTGCACCGATCACTGTGTTTCCACGTTTAACGGTGAACTTTCAACGGCTCTGGATGCTACAATGTTCGCCTTATTCATGGAGTTAGCCTGTTATGTCTTCGTTTGCCGACCTGAACCTGCATGAGCGCTTAATCAAGGCGCTTGGTGAGCTGGAAATTACCACCCCGACCCCTGTTCAGACGGCAGCCATTCCTGCGGCGCTTGAAGGCCGCGATTTGCGTGTAGTGGCCCGCACCGGTAGCGGTAAAACCGCGGCATTTTTGCTGCCCATGCTGCATCAGCTGCTCCAATATTCCCGCCCGCGTACCGACACCCGCGCCTTGATTCTGTTGCCCACTCGCGAGTTGGCCCAGCAGACCCTCAAGCAAGTAGAAGCGCTAGGCCGTTATACCTTCATTAAAGCCGAGCTGCTCACCGGCGGTGAAGACTTCAAAGTGCAGGCGGCCAAAATGCGCAAGAACCCGGAAATTCTTATTGGCACCCCGGGGCGCCTCATCGAGCATCTAGATGCCGGCAACCTGCTTTTGCAGGATCTGGAAATGCTGGTGTTGGATGAATCCGATCGCATGCTCGACATGGGCTTCAACGACGACGTGCTGCGCCTGGCCGCGGAATGCCGGCCCGAGCGGCAGACCCTGTTGTTCTCCGCCACCACGGGCGGTAACGCCATGGAAAACATGATCAGCAGTGTGCTTCGCGACCCCCGCTCGCTGGTGCTCGATTCCGTGCGTGACCTGAATGAATCTGTGAGCCAGCAGATCATCACTGCCGACGATGTGAAGCACAAAGAACGGTTAGTGCAATGGCTGCTAGCCAATGAAACCTATGATAAAGCGGTAGTGTTCACCAATACCCGTGAACAAGCCGATCGGCTTTGCGGTGTGCTGGTGGCCTCTAACCTGAAAGTGTTTGTGCTGCACGGCGAGAAAGATCAGAAAGATCGCAAGCTGGCCATGGATCGTCTTAAAACCGGCGCCGTGAAAGTGCTGGTCGCCACAGACGTGGCTGCCCGAGGTATCCACGTGGATAACCTGGACTTGGTGATCAACTTCGACATGCCTCGCAGTGGCGACGAGTACGTGCATCGTATTGGTCGCACCGGGCGAGTGGGGGGGGAAGGCACCGCAATTTCCCTGATTGCCGCCCACGAATGGAATTTGATGGCGAGTATTCAACGTTACCTGCGTCAAAATTTTGAATACCGCTTGGTGGAAGCCCTGCGGGGCAACTTCCTGGGGCCGAAAAACCTGAAATCCAACGGTAAGGCTGCCGGTAATAAAAAGAAAAAAATGAAGAAAAAAGAAGATGCTAAAAAAGGTATCAAGAAATCCGGAGCCAAGAAAAACGCCGCTAAACCCAAGCGCAATGCCAGGCCGCCGAGCCAAGACACCAAAGGCGGGTTTGCCACAGTGAAGCGCAAAAAGACCCCCGGTCCCCTAGATTGATAACGTAACTAGATTGAGAGCGTGAAAAGGCACTACGCCTAGCATCGTTTTATAAATCCAAGAGGCCGCGCCCTAAAAATTGAGCGCGGCCTTTTTTGTTTGAAATCCATAAAACACGGAGCCTGTTTCCACCTTAAACGGGGTTTATAAAACCCCGTAAAATTCCGCCTCTCGTTCACGTTCTTTCCGCACAGGGGAAGGCATTCTGGTACGGTTATTGGCTGGAGCTAGCGGTGTCCGAGCTTAGGGGAGGGGAGTTGATGTCTACTGATGCGTTGCAGTGCCCGGATTGCGGTACTCAGCTTGCTGCGCCTTCCCAGCCCCAGCGCGCCCGTGGCACATGGCGCTGCCCTCGCTGCGAGTGCCAGTTAAGTGGCGCCTGGACCTTGCGCCCAGATTCTTTGCTTGCGCTAACGGTGACCACCTCTGTGTTGTGGTTGCCCGCCCTGATTCTGCCGTTAATGCGTTTGGAAAACCTGGGCTTGGACCGTGAAGCCAGCCTGCTGGATTGTGTACTGCGCCTCATGCAAGGCATCTACCTTCCGGTGGGCCTATTGCTGCTGTTTACCCTGGTGCTTATGCCGCTGTTAAATTTATTGTCAGTGGGGCGTCTGTTATGGGCGGCCCGTACCGATACGCCTGCGGCGACATCGCTAGCTCCGTTTTGGATGAAGGCGTATCGGCACAGCCGGGAATGGGCGATGACGGATATTTTTCTGCTCGGCATTCTTATCGCCATGACCAAGCTGGGTGATATGGCCACAGTGACCCCCGGTGCGGGCTTGTTCTGCTTGGTGGTGGCGGTGTTGTTGCGTCTTATTGTGGAAACCTTGGCACAACCGGATCAGCTGCAACGGCTGCTGGAGGCACGGCATGGCCACTGAGGCGACCCCAGGCCATCGGCCATTGGCCTGGGCATTATTGATCGCGGCTGTGGTGTGGCTGGTGCCCGCAAATTTGCTGCCCATCATGACCGTTATCGAAACCGGCAAAGGAAAAGCCAGCACTATTGCCGATGGTATTTGGCAATTGTTTGAAGCCGGCATGCCCGGCATTGCCATTATTGTGTTCATTGCCAGCTTACTGGTGCCGTTCTTTAAAGTGCTGGTATTGGCCGTAATCTACTGGCGCGTTCCCCACGAAAGTAATCCACGCACCAGTACCCGCGCCTATCGTTTGGTGTATTGGATTGGCCGCTGGTCCATGCTCGATGTGTTCGTGGTGGCATTACTGGCAGCGGTAGTGGAATTCGGCAATTTGGCCCGAGTGGAACCGGGGCCGGGAATTCTCGCCTTTGCATTGGCCGTGGTGCTGACCATGTTGTCTGCCCATGCCTTTTCGCCCCAACAATTATGGATCCAAAACCCTGACGGAGCAGACCATGGATAGCCCCGAAGTGAAACACTCCCGCTGGCCTTCCCCCATTTGGTTAGTGCCCTTGGTGAGCCTGCTAGTGGCCGGCTGGTTGCTGTACGACCAGTTGCTACAGCGTGATGTGCAAATTGAAATCACCTTTGATAACGGAGCAGGCATCAAGCCAGGGGTTGATCTTCGCTACCGGGGCGTGCCTGTGGGTAGCGTAGATAAAATCGTACTCAGCGACGATCTGAATCATGTCACGGTCCATGCTAGCTTGAATCGTGATGCGGAAAAGCTGGCCCGGGAGAAAAGCCGTTTCTGGATTGTAGAGCCGGAACTGGGCATCGCGGGTGCGCGTAATCTGGACACCCTGGTATCGGGAAAATACATCGCGGTGTCGCCGGGTGAGGGGGAGCCGGTAAAGGAATTTGACGGGCTGGAAACACCCCCTGAGCAGCAGCCCAACCTGGGTCTCAGAGTCACCCTGGTGGCCAAGCAGCTGGGCTCCTTGAAAAAAGGCCGGCATATTTACTACCGCGATGTACAAGTGGGCACCATTGGTGAAAGTGAGTTAAGTCAGGGCGGCCGCTTTGTGGAAGTTCAGGCCATTATTGAGCCGAAATACACCCGGTTAGTGCGCAGCAATACCCGCTTTTGGAATAGCTCCGGGCTGAGCGTCGATGTGGGATTATTCAAAGGTGCGCAAATCCAAGCCAGCTCTCTGGAAAACCTGTTACGCGGTGGCATCAGCTTTGCCACGCCAACAGAGGCGGGGCCCTTAGCCAAAGAGGGCGAGCGATTTGACCTTTACAGCCAGCCAGAAGATGACTGGCAAGAATGGGCACCGATTATGAAGTGGAAATAACCGTAGCAAAGGCAAGCTGCAACAGGGCATCGTGTTGCCGTTGTGATACGCAAGAGGCCGCGCCTAATGTTTGGCGCGGCCTCTTGCGTTGGTAAAGCGAAAAGCCTGCAGCGTGGCACGCCGCTTACTACATAATCTTGCCGACCATTTTTAGCGGCAAGGTGCGCATGGCGAAGCCGAGTGGCCCCCAGGGCCAGCTAGGTACGGAGGCATTTTTGCCTTCTTTCTCTATGGCCTTAACCAGCGCCTTGCAGCCGGTTTCAGTGTCCACCATAAAGGGCGTGTTTTTCAGTTTTTCGTTGATCTCGGTGCGAATAAAACCCGGAAAAATAGTGGTTACATTGATAGGCGAATCTTGTAATTCCATTTGCAGGCCTTCCGCTAGCATGGCCACGCCGGCCTTGGTGGCCGCATAGGTGGTCAAATTTTTCTTCATGCCGCGCATGGCGCTAATGGAAGAAATCATTACCAGGTGGCCACTGTCCTGGGCGCGGAAAATTTCCATGGCCGCTTCGGCCTGGGCCAGGGCAGCAACAAAGTTGGTTTCAGCGGTTTGCCGGTTGGCATAGAAATAACCGGTGCCCAAGGGTTGGCCCTTGCCCATGCCCGCGTTAACGATGATGCGATCGATGCCGGCCATTTCCGTACGGAAAGCATCGAACACCGCAAACACTTGGTCGTAGTCGTTCACGTCCAGCGGCTTAATCAGCACCTTGATGCCGGGATGTTTTTCTTCCAGCTCGGCCTTCAACACTTCCAGCCGATCCATACGCCGAGCGCACAACGCCAAGTTGCGGCCCATGGCGGCAAACAGGCGCGCCATGCCTTCGCCAAGCCCTGAGCTGGCGCCAGTGATGAGAATGTTTTGACGTGTCGGCATTGTTTTCTCCGCTCGGTGTCGTGTTGCTCGAATGAAAGTAAGCTCAACAGTTAAAATTGAAACACGGTTTCACGGTGTAGCCCTCGGCTATGCTTGTGCCGCGTGTTTCACACGTTGAACTTTCCGCTTGTTCTTTATCGATAAGTTACTTGATCGCTCGGCAGGTGCAGGTGCTCATTTACCGACACTAGCCGCAACGTGCCTGCATTCACAAGTACCCGAGTCACACTGGTATTAATCAGGTTACGGTTATAAGTAATTAGCGCTTCGTTATCCAGGGCCATTAGCTGTTGAATAATCACGCTGATGGCGCCGCCGGAAGTGAATACCAAGGCGCTGTCGCCGCTGCTTAAGCTGTTACCCAAGCTGTAGGTGCTGGCCAGCACACGCTCACGAAAGGCGGGCCAGGTTTCGTTGTAGTCACCTTCACCTCGCTGCCAGCGGCGCAGGGCCTGCTCAAAGCGGGCCTGGAAAACCTTGCGCGGCTGTTGCTGCTCCGCCAGCCAAGCGGTGAGCGCGGGGCGGTCGGTGGCCAGGGGCCAGTCGACGGCCAGCAGCTCTTCGTGGTTGTACTCATTAAAACCGGTGTCGGTGTGCCATTCTTTGGGTAGGCCCAGCTCGCCCAGGGTGGCCTCTGCGGTTTCCCTGTGGCGGCGCATGGTGCCACAGAGGGCACGGGGGAGGCCCAGCATCTGGTTTTGTAGGGCGCGCCCAAGAAGCCGGCTTTGTTCCCAGCCCGGCTCAGAAAGTTGGTCGTAATCTTCTTTGCCAAAGCTGGCGTGGCCGTGGCGTATAAGGTAAATCACCGGCATACATCAGTGCTCTTTTTCTGTTCAGGTTGTTTCCATTAACGTTGCAGGCGCCCGGCGCTTTTTCGCATCATCCGGTTGAACACAAACGGCATGAGCCGCTTTATCCAAGGCGGGCGGCCGCTTTCGTGGGGCGGCAGGAAAAATAGATGTTTAGCCGCTTCGAGCTGCATTATTTAGCCAATCCGTATCCGTAGGCCAGCCGCCAGCACTTATCCATTGACCGATGCTAGAGAGCGCGTTTCAATAAATCCAATGAATCATGGCAATTATTTTGGATAAGTTTCATGCATGTTTCGCGATTCGACCTGAACCTTTTCGTGGTCTTCGACGCCATCTATACCGAAGGGTCGCTGACCCGCGCTGCCAAGGTGCTCAACCTCACCCAGCCAGCGGTTAGCCATGCCTTGGCGCGCTTGCGCGCCCGCCTAAACGACCCGCTATTTGTTCGCCAGGGCAGCCGCATGGTACCCACCGCTCGGGCTCGGGCCATGGTGAGCCCGGTGCGCCACGCGCTGGGCGGTTTTCAGCGTTGCCTCAGTGAAGAGGGCGGCTTCGATGCCAGTGAAGCGGAGCGTACGTTTGTATTGGGCCTGCGCGATGGGCTGGAAGCGCGGTTGCTGCCCGCCTTGATGAGCCAGTTTATGGATGAAGCGCCGGGCATCAAACTGCAATCGTTAACCGTGAGCCGCCGGCAAATGGCCACGGAACTGGCCAGTGGTCGGCTGGATTTAGCCTGCGATGTGATGCTGGCGCTGCCCGAAGCCATTGAGCATCAGGTGGTATTGGAAGGGCCGCTGGTGGTGCTGATGCGTGAATCGCACCCGTTGGCCCAGGGCATGGACCTGCCCGATTATCTCGCCGCCCAGCATGTGCTGGTGTCATCCCGCCGCGAAGGGCCGGGGTTGGAAGATTTCGGCCTGGCACGGCAAGGCTATCGCCGGCACATTCGTTTGCGCTGCCAGCATTACCAGGCCGCGTTGAGCACCGTGCAACAAACCGACTTGCTGCTCACTATGCCCGCCAGCCTGGCCGGGCAGCTGAGCGATCAGGGGCTGGTATGGAAGCCGTTCCCTGGGGGATTGCCGGGGCTGGAAATGCACCTGTATTGGCACCGCGACCAGAGTGCCGACCCGGCTCACAGTTGGCTGCGCCAACGGGTGCTGGCGCAACTGGAAGTCATGCAAAACGACATTCAGCTCAGCGCCTCTGCTGTGTAGAGGCTTTGTCGGACGCGAACGAAATCACCTGCGGGCTCAACGAGGCGGGTCTGGATGCGCAAGTCTGGCTGGATCAAGCTGATACCGGCGAAGTGAAAGAGAAGCTCAAGCTGAACACTGAGGCCGCCGTCAAACGTGGATTGTTCGGCGCACCGACGATGTTCGTGGGCAACGAAATGTTCTTCGGACAGGGTCGACTGGATTTTGTTGAAGAAGAAGTAAAAAAATAGCTGTAAGGAAAAGCCTGGGACCCTAAGAGATGTTTCGGGCTTTTTTATGTGCTTGAAGCTGTCGCCTTCCTCTTCATCAAATTAAGCATGGACTATATGGCCTGCCACCTTCTTCCGCTAACTAATCTGGGGGCTAACAAGGAATAGATTTCGTTATGTTCATTTATTTGTTTTGCCGGGTTGTGTAGATTCGGGGTTAGATATCAACTAAAACTAGTTGATTGTTGTTTTCGCTACGACATATAGGAATATATATTTTTAACTTTTAAAAACATATGGGATTTTTTCATTCAGGAGTTTCAGTCTGCATTGTAATGGGCTGTTAATCGGATGGTGGAATTTAAAGGAGCTTGTTTGATGACATGGTCAGAAGGTTACTGGGATATAATTAACGAGCTTTACTGGGTGCCATCATATTTGGGATTGAAATCTATCCCTAAGCGTCATTGGACGGTAGAGGGCAATATGGTTTGCGTCCCGAAATCCATGACAAACCCTTCTGGGCCATTATACAGGAGAGTGCGGTCTGGAGATGACTATGAAGCTTTTATTCGGCGTCAGGAAGAAACCTTTAATCATATATTGAATTTGACGTTATCAATACTTCCCGGTGAAGTTGTGGCTGAAATATTTGGTCCTGTTGCGAATTTTAGTGTGCCCGGCGATTTGAAGGTTTTGGGTAAGTCTATTTCGAATAGATATTCCTGGATTGCAGGAGCTAACGCGACGACCCCCGATGCTTTTCTTCTCTCCGAGTCATGTATTTTTGCAATTGAGATAAAATTTAATGCAAAAACATCGCTGGATCAATTGGCGAAATATGTAGCTCTTATTGCTGGTGAAGAAATTCAGAACGGGAAGCGAGATTTTGTAAATTTATTATTCGTTTATCCGTTAAAAGCAAATGAAAAATTTATTTCGCAAACAAATATTAATCCTGTTGATATTGGGCCCCGGTATTTTGATATGTTGTCTGATAGCGTGGGTAATGCTCGAGTAAAAAGTTTGTATTTGTCAGAGCAAGAATCAATAAGGGATACTCTTTCAAGGTTGAACGTTAGGTGCATTACTTGGCAAGATCTTTATGGTCAAATTATTTCATTTATGGAGAAGCTTGGGGAAAGTAATGGAGATAAAACTTTGTTTCGGCTTCTTTCTGGGTTGGCATCAGAAATATTATTCCATCCGTTGTCTTGCGTTGATGAGAAGGCATGATTGTGAAGTCTCCCGTTTCCCAAAAGTCTTCTTCATAAAAATGCCCTTGCTTCCAGCGAAGACAAGGGCATTTTTTTAACGTTCAATTCAGCGCTTAATCGCCGCTTCCATAAACGGCGGCATCACCAACGCCCCTTTATGAATCGCCGCTGAATAGTAGCGGGTATCAAACCCTTTGCCGGTGGCATCGGCTTCCCGGAAGCGGCTCACGTCGGTGTTTTTTCCCGCCAGGGTGCAGCTCCACCAGCCGCTGGGGTACACCGGCTGCGGGAAGGGCAGGGTTTGGGTGGTGGTGAAGCCCGCTTCGCGCATGTTGGTATGCAGGTCTTTAATGATGGTGTCGCTGTGCAGCAGCGGGGATTCAGATTGCTGCACGATGATGCCGCCGTCGGCCAGCACGCGGTGGCAATCGCGGAAGAAGTCGGCTTTGAACAAACCTTCCGCCGGGCCCACCGGGTCAGTGGAATCGACGATGATCACGTCCACGCTGCCGTCTTCACAGTTGCGCATGTATTGCACGCCATCTTCGAACAATAGCTCGGCACGGCTGTCATCGTTGGACTCGCACAATTCTGGGAAGTATTTCTCGGAATAGCGGGTGACCATTTCGTCGATGTCGATCTGGGTGGCTTTTTCCACGCTCGGATGACGCAGCACTTCACGCAGGGTGCCGCAGTCGCCGCCACCAATAATGATGACGCGCTTGGGGCTGGCATGGCTGAACAGTACCGGGTGCGACATCATCTCGTGGTAGAGAAAGTTGTCGCGGGTGGAAAGCATGGTGGCGCCATCGATGGTCATCAGGTAACCGAAGGTGTCGGTTTCCCACATCTCGATGTGCTGGTACTCGGTTTGTACTTCTTCCAGCTTTTGTTTCAGGCGCAGGCCGAAGGCAGTGCCAGCGGAGTCGAAGTGCTCGTAAAACCAGTTTTTTGTGGTGCTGCTCATGGGCGATTCCGGTGGCTGGGAGCGGGCGGGCTCCGTGGTGGACAATAGGGGCGATTGTAAGACCAGAACGGCTCCTGTGAAAGCATGAAAAATGGGTGCTAGCGCGGCCTTCCGGCAGGCATAATGGCGACCATTAACCGCATGATGGCCTGCCCGCGTGTTGCGTGCAGGCGTTTTTTCAGGACCCGCAATGACCGATAACTCTCCCGTACCCGCCAGCGATATCTATAACGTGGATCGTTGGGGCGACAGTTACTTCCGTATCGACGGCCAGGGCCAGCTGTGTGTGCGCCCCAATGGCGAGCAAGGCGGCCAAGCCACGCTGGAAGCGGTGCTGGAACGCTGCCGGGCGGCTGGCCTGCGGGCGCCGGTGCTGGCGCGCTTCTCTGGCATTTTGCGCCAACGGGTGAAGCTGCTGGCGGGCGCCTTTCGGGAGGCTATCGAGGGGCACCAGTATCAGGGTGACTACACGCCGGTGTACCCGATTAAGGTGAACCAGCAGCGCCGGGTGGTGCACGAAATCCTCCGTGCCCGCGATGACGGCGAGCGGGTAGGGCTGGAAGCCGGTTCCAAGCCCGAGTTGTTGGCGGTGCTGGCATTGTCCAACCCCGGCGACACCATTGTCTGCAATGGCTACAAGGATGCGGAATACCTGCGTTTGGCGTTGATGGGCGAAAAGCTGGGGTTCCATGTGCAGATCGTGGTGGAAAAAACCTCCGAGCTGCCGGCGCTGCTGGCACTGGCCGATGAACTGGGGGTGTCGCCGCGCATTGGCCTGCGGGTACGGCTGATGAGTATCAGCAAGGGTAACTGGCAGAACACCGGCGGTGAAAAATCCAAGTTTGGTTTGAGTGCGCCGCAGCTGATGGCGGCCATTGAGCATTGCCGCGCCGCCGGGCGGCTGGACTGCGTGAAGCTGCTGCATTTTCACTTGGGCTCCCAGGTGGCCAATATTCAGGATATTAAAGCGGGCATGCGCGAAGCGGCCCGTTACTACACCGAGATGCGCGCCTTGGGCGCGGCGGTGGAAACCGTGGATGTGGGCGGCGGCCTGGGGGTGGACTATGAAGGCACCCATTCTCGTTCTTACTGCTCCATGAATTATGGGGTGGCCGATTACGCCCGCCATATTGTGCAGACCCTGCAACAGCAATGTGCGGAGCACGGCGTGCCGGAGCCGCATATTATTTCCGAATCCGGCCGCGCGCTGACCGCCCACCATGCAGTGTTGCTGGTGAATATCACCGACCAGGAACAGATGGCGCCGGTGGCGGTGGATGCACCCACCGAGCATGATGCGCCGGAGCTGCAGCAGCTGTGGGGCCTGCAACAGGTGTTGGCCGGCGAGCCGGGCAACCTGCTGGAGCGTTTCTCGGAAGTGGCCGGCGCCTGGCAGGATATTCACCAGCGCTATATTGCAGGCGAGTTAGGGCTGGCGGCGCGGGCGCGGGGCGAGCAGTTATACATCAACTGCCTGCTGGCGTTGCGTGGCCGCCTGAATCCGTTGCGCAAACAGCAGCGGGCGCTGCTGGATAGCCTTAACGAAACCCTGGCGGACAAGTTGTTCGTGAATTTCTCAGTGTTCCAATCGGTGCCGGATGTGTGGGGCATTAATCAGGTGTTCCCGGTGTTGCCGCTCTCCGGTTTGGATAAACCGGCGACCCGCCGTGCGGTGATTCAGGACATTACCTGTGATTCCGATGGCCGCATCGACCAGTTTGTGGATGGTGAAGGGGTGGAAGCCACCCTGCCGCTGCCGGAACAGCTCAACGGCCACCTGGGCATTTTTATGGTGGGCGCTTACCAGGAAATCCTTGGCGACATGCATAACCTGTTCGGGGATACGGATTCCGTGGATGTGGATGTGGATGCGCAGGGCAATATCGTGCTGGACCACGCCATTCAAGGCGATACGGTGAGCTCGGTGTTACGCTACGTGAATTACGACCCGGACCGGCTATTGGCGTCTTTGGAGCAGCATTGTCGCCAAGCGCATTTAAGCGCAGCGGAACAAGATGGCTTCATCGAACTGGTACGCGAAGGGTTGGGCGGGTATACCTATTTGGAATGAATGAGTTGAACGTTCAACTCATTACTGATTCTCAGCCAGCAAGGAGACCACCATGCGTTATGAACTCTGTGCCAGCCAAGATTTACCGGAAGGACAAAGCCGCGCCATGAAGGCGGGGGACACCAAGCTGGTGGTGTACCACCTGAGTGATGGCTTCTATGCCACTCAGGCCCGTTGTAGCCATATGTTTGTGTCGCTGGGCAAAGGCAAAATTCTTAAAGATCAGTGTGTGCAGTGCCCGCTGCACCGGGCCAAGTTTGATATCCGCACCGGTGCCGTCACCGAGTGGGCGAACTTCCCGCCGGGGGTGCAAATACTGAATGTGGTGCGGGGCGAGAAAGCCCTGGAAACTTGGCCGGTAACGGAAGAAGGCGGCCAGCTGTACGTGGAGATCTAATGGCAAATCGGAGCAAGGCGCAGCAGCAAGCCGCGCTGGAGCGGTTGGAAAAATTCAGCCGCTTCACTGACAGCAGTATTGGCATTCCCTTCACCAAGTTTCAAATTGGCGCCGAGGCGATTATTGGTTTGGTGCCGATAGTCGGTGATGCGGCAGGCCTAGTGCTTGGCAGCTATGTGCTGGTGGAGGCCCAGCGGGCCGGCGCCAGTAAGGGCGTGAAGCTGCGTATGCTGCGCAACATGGGCATCGACTTCTTGGGTGGCTTGCTGCCGGTGGTAGGCGATGCCTTTGATGCGATTTACAAAGCCAATACCCGTAACACCCAGCTGCTGAGAAACTACCTGGAAAAGCAGCTGGAAGTGGAGCCGCCGCCACCGCCGTTCCCGTGGTGGACACTGGTCTGGCTGACGGTGCTATTTGCCGTGATTACTGGCGGCCTGACCCTGATTTTGTGATCGATAACCGGCGCGCCTGCGCCGGTTTTTTTGCGCTGCCTGGTGCGCTAATAGCGGCGGTGCTGCTGCATAATCAGGCGACCTGAAACTGCCTTGTTTGTGTGCGCTTACTATCTATGAGAGCCTTTAAAGTCGGGCTTTCCTCTTTCGTCGCTCTTCTCTGGCTGGGCCGGGCCTTAGCGGCATAACAATCCGAATTGAACCCGAACAAGCATTCGCTTTATCGTGCCATTAATTCATTCGCGCCGAAAACCGGGGAAACCCCCCGCAGGCCTCCCGCTGGCATATGAATTCCACTTTGTATGTTAGGGGGCTCGATGCTGTTTTTTACGATGCCGCGCTTGCCACTGTGTACTTTAAGACGCGGAATCTGATTAAGGCATGGGTGCCGACACTGCGAGCGTGATGTTGCCGGTGCGCCTGTTTAATCGAGCGTGTCGCCATAACCTGTTGAGATAATCGTAATGATGAATTTTTTGAAGCAGCGTTTTATCAAGCCCAGTAAAAATGCCTATGCGGTGGTGACCGGCGCCGGTAGTGGTATCGGTCGCAGCTTTGCACTGGAGCTGGGCAAGCGCGGTGGCGCGGTGGTCTGTGCCGATGTGAATCTGAAGGCTGCCGAAGAAACGGTGGCGTTACTGAACGCGCAGGGCGCGAAGGGGTTTGCCGTTCACTGTGACGTGGGCGATGCCAAGCAGGTCGCTGCCTTGGCCGAAAAATCCGCAGCGTTGCTGGGGCACCCGGTAACCCTGGTCGTCAACAACGCCGGCGTTGGTCTGGGGGGCATGTTCGATGAGCTGAGCCTGGAAGACTGGCAGTGGTGCATGCATGTGAATCTGTGGGGCGTGATCAACGGGTGCCATTATTTTGTACCCGGTTTCAAGACGCAGGGGCACGGCGCCATTATCAATGTGGCGTCTGCGGCGTCGTACACAGCGGCGCCAGAAATGAGCGCCTATAACGTGAGCAAGGCAGGGGTACGTGCCCTGTCTGAAACCCTGTTTTCGGAATTGGCCAAGGATAATATTCGGGTGAATGTGCTGTGCCCGACACTGGTGCCCACCAATATTATTAAGAATGGCCGTATCCCCGACCGGTACGCCAAGCTGGCGGATCATGCGCTAATGAACTACGCCATGACCACCAGTGAGAGCGTGGCCAAGCTGACCCTGAACCGCCTGGATAAGGGCGAGCTGTACACCACCCCCCAGGTGGACGCCAAACTGTTTTGGATAATGAAGCGGGCGTCGCCCCGTCTTTACGCCAAGTTCATGAGTTTCTCTTACCGCTTTGTTCGCACCAAGGAGGCATAACATGGCCGCAGCAAAAAAAACCAAACCCTCAGCGGCCAAGGGCCCTGCGGAAAAAATTTATGATTCGTTTATTGTCGGTGCCGGTATCTCCGGTATTGCCGCCGCGATCAAGCTGAAGAAAGAAGGCTATAACAATTTCAAAATCATCGAGCGAGCGGACCGAGTGGGAGGCACCTGGCGGGAAAATACCTACCCCGGCTGTGGTTGTGATGTGCCGTCATCGTTGTATTCCTATTCATTTGCGTTGAGCAGCAAGTGGAGCCACCTGTTTGCTAAGCAGCCTGAAATTCTCAGCTACTTGGAAGAGGTGAGTGACAATTTTGATATTACGCCGCTGATTGAATTCAATACGAATTTGCAGAGCGCGACCTGGGATGAAAGTCGTTACCTTTGGGTGTTGGGAACCTCTAACGGAGAGCACTTGGCGCGGACGGTGGTTTTTGCCACCGGGCCGATTACCGAATCCAAGACCCCTGTGCTCCCTGGGCTGGAAAGCTTCAGCGGGGAAATGTTCCATTCCGCCAAGTGGAACCACGATTACGACCTGACCGGGAAACGGGTGGCGGTGATCGGTACTGGCGCGTCAGCCATTCAATTCGTGCCGCAGATTCAGCCCAAGGTGAAAGAGTTGTTTGTGTTCCAGCGCACGGCGCCTTGGGTGCTGCCCAAGCCGGACCTGCCACTGGGGGATAGAGTCAAACAGACGATTGAAGTGCTGCCGGTGATTCAGCGTGGCTGGCGCAATGCGGTGTCCAGATCGCTGAATGTGATTAACTTTGGCCTGCGTAACCCTAAGGTGTTGAGGCCCATTAGTACTGCAGCAAAACAGCTGCTACGGCTACAGATTAGTGACAAGGCCTTGCGCAAGGCGGTAACGCCGGACTTTACCCTGGGCTGCAAGCGCGTGCTGTTCGCCAATGATTACTACCCGGCTTTGCAGGCAGACAATACCCACCTGATTCCCCACGGGTTGGTAGAAGTGGATGGCAATACTGTGGTCGCGGCCAACGGTGAACGCCATGAAGTGGATGTGATTATCTGGGGTACCGGCTTTGAAGTGTCGCACCCGCCGATTGGCAGCAAGGTGGTGAATGCCAATGGTGATCGCCTGTCGGACCTTTGGAAAGACACGTCGCCGGAAGCGTATCTGGGCGCGGCCTTGGAAAATACGCCCAATGCGTTTTTGGTGCTGGGCCCCAACGTTTTGGTCTACGACTCCTTTATCGGGCTGGCCGAGGCGCAGCTGGATTACATTATCGATGGCCTGAAAAAAGTGAAGGACAACGATATTGGCAAAATCTCCATTCGCTCTGATGTGCTCAGACAGCATAACGCCAAGGTGCAAAAACACTTGAAAGGCACGGTGTTTAATAGTGGTGGCTGCAAGAGCTATTACCTGGACCAGAACGGCCGCAACTTCGCCGCCTGGCCTTGGTCATTGGCCGAATTGAAGCGACGGCTGAGTGTGTTTGATCTTGATGATTATGACGTGACGTACCGTAATGAAGCGGTGTTGAGCAAGGTGTCCTGAATACGGTACGGATAAATAAAAGCGCACGGTTTTAGGGCCGTGCGTTTTTTTTTGCCAAAACGATTCTCGGTGTGGAGTCGGATGACGGCCTTCGGCCTAATTCGCCATACCGATGAACCGTGCGGTTTTGTAAGTCGAATTCGCTTGAAAGACGTAACACGAGAGCCTGAGCGACCCTCTTAATGCATGGCCTGGCCGAGCTGCTCCAGGTACTGGCGCATGTCATTGCGCAGCGGCTCATCCAACTGCTCGGTTTGCTGCTGCATGTGATGTAGCCATTGGCCTTGCTGATCGTTGTGGCGCCACTGGTGGTAGCAGTATGCCTGTAGCACAAAGGCCTGCAGGCAAGCGGGCTTTTCCATGTCTTCTTCGTTGGCCAGCGCAATGCGCGGGAAGTGTTGGTGGAGCTTATTGGCGAAGGCGCCGGAGGCTATGCCGATTTGTTGGCCTTGGGGGTTATGTACCGGGGTGTTCAGGTAACCACAACTGGGCGAGCGGGCTTTGAGGACGAAACCACTCAAGGGTTGTTGCAATGTGGCCGCCACGTTTTCCAGTGCGTCGGTCACATCCTGTTGGGGCTGATCGACTCCCCGAACCCGCAGGCGGCCCTCCAGTTGCACCACCTGAATAGGGGGGCGCGGTACGGGCAGGCCAATGGCCACCTCCGGGCAGGTTTCCCGAAAGCGTAACCAGGGCGCCAGCTGGTGGATCACAATGGCATTGTGTTTGTGGTCGCCGTCGTAGCGTACCTTTTGCCCGGTGAGGCAGGCACTAACGCCAATGATGGGTTTTTGCCACTCCTGCTGCGGCAGGTCGAAGCCCATTTTTTCCAATAAATCCGTTAGCATGGCAGGCCTCCCTTCTTCCCCAACGGTGACAGGTTATGCAAGGCGTTTTTCTGGATACCGATACCCTGGTTCCCAGTGAGCTGGACTTCAGCACCTTCGACACTTTGTTGTCGTGGGCGTGCTACCCGCAGACCCGTGCCGACCAGTGTGCGGCTAGGCTGGAAGGTGCGCAGGTGGTGGTGACCAACAAGGTCGTTTTGGATGCCGCCACGCTGAAAGCCTGTCCTTCCCTTAAGCTTATCTGCATTTGCGCCACTGGTACCAATAATGTGGATTTGGCTGCGGCCTCTGCCCTGGGCATCACGGTTTGCAATGTGACGGGCTATGCGCGCGCCTCGGTGGCACAGCATACGATGGCCCTGCTGTTGTCGCTGGCGGCTCGGCTGGTTCCCTACCATGAAGCGGTGCGTAGCGGGGAGTGGAGCCGTGCCTCGCAGTTCTGCCTGCTTGACCATCCAATGATGGAGCTGTCGGGTAAAACGTTCGGGGTTATCGGTTATGGCGATTTGGGCCGCGAAGTTGCCCGGCTGGCAAAGGCGTTTGGCATGCAGGTGCTGGTTGCCGAATCGTTTCAGGCCCAGGGCAATCAGCCCGGCCGGGTACCGATGGCGGAGCTGTTGCCGGCGGCGGATGTGATTAGCCTGCATTGCCCGCTAACAGCGCAGACCGACAAGCTAGTGGACGCGGCGTTTTTGTCGCAGATGAAACCCGGCGCAGTGTTGCTGAACACCGCCCGCGGCGGGTTGATTGATGAGCCTGCATTGGCGCAAGCGTTGCGCAGTGGGCAACTTGGCGGGGCCGGGTTGGATGTGCTCAGCAGCGAGCCGCCTTCGATGGCGCATCCGTTGCTGGCGGACGGTATCCCCAACCTGTTGATTACCCCCCACAATGCCTGGGGCACCCGCGAATCCCGGCAACGGTTGCTTAATGGTGTGGTGGAGAATATTCGCCAATGGCAGGCGGGTACGCCAATGAACGTGGTGTGTTGATCTGTCGCTGATCCCCGCAGCCTCGGCATGGATGCCACTGACGGCACCGATAAGTACAATGGTTTGGCCTTTAGGTTTTATGCATGCCTGTGAATGCTGTGCGGTCAAAATACAGTCTGTCGTGTTCAGCATTAGGCGCTAGGGTCTAAGGCCTGCGCGGGCTTTCAGGCCGGCCATGCAAAAGGCTTTTTAACCGCCAGCGAGGGAACGACGATGTGGAAACAGAGCAACATCACTCTCACCGCTAAACGGCGTGGCTGCCATTTGGTGACCCGTGAAGTGTTGGAGCAGCTGCCGGAGTTGGCTGAGCTAGAGATAGGCTTGCTGCACCTGTTTATTCAGCACACTTCTGCATCGCTCACCGTGAATGAAAATGCGGACCCGGATGTGCGCGGTGATCTTGAGCGGCACCTGAATGTAATGGTGCCGGAGAACGCGCCGTATTATGAGCACACTCTGGAAGGGCCGGATGACATGCCGGCGCACATTAAGAGCGTACTGATAGGCCCTTCATTGAGCTTGCCTATTAGTAACGGGCGGCTGGCGCTAGGCACGTGGCAGGGTATTTACCTGTGCGAACATCGCGATAACGCTGGCACAAGGCGGCTAGTGGCGACGATTCAGGGGGAGTGACTCGCCGAGCCTGAAGGAGCCTTGTGTGGGTAAGGCGCGGGCAAGGCGCGGGCGGTGCCGCTTGCCTGCCCGCGTGAACGCATGCGGTGTTGGGTTATTCTGAGATCCACTGCAGGAATTCGCGACGCTCTTGCTGGGTGGCCTGTTTCCATTGCGCTTTAAGCGTATCCAAGTAGCTGGCCCCGGGCGCGACGCTGGTGCTCTTTTGTGCATTGGCGGCATTGGCCCCTGCTGCATTTTGGGGGGCAATGCTGTTGCTGGTAGCGGTGGTGACTTCTTCGCCGGTGATTGGCGCCAGGAAACCGCGGTTAAGGATCAGATCAGATTCTTTGGCCGCCACTTTTTCCCCGGTTTCGGTATTGCTGGCCCAGCCGCTAAAGCTGTCTTCCATGGCGCGGGCCTCTTCCACATTCTGGGGTTTGTCGAAGCCCAGCTGCCATTGGTCGCCTGCCTTGCCATCGATGATGAAGTTGGCTGGGTTGGTTTTCACAATCTCATGATTGTCCACATCCAGTTGCCATAACTCTTTGTAATAGGCGAGGATTTCATAGCGGCCGGGCGCTAACTTCAGTTCCTTAAAGTCGGTGGCGAAAAAGGTGTTTACGCCTTCCAGTTCTTTGCCGTTAATGGTGAACACTTCGATTTCGCTGGGCACCTTAACGGTGAGCACTTGGCTGTCGGCTTTGGCTGGGCCATCGTATAGCTGTACCACGGGGCTGCGGGCGCAGGCGGCCAGAAACAGGGCGCAAAGGGTTACGGTAAGCAGGCGCAGGGGCAACATGACTTCTCCTTAGGGCGGTTGATGACGCGGCCGGCCAGTCTGGCCTGCGCCTGTGTCAGTTATGTGACAAATCGATAGGGGTATTAGAACCCCCAGCTCTCCACCTTGCTAGGTGGCTGGTTGCGATTCAGGGCAGACATGCCCCGGGCGCACCGTACAATCCACCAGACGGAGATTAGCACCATCAACAGCCAGCCAATCAGGGCCAGGGTGGTGATGCCGGCAATAAACCAGTACAGCAGGCCAATCCAGAAGGTGCGGTACTGAAACCGAAAATGCTCGCGTAGCGGTGGTGGAGCATCGCTGACATTAATGTGAGCAAGAATCACGCCGACAATGGCGGTAAGCCCGCCGGTGATCAGACCCAGCAAATGTAGCACATAGATGATGCGAGCCAGGTTGGCGGTGCTGGTGTTACTCATTGTTGGGCCTCTTTGCTGGCGGGAGCCTTCGGCGGATGCTGCGCCTAGCCCCCGATTACGTTGGCCGCCGCTCAGTAGGGTCGCTACGGCAATAAGGGGAAGAAGCAGGGCGAGCATGGCCATTTTTTTGACCGCGTGCTCTATTCGTTGGGCCGATGCTTCTTCGCTGTTATTACTTTACCGGACTCTGAATGTGGCGAGAACGGGGGGTTAGTCTGCTTTGATATGTTTTTGATCCCGGGGCAGAGTGTCGCCGCGTAGCTGGATGACGGTTTTCTGCAGCAGCAGGTTGTTGGGCAGGGTGTAGCGATGGCCCAGTTCATCTTGAATGGTAATGAAGATCAGCCCCATGTGGCGGACCTGGCCGGTGACAGTGTTGTCGCCGTCCAGTAAGCGGATTCGGTCGCCGACCCGGTAAGGCGCACTGAAGAACAGAATGATGGCGGCGGTAGTGTTGCTCAGCATGGACCAGCTAGCAAACAGCGCCACGCCGAGCAGTGCCATCAGTGAGGTGGCGAAAACCATGATGCCGTCGCCTTTTAAGCCCCACAAAATGCTTAGCGCCAACAGGCAAAGGAGCAAGCTGCTGCTGTTGATCACCACGGCGGTTTGAAAAATACGCGCGCGACTATAGCCCCGGCGGCGGCCCAGCCGTTTGGTTGCCCCACGCAGGGCGATGGACAATACCCAGCCGACCAGCAGCACCATCACGGTGAGCAGCCACTTCATTACCACTGAATCCATGTTTATCCGTGTTTGCCAGATACGAAAGGGTTGTGGCTGCGTTCATGGCCAATGGTGGACATGGGGCCGTGGCCGGGAATAAAGGACACGTCGTCGTCCAAGGTTAGCAGCTGGTCCTTGATCGCTTGGATCAGTGTGTCGTGGTCGCCTTTGGGGAAATCCGTGCGGCCTATGGAACCGTTAAATAGGACATCACCCACCACCACCAGTTTTGCTTCGGGCTGGTAGAACACTACGTGGCCGGGAGTGTGCCCGGGGCAGTGGCGCACTTCGAAACGGGTTTCCCCCACGGTGACGCTATCGCCGCCTTCCAGCCAGCGGTCTGGCGTGAATGGGCGTGATGGAGCAAAGCCCATCATTTGTGCTTGCTGGGGCAGCATATCAATCCAGAATTGATCGTCCCGGTGCGGGCCTTCAATGGGCAGAGATAGCCGCTCTGCCAGGTCTGCCACGGCACCAATATGGTCAAGGTGCGCGTGGGTGACGAGGATTTTTTCCGGTGTGCCGCCTATTTGCTCAAGGGCGGTGAGGATGTTTTCCAGGTCGCCGCCTGGGTCCACGATAGCCACCTTGTTGGTCGCTTCGCATTTAAGAATAGAACAGTTTTGTTGGAACGGGGTGACCGGCACGATGGCGTACTTCATGGCTATCTATTCGGTGGAGAATGTGCCCGCAGTATAGCGCTAATTTGGGTAAGGATTCATACCTCCACCGTTGGGCCGAAAGGATAAATAGTGGCAGATTCAGACGCAGTTAAGGTTTGCGGTTGGCCTCTTAGTGGTACTTTAAGTGTCTACATAACTCATAAAGGAAGGGAATCATGGATATGGAGCAAATACAGCCGTATCTGGACAAGGGAATTGAGCTAAGCATGGCCTATTTGCCTAAGGTGCTGCTAGCGGTGATTACATTGATTGTGGGCTTCTGGATCATCAAGAGGGTGATCAAGGGCATGAACCGGCTGCTGGGCTTCAAGGCCGTGGACGATACCTTACAGAAGTTTATGACCAGCCTTGTTGATGTGCTGCTTAAAATTTTGTTGCTGGTGGCGGTGGCAGGAATGGTTGGCGTACAAACGACGTCCTTTATTGCCATGCTGGGTGCCATGGGGTTGGCGGTGGGGCTGGCGTTGCAAGGAAGCCTGGGCAACTTTGCTGGCGGTGTGCTTATCCTGCTCTTCAAACCGTACCGGGTGGGGGACATTATTGAAGCCCAGGGGCATACCGGAAAAGTATGGGATATTCAGATTTTCAATACCATCCTCACGACCTACGACAACCAGCGCATCGTGATTCCCAACGGACTCATGTCCAATGGCTGTATCAAAAATATTTTTGTGGAGCCGCAACGGCGCATAGATATTGAATTTGGTATTGGCTATGGCGATAGCATTGAGCAGGCTCGGGCCGCGATTCAATCGGTGATTGATAACGATGATCGCATTCTGGATGGTGGTAGTTTCGACGCCGATATTTTTGTTTCGGCCCATGCGGATAGCAGCATTACAATGTTGACTCGGGCGTGGGTGAATTCGGAAGATTATTGGCCGGTGTATTTTGGTTTGTTCGAGCAGGTGAAATACGCCTTTGATAAAGCCGGTATTACCATTCCGTTCCCCCAGCGGGATGTGCATTTATTTCAGCAGAGCGGAGGCGAAAGTTAGACGCTAAAACGCGAGGTGAATTGGTGATACCAAAAAGAGGGGCCGTGATCAGTGATGATCGCGGCCCCTTTTTTTGGCGTGGAAAGGGTGTGGTTGCGTTTCAACGTTAGGCTCTTTTTTCTAGCACCACGGGTAATCCATCTTTTGGCATGATCAGCGGTACTTGCTGGGTGGGCAGTTCGTAGCCGGGTTTGACGCTAACGCGGTAACGTTTCAGAAACTGGAACAGAAAAGTCTTGGTTTGTAATTCAGCGAAATTCAGACCTAAGCATTTGTGATGGCCGCCGCCGAAAGGGACCCACTGGTAAAAGTGCTTCTTGTGCTCGGCGCGTTCGTCGCTGAAGCGTTCCGGGTCGAAGGTGGTCGGGTTGCTCCAGTAGTCTTCCATGTAGTGTGTGTAGAGCGTGGATATACTTACCAAGGTGTTCTTTGGCAGGGTATAGCCCTGATACTCAATCTCTTTGACTGTGCGCCGGGGGAAGGTGGTGAGCGCGGGTCGCATGCGCAGGGTTTCGCGAAAGACCCAGTCGGTTTTTTCCATTTTCGCCAAGTCGTCATAGTCTAGCGTTTCTTTATTCAGCCCTTCTATTTCTTTCACCAGTATATCTTGCCAGTTCGGGTGTTTGGCTAGCATGTAGACAATGGAGCACAGGGTGCTGGTGGTGGTGTCGTGGGCGGCGAACAACAGGAAGATCATGTGGTTCATCACGTCTTTATCTGAGAGGCCCCCTTCTTCGTCTGCGGCCTTGCAAAGCTCGCTGAAGAAATCGGGTGTGTTACTGGCCCGTTTTTGTGGAATCAGCCCGGTGACAAACTTTTCCAAATAGCGGCGCCCTTTCATGCCACGGTGCCAGAGCAGGCCCGGGATGGGCAGACGAACGACGGCCAAAGAGGCGTCGGTTGCGTCGATAAAAGACTGGTTCACCTTGTTGGACTCCGGCCCCATTTCCAAGCCGAAAAAGATTTGTGCGCCCACGTCCAGTAACAAAGACTTGATATGGTCTTGGAACCTCAATTCTTTGCCTGTGGGCCAGTGGCTGATCTCACTGCCAATGTGACCGTTCATGCGGCCTAGATAACTGGCCAAGGCGGGTTTTTTAAATGCCTGTTGCATGATGCGGCGGTGAAATTTATGGTCGGCAAAATCACGCAACATTAAACCGTCGGTGAACAGCTTTTCCAAGATCGGATTCCAGGCCGCCCGGCTGGAAAAAGCATGTTCCGGGTCCTTGAGAACAAACTCGTTGGCATCGGGGCCGAGCAGCGTCACCCCGTGCTGGAATAACACCGAGCTTTTGAAAATCAGCCCATGCTTAGCCGCTTGCTGGGTGACCATTTTGTGATAGTCCTTCAGAAACGGCACGGTATGCCCGAGTAACGGCCAGCCGTAGTCACCAGGGATATCCTTGAGCTTGCGTTGTGGCATCCGGGGCAGTTGTGCAGCCTCTTGCTGGGCGACTTCCATACGGTTCATGGCGGTTCTCCGATAAACTCTTGATAGAAATTGAATTTACCTTTGGGGAGTAGCCTAGAACAGGGGCTGTTGGCAACGGTCAAATCATGCTGTGCTGTCCAGCCGCCCAGGTATGACACGTGCTAGCATTGGCGGATTGCGTAAGGAGAGAATGTATGTCCAAACCTGCGGCTAGATTTGAGCCCTTGGCGCTGGCGGTATTGACCGTGAGTGATACCCGAACCCCGGAAACCGATACCTCCGGAGACCTGCTGGTAGCGCGGTTAAAAGAGGCGGGGCATACCCTGCAAGCGCGGCAGATAGTGAAGGACGATATCTATCAGCTGCGCAAGGTGGTTTCTGATTGGATTGCCGACGATCGGATACAAGGGATTGTGACTACCGGTGGCACCGGGTTTTCAGGGCGGGACTCCACCCCGGAGGCGCTGGCGCCTCTGTTCGACAAGACCATTGAGGGGTTTGGCGAACTGTTCCGGCAGGTGAGCGTGGAGGATATCGGTTCTTCCACTATTCAGAGTCGTTGCCTGGCCGGGCTGGCCAACCGCACGGTGATTTTTTGCCTGCCAGGGTCCAATAATGCGTGTGCCACAGGGTGGGACCGCATTATTGTCGAGCAGCTGGATGCCCGTCATCGGCCCTGTAACTTTGTTGCCCAAGTGCGCCGATAAAGCGAATGTTGTCGCGGTGATTTGAAAGGAAGAGAAAAATGCACGCAGGCAAGCAACCCTTAATGCCAGTGGCACAAGCGCTGGAGCGGTTACTGGATTCGGCGCGCCCGTTTCGGGCAATTACCGAGGTGCCGTTGGCCGGTTGTCAGGGGCAGTATTTGGCTGAGCCCGTTACCTCACGGGTAGATGTGCCGGCGTTTGATAACGCGGCCGTAGATGGTGTGGCGCTGCGCTATGCGGACCTGGGCGAGCCGGGGCTAACACGGCCCATGCCGCTGCGTGTGGCGGCGGGTGATGCGCCTGCCACGATAGTTTCAGGTCAGGTGGCGCGGATTTTTACCGGTGCACCGGTGCCTGCCGGGGCCGATACGGTATTGATGCAGGAAGACTGTGAAATTGCTGAACACCGGGTGCGTTTGCCGGGTAGAGACACGGTGACTGCCGGGCAAAATATTCGCCCGGCGGGGCAGGATGCTCGGCACGGCGAAGTGGTGCTGGCGCGGGGTGAGAGGCTGACCCCCCAGGCGGTGGGGCTGACTGCTTCCGTTGGGATCGCGACGGTAAAAGTGTATTCCCCCAGGGTGTTGATTCTCACCAGCGGCGATGAAATCCAGTCGCCGGAAGAGTCCCCGTTACCGGGAAAAATTTTCGACAGCAATGGCCCCCTGCTAACGCAGTTGCTACAGCAAAGCGGCTTTGTGAATGTGCATCGGGAACATCTGCCCGATGACCCGGCCATTATCCGCGAAACTCTCAATGATTTACTCACCGATTCAGCGCAACGCCCGGATGTGATTATTTCTACCGGCGGGGTGTCTGTGGGCGAAGAAGATCATTTGCGAGCGGTGCTTGCCGAGCAGGGGGAGTTAGATTTTTGGCGCCTCGCGATTAAGCCAGGTAAGCCGTTTACCTACGGCAACCTTGGCGGTATCCCCTTCTTTGGGCTGCCGGGAAACCCCTCTGCGGTGTTGGTGTGCTATCTGATGCTGGTGTTGCCAATGTTGCGGCGCTGTTGTGGCGCGGATGCGGTATTGCCAACGGCCATGTCTTTGCCGGCGGACTTCACTATCAACAAGCCGGCCAAACGACAGGAATACCTGCGTGTGCGCTGCGTGGTTGACGCCGCTCAAGCGGTGCTGCAAAAGCACCCTAATCAGAGTTCCGGCATGCTCAGCTCGGCCGTGTGGGCGGATGGCCTGGCCGTGGTTCCGGTGGGCTGTACGGTGGCTCCGGGAGATGCTTTGGCGTTCTTTTCATTTTCTGATTTGTTGTCGGGGTAGGTTGCATGGTGAGCCATAGGTAGGGGGGGGCTTGACCATGGTTAGTGACGACTTTTTCCGGCAATGGCGTTCAAGGTGCCCGCTGGGGGGCCGCAAATCGGTTATAATGTGGCCCCGATAAAGGAGCCGTTACATGACACTGGAATCTTCGTTGCTTGCCCGCGCCAATTCTTGTTGTGAGCTTTGTGGGGCGAGCAATGCTCTTGCTGTATATCCTGTACCCCCTGAATCCGATGGCAGTGCCGAGCAAAGCGTACTGCTGTGTGAAACCTGCCAAACCCAGCTGGATAATCCCGGCAATGAAGACGTTAATCACTGGCGTTGCCTTAACGACAGCATGTGGAGCCAGGTGCCCGCTGTGCAGGTGCTGGCATGGCGAATGCTAACGCGTTTGCAGGGGGAAGGCTGGCCCCAGGATCTGCTTGATATGCTTTACCTGGAGGACGACACCCTCGCCTGGGCCCAGGCTACAGGGGAAGGCCAGAATGAAGAAGCGCGGGAATTACACCGCGATAGTAATGGCGCCGTGTTAGAAGCCGGCGATTCGGTCACGCTGATTAAAGACCTGAACGTGAAAGGCGCCAACTTCACCGCCAAACGCGGCACCCCAGTGCGCAATATCTCTTTGGTGCAGGATAATCCTGAGCACATTGAAGGTCGGGTTGAAGGCCAGCGGATTGTTATTCTGACTCAGTTCGTGAAGAAAAACTGATGCCCTGTAGCCTGATCCTCGGAGGCATTCGTTCCGGCAAAAGTGCGTTGGCGGAAAAGCGCGTTACCGAGTCAGGCGAACCGGTGGTATATGTGGCCACGGCGACGGCGGGCGATGGTGAAATGAGTGATCGCATTCGTCGCCATCGCCTGCGCCGCCCGGCGGGGTGGGGGCTAGTGGAAGAGCCATTGCATCTGGGGGCTTTGCTGAACCGCCAGGCCAGGTTGTCCCCGCTCCCCTGCGTGTTGATTGATTGCATGAGCCTATGGGTGAGTAATTTGCTGCACGCAGGGGAGGCTACTTTTGTTCGCGAGCGAGACAGTTTTCTGGCGGCGCTGGGGCAGTACCCCGGCAATGTGGTGGTAGTCAGCAACGAAGTGGGGCTAGGGATTATCGGCATGGATCCGCTAACCCGTCGCTTCGCCGATGAGCTGGGCTGGTTGAATCAGTCGTTAGCGGAAAAATGCGATACGGTGCTGCTGTCGGTGGCCGGGCTCACGCAGACGCTAAAAGGGGCGTAATTCAACGCTCTAAAGGGCGGGTGTGCGATGCCCGCATCACAAATACACCTCATCACATACACCTCAAAGGTCGCGACTAAAACGCTCAGTTAGCCGGGGCTTACCCGCGTTTCAACGTGGAAGGTTCAACCCAGAATTACCCGTGCCGTATCAAGCAACTCAAGGTGCCGAATTCGCTGGCATCTAGCCGCACCCGTGAGCGGCAGGCGTAAGGCACCTGAAAGCCGGCCATGGCTTTGCTGGGGGCTATGCTGAGTACGTGGCTTAGCACCATGCGAATGACGCCGCCGTGGCACACCAATAGCACCCGCTGGCCCTTCAATGTGTTTTGCCACAGCGCCCAGGCTTCACCGATGCGTTGATGAAAATCCTGAATAGTTTCCGCATTGCTCGGTGGGTGGCTTTCTGCATCGCGCCAGAAGTTGGCTTGGTGATCGCCGTATTCCTGGGCCACCTGCTCGCGGGTTTTTCCTTCCCAGTCGCCGAAGCTGATTTCTTTAAAATCGTGCGCTACGGTCATCGGCAAATTCTTTTCCTTGGCCAGCTCGGCGGCAAATTCCCGGCAACGTAATAGGGGCGAGCTGAGGATGTGGTCCCACTGATCGTCGCCGGTAATGGCATTACGCATTTGCTGCCAGCCCTGCTCGCTTAGCGGGTCATCTTTGTGGCCCCGGTACATTTGCCCGCCGGCGGGTTCACCATGACGAATCAGGTCAAAAATAGTGGTGCTCATCGGTATCTATTCCCGTTCTTGTAGGTTGGCTTCGGCGTTACTGTAATCCGGCAAAATTAGTTTTCGTTGCTGACATTGGCGTCGGCAAAGGTCGCCATATGATTGTGTAGCGCGCAGGCATTGCGTAATAACGGTACTGCTACAGCCGCGCCACTGCCTTCGCCCAAGCGTAGGGAAAGATCCAGCAGCGGGGTGGCGTCCAGGGCGTGCAGCAGCCGTTGGTGGCCGGGCTCGCGTGACTGGTGGGCGAACAGTAACCAGGGGCGTAATTGTGGTCGAAGTTGGCAGGCGGCAAGGGCTGCTGTGGAGACAATAAAACCGTCCACTAATACCGGGATGCCGCGTACCGCGCAGCCGATAAAGGCGCCAGCCAGAGCGACGATTTCAAAGCCCCCCAAAGAGGCCAGCACGGCCAACGGTTCGGGCCGGGTGCCGTGACGGGCTAGGGCCTGGGCAATCACTTGGGCTTTGTGGGCAACGCCTTCTGGTGTCAGCCCGGTGCCAGGGCCGGTGAGTGCGGTGGCGTCTTCGCCTAATAGTGCGCAGGCCAGGGCGGTGGCGCTGGTGGTGTTGCCAATGCCCATCTCCCCGCCAATAAACACGTCGGCTTGGCGATCGGCGGCCCGTTGCGCAGCGCGATCTCCGGCGGCGAGTGCGGCCTGCAATTGGTCGTCGGTCATGGCGGGTTGGCGGGCTAGGTTTCCGGTGCCCGGGGCGATGTGTTCATCAATCACGCCGTCGTCAATGGGCAGCGGGCTGACGGTGCCCAGGTTGATTACTTCCAGAGCGGCGCCTAGTTGTTTTGCCATGACACTGATGGCAGCTCCGCCAGCAACAAAATTGGCAATCATCTGCCCGGTGACGGCTTGGGGAAAGGCGGAGATGCCTTCCTCGCAGACGCCATGGTCGGCGGCGAAAACGGCAATGCAAACCTGCTCAATGCGTGGCAGGTTTGTCGCCTGCAGGCCCGCCAGGGTGACCGCCAGAGATTCAAGTTCGCCTAGTGAGCCGGCGGGTTTGGTGAGCTGGGCTTGGCGGTGCAGGGCGGCTTGCCGATGGGGTTCGCTGGGGGCGGCAATCGGCTGTTGCCAAGGGAAAGGCGTACTCACGAGTGTCTCCGGTTGGGGCGGCGCAGGGCCGGAAAGCGGCAAATCCTCTGCCCCGCAACCGGGAGTGTCAAGTACACTGCCCGCCATCGATACCGGACAATGACGGCAAAATCATGCTTTCTGTTTCCCTGATAAGTGCTGCTGTGGCAGCGATTGTGCTGGATTTTTTGCTGGGCGAGCCGCGTCGCTGGCATCCGCTGGTGGGGTTTGGTCGGCTGGCCGGGTGGTTAGAGCAGCGTTGGAATGCGGCTGCGCCGGGTAGTGTGTTCAAGGGGGCCGGAGCGGTGCTGGTCTTGGTGCTACCGGTGGTGCTGTTGGCTGTGCTGATGTTGTCGACCCTGCCAGGGTGGGCCTGCTGGCTGTTGCAGGTGGTGGGCTTGTGGCTGGTGATGGGCGCGCGCAGTTTGGCCGACCATGGCCGTGCGGTGGCCGCACCGTTACGGGCGCAGAATGTGCCTGAGGCCAGAGAACAGGTAGCGAGAATTGTTAGCCGTGACACACAGGCACTGGATGCCAACGGGGTGGCACGGGCCGCCACCGAATCCGTATTGGAAAATGGGGCCGATGCGGTGTTTGCCAGCCTGTTTTGGTTTGTGGTGGCGGGGCTGCCCGGTGCGATATTACATCGGTTGGTGAATACGCTGGATGCCATGTGGGGTTATCGCACCGCTCGTTTCGAACGCTTCGGTAAGGCTGCCGCGCGGCTGGATGACGGCCTTGCTTGGTTGCCTTCGAGACTGACCGCGCTGAGTTATGCGCTAGTGGGCGGGTTGCACGGCCGCTTCTGGACCGCGTTGCGCTGCTGGCGGCAGCAAGCCAAGGGCTGCGATAGCCCCAATGCGGGGCCGGTGATGGCCGCCGGCGCAGGTGCGCTGGGGGTGCAAGTGGGCGGCGGCGCCCCGTACCACGGTGGCTGGAAAAATAAGCCGTTGTTAGGAGAGGGCCGGCCCGCGGATGCGGACAGCATCGACGCGGCCATTGTACTGGTGTGGCGTAGCGTATTGTTGTGGTTACTGGTCTTTATAGCGGGAGCGTTGGTGTGAGCGTGGCAAAGCTGGACCATGGTGGCGGGGTGCATAACGCGGCGAGACGTTGGGGAATTCCCCCGCACCACTGGCTGGATTTGTCCACGGGGATTAGCCCTTGGTCCTGGCCTGTACCGGCGGTGCCGGAGCATGTTTGGCGGCGCTTGCCGGAAGATGACGATGGCCTGGTGGATATTTGTCGTGAGGTGCTGGCGCTACCCAGCAATGCCGATTGCTTGCCGGTGCCGGGGAGCCAGGCGGCATTGCAAACCTTGCCTTTATTGCGGCCCCGTTGCCGTGTGGGTGTGCCTGCGGTGGGGTATGCGGAACATGCGCAGGCTTGGGCGCGAGCAGGCCATGAGGTCATACCGCTGGCCTACGACCGCATTGAGGCCACCTTGGCGACGCTCGATGTGCTGGTGTGTATTAATCCCAATAACCCCACAGGGAAGCTCACGGACAGTGAAACGCTGTTGGGCTGGCATCAGCAGTTGCTGAAGCGAGGTGGCTGGCTGGTGGTGGATGAAGCGTTTTTGGACGCGACTGAGGGGCAGTCTTTGGCGCCGCTGAGTGATCGAGCTGGATTGATTGTGCTGCGTTCGCTGGGCAAGTTTTATGGTTTGGCCGGTTTGCGTGCGGGGCTCGTCACGGCGACGCCGGATTTGTGTTCTCAAATGGCTCAGCGGTTAGGGCCCTGGGCGGTGAATCACCCGGCCCGTTTTGTGATGGCTAAGGCGCTAACCGATGCTGATTGGAAACAGCGTCAATATCAGCGGATTACAACGGCGCACCAACGGCTGCTGACGGTGCTGAGTGACGCAGGCCTGCAAGCAGAAGGCGATTGTGGATTATTTGCTTGGTGCAAGACCGATAAGGCCAACGCCCTCGCCGAGGCACTGGCCCGGCAGGGCGTGTTGGTTCGGCTTTTCCCCGATGTGCCCGCATTGCGTTTTGGTTTGCCTGGGCACGATCGGGGATGGACGCAATTGGCCGCGGCGCTTTAATGATGACCGCGCAGCCCCGTTTTGCTAGACCATAAGGTTTCTTTCCAGACAATTCCCAGGTTCCAGCGATGCTCTTTTTCGGGCAGGGACTCGTCCTGAACGGCTTCCGCGCGGATGGCGATATTTTTCCGCCATTGCCACCGCCAGATGGCGGTGAGGCGCTGCGGATCATGCTCAAGAGGATTGGCTAACCCGCTGTCCTGCGCTAATTGTGGCGCTGCGGCACCGGTGAGCTTGTTGTCGGTGTTCAGTTGTTCTGCACGCAGCCCAAAGGTATGCGCTCGCCAAGTAATGGAGGGCTGTAGCCAGCCGCCTTGCTGGGTGGCGGTGAAGTTTGCTTCACGGCCGATGCCGTCATGCACTACGCCATCGGGTTTTGCCTGCATCCACTCACCGTCGAGGGCTAATGCCCAATCCGGATTGAGTTTATATCCCAGCTTGAAGTGAGCGCCGGCGATTTCTGTTTCGCCGGTGTAGCGTGTGTCCGGAAAGAGGGTGGCGATTTCGCCTGGAGGTGCTACCGGTACATGTTGATGGCCGCCTCCGTAGCGATGGTCGCTACGTGACTCCGCTTCTGCGCTGTAGAACCACCCGCCCAGCGTTAGCGCCAACCGTTCGCCTTGCCACTGGTATTGGCCAAATACATCCCAGGCGCCGCCATTCTCTGTGTCGGTAGCGGGGAAGGCTTTGCCTTTCCAGACCTCAGCGCCAAGGGAAAAGCCTGCCATTTGATGCCACCAGAAGCGTAAGCCATCATCATGGAAATCGCGCCCGAACAGCACATCCAGCGCTAGCGGACTTTCGCTGGCGAGCCGGTCTACGGAATGCTGAGCCAGCCCAGGGGAGAATTGGGCAGACATCCTGCCTGCCTCCACCAGCCAGGGTCCGGTATCGTCACAACAGACCCAGCCGACATACGCATGCTCTAGCTCGGCACCGCCGTGATCATCATCACCGCCGGCGTGGTGGTTGAATTTGATGACCCCGTAGAAATTCTCATCAATACGGTGAGCGACCCCCAGGTTCAGTTCATCAATCTGCGCCCCTTTTTCCGCCGGCCAAGCTTCGCCTCCCATCATGGTGCCAGGGATTTGCCAGTAATCGTAATCGCCAATCACGTTAGCGGACCGCCATGTGGCGGCGAGACTGGCTTCTACGGTGGTGGGGTTATTTTGGCTGGGCACACTGTGTGCCAGGCTCAGGGAGCTGGCAGCCATCAGTGGAGCTAAAAAACGGAATTTCATGGGGTGGTGTCCTGCGGGCTGCTCTCGGTCCAGGGGTTGGAAAAACGCGGGTTATTAATGAATTCTTCGTCGGTGAGCGATTCCAGGAAAGCCACCACATCGGCTATTTCAGAATCGGAAATAGAGAAAGAAACGATAAAGCTATCTTTGTATGGGCTCATGCGCCCGTCGCCTGTATTAGGGCCGCTGGTAATGTTGCGCCCACCTGCCGCGTAGTTGCGTATCACCTGTTCCAGCGTTTCCACGGAACCGTCGTGGTTATAGGGGGCGCTGAGGGCTACGTTTCTTAACGAGGGAGCCCTGAACTGACCCATGTGATGGGCTTTGCCGGTCAGTTCGTAGCGACCGGTATTGGGTTCGGGGTAGCCTCCAAGGCCATCGATGTTGTACAGACCATTGTTGTGGAATTGTGCTTCGATATAACTGGTGCGACGGTCCACTGTGGCATCGCTGAAATTGTAGGTTCCATGACAATGAAAACATTCCAGCTTTTCACTGTTGAACAGGGCGGAACCGCGCTTGGCTGAGGCGGATAGCTCATTGCGATCAAACGGGCTATTGAACGACGCCAAACCCCGCACAAAGGAAGCCAATGATTTGACGATGTTGCTATAGGCAGTGTCGCCAAATAACGGCTCATCCTGCTCAGGAAAGGCCGCTGCAAACAACGGCGCATAGACAGGGTCGGATTGCAGATTCATGAGAATCTGTTCCGAGTTAGCGCCATTGATGCCATGTTCGATAGGGTCATCACCAAACAGGGGCAGCATAATTTGCTGTTCAATGGTGCTGAGCACTGGGTTGCCCCAGGTGAGGGTGTTGTACCAGGCCACATTCACCAACGCTTGGCTGTTACGCGGGTGAAGTGTGCCGGTGGCGCCAGCGGGGCGGTCAACGCCATCACTAAAGGCTTTGTCCTGGTGGTGGCAGCTGGAGCAGCTGATGGTGCCATTGACGGAGAGTCGCTTGTCATAGAATAGATGCCGGCCGAGTTGAAACTTTTCTTCCGTCATCGGGTTGTCCGCCGGTTCGCGGGGCAGCGGAATGTTTTCCGGGAGTTGCCAGTCATAGGCGGAGTAGGACGCGCCTTGATCATCTACCCGGGTTTCGCTCTGCTCTGGGCAGCCGCTTAGGAGCAGCGTGCCGAGCACAAGGAAAAGGCCGGGCGATTGCCCGGCCAACAGGAGAAATGGCTTCTTCATCATTTCGGTACGATAGAAAAGACACTTTGCTCGACTGCTTCGGTGTCACCCCATGGCAGGCCCAGGCGCTTGAAAATTGCGGGACATTCCGGGTCGCTGAATCCTGACATACAACCACTGGCACCGCCTTCATCTTGGGATAGATTGCTTCCTTCCACCAGTTTGGCGTAGTCCAGTTGAATGGCGATGTCTTCTAAATTTGCTCCTTCTAAGGGCAGCTTAATCGTTGCGCGGTTTGGATTGGGGCAGGGTACGGGTTCTTCACCTTCAGCGGGGTCAGCGGTACAGCCGGTGCTACCGATATGGATATGCCAGTTTTTAGAGATGTCGTCGCTTACCGGTTTCACATCCAGGCCGGTAAATTTGTAACCTCCCCGCCAGCTCCAGGCCATGCCGCTAGCTTTCCCTGGGTTGCGCAGCGGTTCTTCCGCCAGTGACTGATCCAAATGATTGAGTTCGAACGGCACGCCCAGAGTGAACTGCAGGTCGCTAATAACGAGCTCACTGTCCACATCCACTTTGATGGTAATGGTGTCGTTGAAATTCGTGTTGGCTCCTTCGCCGGCACAGTTCTCATCTTTGTCGCGGAAATCGAGCAGGGCTACGTCGGCGTTTTGCGATTCGGCGTCTGCGTCCAGTGCTACGGGAATAACCTGGCCTTCATCGGTAACCACCGCCAGATCGTGAACGAAGAAGCGGAAATCCACCAGGCTGACTTCCGTGCCTGCGGTACCGAGGGACTGCAAGGTTGCATCGCAGCTGATGTCAGTCGTCCCTGCCACGGCCTTTACTGGAATTTCGATGGTGCGAGCGGTGCTGGATCTGCTGCTCTCCCAAGCACGGTCGCCCGATGAACTTGAGCCTCCGCAACCTGTCAGAATGGTGGCTAAGGATGCGGTGGCCAGAGTCAGAATTCGCATGATAATCCCCGATTTTTTGAACAAAGCACGCGACAAGGTCTGCGCTGTAGGTGGGGGATTATCTTTAGATCGCCGGCTGGCTGGAATGTGGCATATCGCCACAGACTTGAGTATTAGCGCTGGTTGACTCAGCGAGAGCTGTGCTCAACTTGCCTTGAGTAAAATTCATAAGGAGGTGAATTTATTTGCTAAAGCCTGCTGCCATTGGTAATTTCGCGCCACCTTTCGGTGCCCACCCTGAACACAGGGCGGGTTAAACGGGAAGCCGGTGAGAGCCTTGGCTCTAATCCGGCGCTGCCCCCGCAACGGTGATTGAGTAAACGATAGTCGAAATGCCACTGTGCTTTTGCATGGGAAGGCGACTGTCGAGAGGCTAAGCCTCGCTCATTAGCCCGGAGACCGGCCAAAAGGTAAGGAAGCTTCTTAGGGCTTTCAACCAGGCGTTGCGGTGGGCGATGGTGGGGTGTGTTGGCGCGATTGCGCCTGTCTCCCTGTGCTTGTTCTGCTGCGGCTAAATTCAGGCCGTGCGGGTGGGCACGGCAGAGGGGGATCTCTCGATGGTATTTCGTCCCATTGCAGCGTGTGCTGCGATGTCTTTGTGTGCGTGGCCCTTGCTTGCCTACGCGGAATCTTCACCGCTTGATGCTGCTGTTCTGCGCGTTTCTATGCTCGATCCCGTGGTCGTCACGCCTACGCTGGCCAGCCGTACTACAGAGGCGTCATTGGCCTCGGTAACGGTGCTCGATGAGAAGCAATTACGCGAGCGTCAGCCCCAGGATATTACCGAGATGCTAAGAGGCCAGCCCGGCGTGGATATCACCGGTAATGGTGCCTTCGGTAAGGCCACCAGTGTTTATTTGCGGGGTACGGGCAGTAGCTCAACGTTGTTAATGGTTGATGGTGTGCGCCTGCGTTCGGCAACCGGCGGCAGCCCGTCTTGGCAGTTCCTGCCTCCCACCTTGATTGACCGTATTGAAATTGTGCGTGGCCCCCGTGGCAGTTTGTATGGCGCGGATGCTGTGGGTGGCGTGGTGCAGGTTTTTACACCTGGGGCTCGGGATCTCAGCAATGAACAAACCGGCTGGGTGGAGCTGGGAGCGGGTTCGTTTAATAGCCGCCGGGTGGCAGCGGGCGCGCAGGGGGAGCAGGACGGTACGCGCTATAACTTGGCGGTGGACCGCTTTGATACCGATGGCACAGAAATTCGTGAAGGCAGTGATGATCGTGGCTACGACAACACATCGGCGGTGGCTCGGGTAACGCATCGCTTCGATAACGATGCGGAAATCGGCGTGTTCGGTTTTCGGGCAGCCGGCAGCACCGAGTTTGAAGGCAGCTCGCCTTCGCAGAAAAAAGTGACCGACTACGCCATGCAGACTGCGGGTGTGAAAGGGCAGTTGTGGGTGACGGAACGTTGGTTGAGCAAACTTATTCTTAGCGATTCCCGCGACGAGAACGAGAACTTCACCGACGGCAACCGAGACAGCATTTTTAACACCCGTAGCCGTGCGGCTAACTGGCAGAATGTGTTTGCTTTGGGGGATCACCAGCTAGTGGTGGGTGCCGATTACCTGCAAGACCTAGTGGACAGCACCACGCTGTATTTGGAAGACGAGCGTGACAATAGCGCCGGTTTTGCCCAGCTGTTATTAAACTTTGGTGCCTTCGATGTGCAGGCCAGTGGCCGTTACGACGACAACGAAGCCTATGGCAGTGAAACCACTGGCGGACTGGCGTTGGGCTACAAGCTCGATAACCATCACCGGTTACGGGCCAGCTATGGCACCGCTTTCCGTGCGCCGACCTTTAATGATTTGTACTTCCCCGGCTTTGGTAATGACCAGCTGGACCCGGAAAGTTCCGCCAGCACCGAGCTCGGGGTGAGGGGCCAGTATCAGCGTTGGTACTGGGATATTGCCGCCTACCAGACCGATGTGGATGACCTGATTGCCTATGCCTTGCAGGGTGGGCGTTATGCGCCGTTCAATGTGAACCGGGCGCGCATTCGGGGTGTCGAACTGGCTACCGGTGTTGAGATAAACCAGTGGCGCGCTGGTGCGGCCTTTACGGCTCAGGATCCAGAAGATCGGGATACGGGGTTGGTGCTTCAGCGTCAGTCAAAGCGTAGCTTCCGTTTTGATCTGGACCGAGCCATGGGGAACGTTTCCCTAGGAGGCAGTGTGGTTTTGCAAGGGCACCGTTATAACGATGCGCAAAACGACGTGCGGCTGTCTGGGTTCGGTTTGCTGGATTTGCGCGTCGGCTGGAATTTCGCACGGAACTGGTCCACACGCCTGGCGGTGAAAAACGTGCTCGACAAGGAGTACGCCACGGCGCAGAACTTTGCTGGTTGGAACTATATGAACGCAGGGCGTTCGGTAATGTTGAGCCTGCGCTACGATAGGTAGAGCAAGAATAGCGCTGCGAGATGAGATGGAGTGAGTGAATGCGCGTTTTACGCTGGGGGTTGTTGCTGACGTTGTTGGCCATGTTTGATACGGCCATGGCGGCGGTGTGTGTCACCGACGATATCCAGCGTGAGGTGTGTTTGGAAAAACCGGCCAGCCGCATTATTGCCCTCTCTCCCGGCGCCACCGAATTGCTGTTTGCGGCAGGGGCCGGTGGGCAGATGGTCGGCGCGGTGAGCTTCAGTGATTACCCGCCTGCGGCGAAAAAATTACCGCGGGTGGGCAGTTATAAACGTCTGGATTTAGAGGCCGTTTTGTCGCTAAAACCGGACCTGATTGTCGCGTGGCATAGTGGCAACCCGTTACCTCAGGTGGAACGCCTGCAAGCCTTGGGGCTGCCGGTGTATTACAGCGAGCCGCGCCGGTTTGAGGATGTGAGCACTTCGCTGGAGCGTTTTGCCAGGCTGGCCGGCACTCAGTCGGTAGGGCTGGGTGCGGCGGAGGCTTTTCGATCGGGCATCGATGCCCTGCGTGAACGTTATGCCGATGCAGCGAAAGTCAGTGTGTTTTATCAGGTATGGAAAGAGCCGCTAATGACGGTAAATGGCAAGCACCTGATCAGTGAAGCGATTCAGCTGTGTGGTGGGGAAAATGTCTTCGCTGATCTTCCCACGCTGACTCCGCGAATCAGTCAGGAGTCCGTGTTGGAGAAAAATCCACAGGCCATTGTTGCGGGGGGGATGGGTGAAGATGATCCGGGCTGGCTGGCGCCGTGGCGGCAGTTTGCCAGCTTACGGGCGGTAAAAAACGATAATTTGTTTTTTGTTGCGCCGTCCACATTGCAGCGGCCTACCCCGCAAATGCTGATCGGTGCCCGCGCCCTGTGTCGGCATTTGGAAAGTGCCCGTGCTCGCCATTAAGTCGCCGACGCTTGCTACCTTATTCGCGCTGACGGCCCTGGGGCTGTTGGCGTTATTACTGTCGGTGGCGGTGGGCAGTGTATCGATTTCACTGCAGGATCTGTGGGCTGTGGCGAGCGGTGGCGGTAGTGACCTGCATCGGGAACTGATTATGTCGTTGCGCGCGCCCCGTGCGCTGGCGGCGTTCTCCACGGGGGGGCTGCTAGCCCTGGCCGGGGCGCTGATGCAGGTGTTGTTGCGTAATCCGCTGGCGGACCCCTATGTGCTGGGTATTTCCGGGGGGGCTGCGGTGGGCGCGCTGGGTGCCATGTTGATTGGTGGCGGCTTGGCGTTAGTGTCCGGCTCGGCGTTTGCCGGTGCTTTGCTATCTACCTTGTTGGTGTTTGGTTTGGCGCAAGGCGGGGGCGGCTGGACCCCGACCAGACTGTTGCTGACGGGCGTTGTGGTGGCCGCCGGTTGGGGCGCGGTAATTACCTTTATGTTGACCATGAGCCCTGCGGATCGGTTGCCGGGCATGCTGTATTGGTTAATGGGAGACTTGAGCTACGCCCGCGCTCCTTACGCAGCCTGGTTAGTGATGATTATCGCGGTGCTGCTGACCCTGCCACTGGGGCGTAGCCTGAATGTGTTGGCGAGGGGGCCGTTACAGGCCGCGGCCTTGGGTATTGCGGTGAAGCCGTTGGAGTGGCTGGTGTATGTCTTGGCCAGTCTGTTGACGGCGGTGGCGGTGACCACGGCCGGGAGTGTGGGGTTTGTCGGCCTGATTGTGCCGCATATGCTGCGGCTACAGTTGGGTAATGATCAGCGCATTATCTTGCCCGCCAGTGTTTTGGCGGGGGGTACCTTGCTGACCGTGGCCGATACTCTGGCGCGTACGGTGATGGCTCCTGAGCAGCTGCCTGTGGGGGTAATTACGGCCCTATTGGGGGTGCCCACTTTCCTGTTCTTGTTGCATCGCAATCGCTGATTGATTGGGGACGGCATCGCCCGGAACCTGTGTCACCGAAACGGAGAGCGCCATGGCGGTGCTGGACATTGAACATCTGGTTATCGACATCCCCGGTCGCGGGGATGGTGATCCGCTTAGTCTGCAGGTGAAATCCGGCCAGCGTTGGGGGGTGCTGGGGCCGAACGGAGCGGGTAAAACGACACTGCTGCATACCCTGGCCGGGTTGCGCGCCCCCCGACGCGGCCGGGTGGTACTCAATGGCACACCGTTAACTCATCTGTCGCGCCGGGAGGTAGCTCGGCAGCTGGCTGTCGTGTTCCAAGAGCGTCAAGACAGCTTTCCCGCCACGGTGATGGAAACGGTATTGATTGGCCGCCACCCTTTTCTGTCTGCCTGGCAGCGGGAGAGCGCCGAGGATATCCACCTGGCCCATGAGGCCTTGTCGGCGGTGTCGTTGACGCTACTCGAGGATCGGCTGGTGAGCACCTTATCCGGCGGCGAGCGTCAGCGGGTTTCCATTGCCACGGCGCTCACCCAACAGCCGACGATTTGGCTGGCGGATGAACCAACGAATCATCTGGACTTGCATCATCAAGTGGCCGTCATGGCGTTGCTCAATCAACAGGCAGATAACGGTGCTGCGGTGTTTATGTGCCTGCACGATCTGAACCTTGCGGCCCGTTGGTGTGATCATTTACTGCTGCTCTATCCGGACGGTGAGTGCTGTTCTGGCCCGGCGGAAGCGATGCTGGTGCCGGAGGCTCTGGAGCGTCTTTACGACCAGAAACTGGTGGTGGCTCACGTGAACGGTGCGCCGGTCTTTGTGCCGGGTTAGGCCGCCTCTGGATAACGCTTTACGAGCGAGGAAAATAAACGAGAATGAGCCACCCGATGACAACCTTATTTAATGCCTCGGTGCCGGCAGCGCTGATTAGCGCGCCGGGGTCCGGTCAGGGAAAATCACTGATTACCGCCGCACTGGCCAGGTTGCACCGCAATGCGGGGCGTCGGGTTCGTGTGTTTAAGTTCGGGCCGGACTATCTGGATCCCATGATTCTGGAACAGGCCAGCGGTGCGCCGGTTTACCAGCTACAACCGTGGATGACCGGTGAGGAGGAGTGCCGTTGGCGCCTGGCCCAGGCTGCAGAAGAGGCGGATTTGATTCTGGTAGAAGGCGCCATGGGGCTATTTGATGGCACTCCCTCCAGTGCTGATCTGGCGGTGTTGGCAGGTATCCCGGCGTTGCCAGTGATTGATTCCTGGGGCATGGCGCAAACCTTCGGTGCGATCGCTTTGGGGCTGGCCAGTTACCGCGATGACCTGGTGGTGAATGAGGTTATTGCCAACCGGGTGGCGAGCCAGCGTCATGGTGACTTGGTACGTGAAGGGATGCCTGCGGGCATGACCTTGCTGGGCTCGGTGCCACGGCACGCGGCCATGACATTACCCGAACGGCACCTTGGGCTGGTGCAAGCGAATGAGTTGGCGGATCTGGATACGCTTTTGGATGAGGCGGCGGCGGTGTTGCAAGACGCGGGCTTGGATCGACTTCCACACGCGGTGAGTTTTTCCGCCGCCGCGCCTGCGCCATTGCCTGCTTTGCTGAAGGGGTGTCGCATTGGTATCGCTCGGGATGCGGCTTTCGCGTTTATTTACCCTGCCAATCTTGATTTGCTTCGTGAGCTGGGAGCCGCGCTGACGTTCTTTTCCCCGTTGCAAGACACGACATTGCCCGAGGTGGACGCGCTATGGCTACCGGGCGGTTACCCGGAACTGCACGGTGAAACGCTGGCCATGAATACGGCCATGGGTGAGGCCATTCGAGATCATCACCATGCGGGCAAACCGATTCTGGCGGAGTGCGGTGGGTTAATGAGTTGTATGGCAACGTTGGTAGACGGTGATGAAAAGCGCCATGCCGGTTTCGGGCTGTTGCCGGGTGAAGCGTTTTTGACCAAGAAACGGCACGGGCTGGGAATGCAGGCGCTGGTAACGCCGCGAGGTGAACTTCGCGGGCATACTTTCCACCACGGCAGTTTGTCCACGCCACTGACGCCGGCCATTTTTAGCCGCAAGCAAACAGGTACAGAAGGCGAAGCGGTTTATCAGGACAAGGGCCTGGTGGCGAGTTTCTTTCATGGCTATTTCCCTTCGGCTCCGCAGATTGTGGCGGATATTTTTAGCGGACAATTCCGCACCGACACACTTTCCCCTGATCACAATGCCCCTTCTCGAACAGGACACGACCATGCGTGATGATGCGAAAACCCCAGAGCGCCATGCTTACCGCATGGCAAAGAAACAGGAAATCATGCAGCAACGGATTGCTCGCGCGGATAAGGATCAGGGCATTCTTCTGGTGCTCACCGGGCCGGGCAAAGGAAAAAGCAGTTCCGGTTTTGGCATGCTGGCCAGAGCATTGGGCCATGGCATGAAAGTGGGCGTGGTGCAGTTTATTAAAGGGGCGTTCAGTACCGGAGAAGACGCCTTTTTCCGTGATCAGCCGAACGTGGATTACCACGTGATGGGGGAAGGCTATACCTGGGATACCCAGGACCGCGAGCGGGACGTGGCGGCAGCCGGTGCTGCGTGGGAGATTGCCCGTGCCATGCTGCGCGACGACAGCTATCACATGGTGTTGCTCGATGAGCTCAATATTGCTCTTCGTTACGAATACCTGGATTTAGACCGGGTGCTGGACGACCTGCAAAACCGCCCGGCCATGCAGCACGCCATTGTCACCGGTCGCTATGCTCCCAAACAATTAATCGAACTCGCCGATACCGTTACGGAAATGAAAGTGGTGAAGCATGCGTTTAAGGATTTAGGAGTTCGAGCGCAGAAGGGCGTCGAGCTGTGAAGGGCCTTTTGACGTTCAAATGTTCGGAAAAAATACGGGGCGAGTGGGCCGGCAAGGTCACTGTAGGTGCTGGGTTGCGCTTCAAGTTTGAGATTGTAACGTTCAAGGTAAGGTTTTCTCCGTGGCGACTCTGATGGTGCAAGGCTGCACATCGGATGCGGGAAAGAGCACGGTGGTCGCGGCGTTGTGCCGCTGGTTTGCCCGGCGTGGATATTCGGTGGCGCCGTTTAAACCGCAGAACATGGCACTGAACAGTGCTGTGACCGTGGATGGGGGTGAGATTGGTCGTTCTACCGCGTTGCAGGCGTTGGCTTGCGGGGTCGCGCCGCACAGTGACATGAACCCTGTATTGCTCAAGCCACAAACGGATATGGGCGCCCAGGTTATTATTCGCGGCAAGGTGTTGGGCAATATGCAGGCACTGGATTATCACGCCTACAAGAACACCGCCAGTGAGGCGGTGCTGGCGGCCTGGCAGGACTTGTCTTCCCGGTTTGATGTGATCATCGCTGAAGGCGCTGGCAGCCCGGCGGAGATTAATCTGCGAGATAACGACATCGCTAACATGGGGTTTGCCGAAAGGGTGGACTGCCCGGTGATTGTGGTGGCGGATATTGATCGCGGCGGTGTCTTTGCGCATCTTACCGGTACCCTGGATTTACTGTCTGAAAGTGAACAAAAACGAACCCTGGGGTTTGTGATTAATCGTTTTCGTGGCGACCTGTCTTTATTGCAGGGTGGGCTGGATTGGTTGGAGGAGCGTACTGGCAAGCCAGTGTTTGGGGTGTTGCCTTATTTGCATGGCCTGACTCTGGATGCGGAAGATGCGGTGGATGAACAGGGCGCGCATGACGTGGGTGCTTTCAATGTGGTGGTGCCTCTGTTGCCGCGTATGAGTAACCACAACGACTTTGACCCTCTGCGATTACATCCGCAGGTGAATTTGCAATTCGTAAAGATGGGGGAGGCTTGGCCGTCGGCAGACCTGATCATTCTGCCGGGCAGCAAGGCTACCCGTGCGGATTTGGCTTTCCTGCGCCAGCAGGGCTGGGACAAGCAGATCGAAAAGCACCTGCGTTACGGCGGCAAAGTGCTAGGCATTTGTGGTGGCTTTCAAATGTTGGGAGAGCGCATCGACGACCCGGAGGGGTTAGAAAGTGATGCGGGAAGTAGTGCCGGGCTTGGCTGGTTATCCATGACCACTCGATTGATTTCCGGTAAACAGCTACGAAATGTCGAAGGCCGTTTTGTTGCCGCTGACACCCTGATTCGCGGGTATGAAATCCACAATGGCCTTACTCAGGGCGAAGCATTAAAGCATCCTATGCTGGTTCTGGAGGGTAGGGATGATGGCGCCATGAGCGAGGATGGGCGGGTGATGGGGTGTTACCTGCATGGCCTGTTTGATGTTCCCGACAGTTGCAATACCATACTCGAATGGGCGGGCCTGAAAAGCCAGCGCAGTGTGGATTATGCGGTCCATCGAGAGCAACAGCTGGATCGCCTGGCCGATATGCTGGAGGAACACTTGGATATGACGCGGTTAAAGCAATGCATGGGGAGCTAGCTCGAATAGCGTGCCTGACTTTTTCTCAGCGCCAAACCGGGCGCCCTGTATTTTTTCAGTAACGTTTCGTTGCCTAAAGATTCGAGCAATACACCGATTAGCGCATCGTGTTTATCGTTACGCTGCCGTCCCACAAGCGTTTAATTTGTTGATCCGCCAGTTCGTTGGCCGCACTGCTCCAGAATGCCATTTGCCCGGGGGCCACGCTGGTAGAAAGGCGGTTAGCGTTTTGCAGGCGCCGAAGGGTCTCTCGGGCCACGGCTATGTCGGTGTTAACGACCTGGATTCCCGCCCCAGCAATGCGACGAATCACCGGTGCCAAAAACGCATAATGCGTACAGCCCAGGACAATATGATCTGCGCCTTTTTCAATCAGTGGGGCCACATAGCGGGCCACCAGTGCTTGTGTTTTTTCACTGTCCAAATCGAGCACTTCAATTTGTTCAACCAGCCCGGGGCAGGGCTGGATTTCCACACATACACTTTCTGAGAATAGCCGGCTCAAATTGTTGAAGGACTCGCTTTTTAGGGTCTGACTGGTGGCCAGTACCCCGATAACGCCACTTTTGCTTTTCAGGGCGGCGGGTTTAATGCCTGGTTCCACGCCGATGATGGGCAGGGTGTAATCGGCACGCAGCTGCCGAATAGCCGAGACGGTGGCGGTATTGCAGGCCACCACGATGGCTTTCGCGTTATTGTCTATGAGAAACCGGGTAATCGTATCTGCCCGTTGCTGAATGTAATGCTCGGCCTTTTCTCCGTAGGGCGCATGAACAGAGTCCGCCACATAGAGCAGGTTTTCGTGGGGCAGCAGTTCGCGAATGCGGCGGGCGATGGACAAGCCGCCGATGCCAGAGTCGAAGACGCCAATGGGGCCGGGGTGGGTCATACGGATATTCGGGTGGGAGCGAAGAGCCAAGGATATACCAAGACGGGACGATGTAGGAGGCCTGCAGTGCCAACCTGTTGCCGCCGTAGAGCGGTAAAAAAAGGCTCCCGTAGGAGCCTCTTTTCTGCGAGCCGTCAGCGATCAGTGATCGTGACCTTCCGGGCCGTGTACGTGGCCGTGCTCTTTTTCTTCGTCGGACGCTTCGCGTACGTCAGTCACTTCCACGGCGAAGTTCAGCGTTTCACCTGCCAGTGGGTGGTTACCATCGACGGTCACTTCATCGCCATCAATGGCGGTGATGGTGAAAACGCGATCGCCCGCTTCGGTTTGCGCCTGGAACTGCATACCTGGCTGCAGGTTGTCTTCGTTGCCTTCAAAGGCAGTCTTCGGCACCTGCTGAATCAGCTGCTCGTGACGCTCGCCGTAGCCTTCTTCCGGAGTAACCGTGACATCCAGCTTGTCGCCAGAGACTTTGCCTAGCAGGGCATTTTCCAGGCCCGGAATGATGTTGCCGGCGCCGTGCAGGTACGCCAAGGGCTCGCCACGCTCAATGGAAGAATCGATGGTTTCACCGGCGTTGTTGGTCAGGGTGTAGTGGATGGACACTACGGCATTTTCAGAAATTTGCATGGAAACCCTTTAGGGGTAGATGAATTCGGAATAAGGAACGTGTCGGTCATGACGCTTGAGTGGCCTGACCGCGTTCTGTATTCAGGTCGGCGGACATTCTAACAAGACCGGCAAGGGCCTGACCAACTGGAGCTAGCCTGGCCCGACGGGCGTTAGGAGGAGTCGCTTGCCCAGGTTGGCCCCGCATTTGCTACAGTAGCGGCATGAATGCTGATGTTTCCACCGACAATCCAGTCCTGCAGGACCGCTTCGGGCGCGCCATTGATTATGTGCGGCTGTCGGTGACGGACCGCTGTGATTTTCGCTGTGTGTACTGTATGGCGGAGGATATGACCTTTGTGCCCCGCGATCAGGTGCTGACTCTGGAGGAGATGAGTCGGTTGGCCCGGGTGCTAGTGCGGTTGGGGGTCAAGCGTATTCGGTTAACTGGCGGCGAGCCGTTAGTGCGCCGTGATGTGGCGCATTTGGTGCGCGATATTGGTGCCATCGAGGGCCTGCGTGAACTGAATATGACCACCAATGGGGCTGGGCTGACTCGGCACGCGGTGGCCCTGAAGGCTGCCGGGCTCAATCGGCTGAATATCAGCCTGGATTCGCTGGATCCGGAGCGATTCAAGGCGCTTACCCGTACCGGGAATTTGGTTCAAGTGCTGGCAGGAATCGATGCGGCCAGGGCCGCCGGTTTTGAACGCATCAAACTCAACAGCGTGATCATGCGAGGCCGTAATCACGACGAGGTGCCGGCGCTGGTAGATTTCGCTCTAGCGCGGGGCTTGGATATTTCCTTTATTGAGGAGATGCCTCTCGGGCAGATCACCGAACACGACCGGGAACTGGCCTTTGTGTCCTCGGCGGAGCTGCGTGAACAGCTGTCTGCACGGCTTGAATTGGTGCCGCTGGCAGAAAAAACGGGAGGGCCGTCACGCTACTGGCAAGCGCCCGGGAGTAACAGTCGCATCGGCTTTATTTCACCCCACTCACAAAACTTTTGCCATTTGTGTAATCGAGTGCGGATTACGGCCGAGGGGCGTATGCTTTTGTGCCTAGGCCATGAGCACAGTGTGGATTTACGCGCGGTGCTGCGCGCCTATCCGGATGACGATACTCCTCTTCGCGAAGCCATTGTGGATGCCATGGCCATCAAGCCCGAGCGCCACGACTTCAGCCTGGAGCCGGGTGAGCAGTTGGTACGGTTTATGAATATGACAGGGGGCTAGCGCGCCGATAGGTTGCGGGCTGCCTGTAGAGTGAATGCGCAAAAAAGCGAGGAACGATGAAATCCCTACCTGATTTGTTTTCCAACAACGAAAAATGGCGCCACGAAATCGAAGAGCGCCACCCCGGGTTTTTCAAAGCCCTGGGGGCGCAACAGAACCCTGAATATTTGTGGATCGGTTGTGCGGACTCCCGGGTGCCTGCCAATGAAGTGGTGGGCATGATGCCCGGTGAGCTATTCGTTCATCGCAATGTGGCTAACCTGGTTAACCATACGGATTTGAATCTGCTATCGGTGTTGCAGTTCGCCGTGGATGTTTTAAAGGTGAAACACATCATGGTGGTGGGCCATTATGGATGTGGTGGGGTGAAGGCCTCCATGGAGGATGAGCCCCATGGCTTGATCGATAATTGGCTGCGCCAAGTGCGTGAACTGTACTTGCGTAATCGCAAGAACCTGGCCGGGCTCGATGACCAGGCACGCTTGGACAAGATGTGCGAATTGAACGTTGCTCGGCAGGTAATCAATGTGTCGAATACCACGGTGGTGCAGGAAGCTTGGCGCCGTGATCAGGCGTTGACCATTCACGGCTGGATTTACGGTATCGGTGATGGCCATCTGCGGGATCTGGATATTCAGATTCAGGACAACAGCGAGCTGCGCACTCTGGAAACTGAAGAATACGATAGCTGTTCAGGCTAAAGCTACAAACAGCTCGATAGGAAACTGGAACGTTTCCCCGTCTGTTTTTTTACCGAGCACCTGTCGCCGTTGCCTTCCAGAGGGAGGATGTCGCGGTTGCCCGAAACGTTAGAGGGGCAAATTCCAGGATTGAAATTTGCCCCTTCGGTCGCTTGCTCTGCGAGGCTCGCTTGCCGGTAAGCTTGTCGATATCAGAACCAGATGCGCAGCCCGGCGACGATGATGCCCTGTTCGGTTTTCTCGCCATTGGCCTGCGCTATGTCGGCGGTGTCGCCGTATAACTTTTCCCAATGCACACCGATATACGGTGCGATTTCTCGGCGAATTTCGTAGCGTAATCGCAGGCCTGCTTCGATATCCGTCAGGCCGTTACCGATACCCCGTTTGTCGTCGTCCTTGCCGTAGAGGTTGGTCTCTAGGTTGGGAACCAGGACCAGCCTCTGGGTAAGCATCAGCTCGTATTCCGCTTCTATGCGCAGGTTGGTTAGGCCGTCTTCGCCTACAAACAGGTTGGCATCGACCTCGAACCAATACGGCGCAATGCCTTGTACTCCTACGCTGACCCAGTCGCGACTGGGGTCGTTCGGCTGCCAGTCCCGGCGTACCCCTAATTGCCCGTCCCAGAAGGGGGCGAAGGCGTGGTTCCAGGCCAGGCGGGTCTCTGCGCTTTCGGTGCTGGGGTCTTCGTCATCGTGCTCCGGCACCATCAATCGCTCTCCTTCTGTGGAGAAGAATAGCTTGTTGATGTCGCCGCCATGCCAGGCGCTGGCTTCCCAGGCCATCACGGTGCCGTCGTCGCTATCGCGGGCTTCCAGCTGGTCGACGATTATGCGGGTGAAGCGTGGTTCCTTTTTATTCATAGCCGTGGCCGGTGAGGCGGTGGCAAGGATGACGATACTGGCAAGAAAAGTGAGCGATTTTTTCATGGTTGCTTCACTCCGTTCATGCGGTGGGCCCCATGCATTGCGTGGTCGCCGTTGGGCGCTGGCGGGTGGGCGTTTTCAACCACACGAACCTCGCGGAACATGCCGGCCTCCATGTGGTAGAGAAGGTGGCAATGATAGGCCCAACGCCCGAGCGCATCAGCGCGTACTAGGTAGCTGAGTTTTTCGCCCGGTTTGACGGTAATGGTGTGCTTGCGCAGCAGTTTGCCTTCCCCCAGTTCCAGGTCACTCCATAGTCCGTGTAGGTGGATGGGGTGGGTCATCATGGTGTCGTTCACCAGGGTGATGCGCACCCGCTCGTGGTGGAACAGCGTCAAGGGCACGGAGTCGGCAAATTTAATGCCGTTAAAGCTCCACATGTAACGGTCCATGTTACCGGTCAGGTGCAATACAATTTCCCGGTCCGGATGAAGACTGTCGATAGGGGTGTTGTTGGGCGTGTCGCTCAGGGTTTCTAGATCTGCATAGGTGAGCACTTTCCAGTCCCGGTTGCGCAAGCCAATGCCTGGGTCGTTAAGCATCGCCCCCGGCGCCATGGCGCGCATGTCGACACCGGGGCCGAATTCGCTGGCTGCATGTTCGATGGCGCTGTTGCGCGGCGGTAAATCCGGGTTGTTGTCGTTAACGGCAAAGGGCACGGGCTTGGTGTCGCTGTGGCCCATGGTGTGGTGATCCATGCTGTCCATCTTCATGTCGGCGTGGGTCATATCGCCATGGTGCATATCACCGTGGGCTCTTCCCTTTGCATTCATTGACGGCGAACCCATGGCGCCCATGCCCATTTCGGTATGGCCTAACGGTGGCGGTGCATCCATGTTCGGGACCGCGGCAGTCATGGCGGGGTCCGGGGTCAAAGTGCCGCGGCTGAAGCCACTCCGGTCGATGCTCTGTGCGAATAGGGTGTACGCCCGGTCTGCTCGGGGCGCCACGATTACGTCTAAGGTTTCCGCTACCCCTAGCCTGACTTCATGGAAGTCCACCGGTTTTACCGGTTGGCCGTCCATGGCGACCACGGTCATGTCCAGGCCCGGGATGCGAATATCAAAGAAGGTCATGGCACTGGCGTTGATAAAGCGCAGGCGGATACGTTCGCCGGGCTTGAACTGGCAGGTCCAGTTGTCGGCAGGGCTTTGGCCATTCATCAAGTAGGTGTAGGTATAACCCGTCACATCCGCCAGGTCGCTTTGGCTCATGCGCATGGTGTTCCACATGTGGCGGTCTTTGAGTGTGTCGATAACACCTTTTTTGCGAAAGTCGCGCAGGGTGTCGAACACGGTGCGTTCATTGAAATTGTAGTAGTGGCTGAGCTTTTTCAGCGTGGCATACACATGGTGAGGATCTTCATCGCTCCAATCGGAGAGTAGAATCACCTCGTCTCGGTCAACCGTGTGCCGATCCGGTTCGCGCGGATCAATAATGATGGAACCATAAATTCCCGTTTGCTCCTGAAAGCCGGAATGGCTGTGATACCAGTAGGTGCCACTTTGCTTCACCGGAAAGCAATAGGTGAAGGTTTCACCGGGGGCGATACCGTCGAAAGACAATCCCGGCACGCCGTCCATTTCGAAGGGAAGTAGCAGGCCATGCCAGTGAATGGAGCTGGTTTCCGGTAACAGGTTGGTCACTTTGATCGTGACGGTGTCGCCTTCTTTCCAGCGCAGGGTAGGGCCGGGAATGCTGCCATTGATGGTGGTGGCCGGGCGAGCCTTGCCGGTGATATTGACATCGGCGCCGCCAAGCGTGAGGTGGAAGGTGTTGCCGGTAAGAACCGGTGCACCGGTGTGGCCCTGGCTGGCCAGTAGCTGACGGGCGTTAAGACCTACGCCGAGGCCAGCGGCACCCAGTGCTAGGCCCTGCACGAAACGGCGCCGTGGCAGAGAAATCTGCGATGGTGTTTTCATTTCCGTAATCCTGTTCGTTTGAGAAAGAGGTCAGCTCAAATGAACAGGGAGGGTGGGCGTAACGGCAACCGGTGGATGCCCGCGTGAATCGCACTGATCAGCGTTGCTGTGGCCGGGGGTGTAGAGAGAAAGGTGTCGCTATGAAACAGCGTATCGCTAGCGGCGGTGATTTGGCAGAGGGTAATGCACTGGCAGCTATCGCCGCCTGCGCAGTCTTGCATCGGCGCCATGTGGTGTTCGCTTTCCTGGGGTTCGGCCCCCTGGTGGCAAGGTGTTGTGGCGGTAGACGTCATGGCGCTGTCCGTGCCCAGCGGCATGGTCATGGTGTTGGCGGACAACAAGGTGCTCACGGCCATCAGAATGATGGCGAGCAAGGAGGCAATGGCTGCCCGACGTTGTTGTTGGCGCACACTGGTCATGCCGGCATTATTAACCTTGGGGCCACCCCAAGGTCAAGCAGGCTGTTGACGACCACACTGGCGGCAATGATCACCAGCAGTATTGCGGTGGCGCGTTCCACCCAGTGGTGATGCGCTCGTAACCAGGGCAAAAGACGGCTGCGTCCCAGCAGGATAGCCACCAGCACATACCAGCCACCATCGATGAAGATGGCAGTAAGCACCATCTGTGCGCGGGCCAGTTGGCCCATGTCGGCTTGCAGAAACTGGCTGAACAGCGCGAGAAAAAACAACGCGACTTTGGGGTTAAGGAAGGCCACAAGAAAACCATCGCGGGCGGCGCCATGGTGGGCCTCCACGTTGGTATCTAAGGGAGTGCTATTAAGGGGAGCGCGGCCCGCTTGCCAGCTTTTCCATGCCATCCACAGCAGAAACAGCGCGCCGGTGAGGCTGAACAGCAATTCTAGTTTGGGGTAACGGTGAAACAGCACGGCTAAGCCGGTGACGGTGGCGGTGGCCCAGAAACCCACGCCAATGGCGTGGGCAATGGCTGCAGTGACCCCCGCTTTATGGCCGCCCAGCAGGGTGTGGCGAGTGATCACGGCCAGGCTAATGCCCGGGGTTATGGCGCCAAGGGCGCAAACGCTAGCCAGCAGCAGCCAGTCGTGCAAAGAGAGCATGGAGAATCTCGTTAGGGGAAAGCGGGCACTGTAACGTGTTGCTATGACAGGTTGAAGGGTTACAGACTGCAAGCGAAAAGGCACGCGAGGCGTTGGCTAGTGAGGATGTTGCCGTGCCCATATTGTCGCTTGCAGCTTGGCGGTTTTGCTCAATTCCCCGGGTGGTGGCTAAACACCTGGGCGCCGTTTTCATCGAACAGCAGCACATCATAGGCGTCTTTGCGGTCGCCCATTTCCATTCCGGGTGAGCCTACGGGCATGCCGGGCACGGTGAGGCCTTTGCCTTCGGGGCGCTCTTTCAGCAAGCGATCCACGTCGCTGGCGGGCACATGCCCTTCAATGGCGTAGCCGTCGATAAAAGCCGTATGGCAGGAGCCGGTGCCGGGCAGGATGCCCGCTTTTTCTTTTATGGATTGCAGGTTTTGCTGCTCGTGGACATTCACCGTGTAACCGTTCGCTTCCATGTGTTCTACCCAGGCACCGCAGCAGCCGCAGGTGGGGGACTTATACACTTCCAATGTTTTGGTGGCATTGGCTGCGGTGGCGGGCGTTTGTTCCTGTGCCACGTCGGGCTTGGGTGGGGTGTTATCGCCGCAGGCGGCCAGCAATAGAGCGGTGAAGAGTGTGAGCAAGTATTTCATCATCGTTTCCTTCGTTGTTAATGCACCCCCCAGTTGGGGGGATTGGGCCGCGATTATTCGACGATCAGTGTGCCCTGATACATCTGCATTTGGCAGGTGAAGCGGTGCTCCCCGGCGGGCACGTTATCCAGCGTTAGGGTGGTGGTTTTTCCGGTTTCCAGAAATGCACTGGTATCGAGCCCCTGAAAGATCACCTGTTCGGCACAGGGAGAGGGGTCGCGCCGATCGAAATGCAGTGTCAGAGACTGCCCGCTTTTAGCGCGAATGGATGCTGGGGTGTAGACTCCGTCTTCGACGATAATGGTGGCTTCTTGCGTGGTGGCTTGCGCGGAGTTTTTACGGTGCGATAGCCAGAACCACCAGACCACCAGGGCCATCAAAATCAGGCCGACAAGATTGACGAGAAGACTCATGGTGTCGCCTCCTGGGGTTTGCGAGCGGTGAGTATTACCGACTGTTTGTGCATGGTCTCGCCGAGCACATCGACGCTGTCTTCGGCGAAGGTGTGCAGCGGGGTGTTGGTAAAGTGGGCTTGTTCTAGGGCCTGCTGTAACTCGGGGCCGTGATAGGTGGAAAAACCGTGTTTGAACACCGCCAAGCTGGCCATACTGTTGTGATCGCGAAAGCCCAGCACCAGAGTGCCGCCGGGGCGTAATAACAAATTCAGCACTTGCAGAGCAGGGAGCAGTGGCTGCCAGAAATAGACCACATTTATGGCAACGATGCGGTCCATACTGGCAGGAGCAAGTGGTGCTTGCGTCAGTTCGCCGTGGATGAAGGCAGCGCGAGTTTCGCCTAGGTAACGTTCGCGGGCACGCAAGACCATATCCCGAGAGGCATCTAATCCGGTGTAGTGCAGGTTGTTAGCCTGCGCTAATAAGCGAGGGAGATGGCCTGCGCTTCCCGGCCCGACTTCCAGAATCCGGTCGCCGTTAGCAGGGGCCAACGCCTGGTAGGCGGCGAGAATCACAGGGCGGTTTCGCACGTCCATATTGTCTGCGACTTTGTTGCCATCTTCACCGTTAGGGTGGCGCAGTTGTGCGGCAAGTTGCTCCGGGCTCATGCGCTTGTTCCCTGATGGTGTTTGGGTTTGAAAAACCGCAATCGGTTGGCGTTGGTGACGACGGTAACCGAGCTGAGCGACATCGCGGCCCCGGCGATCACAGGGCTAAGCAGATTGCCCGTGAGTGGATAGAGGATGCCGGCGGCCACTGGTACGCCCAGGCTGTTATACACAAAGGCACCAAACAGATTTTGTTTAATGTTGCGGACTGTGGCAGAAGAAATCGCCATGGCATCGGGAACGCCGTGTAGCGAGCCTCCCATCAAGGTGATGGCCGCGGATTCGATGGCTACGTCGGTGCCGGTGCCAATAGCAAAGCCCACATCGGCCTGGGCGAGAGCGGGGGCGTCGTTGATGCCATCACCGACCATGGCCACGGTGCGCCCTTCACTCTGCAATGCCTGGATTTTTTTCGCCTTGTCTTCCGGTAGCACTTCAGCCATCACTTCATCCACCCCGGCTTGTTCGGCAATGGCGTTGGCGCTGGCGGCAATGTCGCCGGTAATCATGATGACCTTTAATCCCTGATCTTTCAGGCGGGCGATGGCGGCTTTGGAATCGTCCTTGATACGATCCGCGACGCCGATGATGCCGAGCAGGGTGTTCGCTTCAGACAAAAACAGCGGCGTGACGCCCTTGTCGGTGAGAGAGGTGCTATCGAGGTTGATGTTTACCCCTTCGCTTTCTAGCCAGCGGCGGTTTCCTAGTCGATAGGTTTTGCCCTGGATGGTGGCGGTAACCCCCTTGCCGTTTAAAGCCTGGAATTCACTGGCGCTATCCAGTGATAGCTCTCGCTGCTTGCTCTCGTTGAGAATCGCCGTGGCCAGCGGGTGCTCCGACCCGCTTTCCACGCTGGCGGCAAGGGTTAGCACGGTGTCTTCTTGCTGGCCCTCATTGCAGACGATATCAGTGACGGCAGGTTTGCCTTCGGTGATGGTGCCGGTTTTGTCGAGGACAATGGTGTCCAGCTGGCTGCTAGTTTGTAGCGCTTCGCCCTGGCGAATCAGAATGCCGTATTCGGCGGCCTTGCCGACGCCCACCATCACCGACATGGGCGTGGCCAGGCCCAGTGCGCAGGGGCAGGCGATAATCAATACAGTGGTGGCGCTGATCAGCATATGGGTTAGCCGCGGTTCCGGGCCCACGTTGAACCACACCAGTGCCGCCGCGATGGCAATCAGCATAATGGTCGGGACAAAAATGGCCGACACCTGATCGGCAAGTCGCCCGATGGGTGGCTTGCTGCCTTGGGCTTTTTTTACCAGTGCGACGATGTGTGAAAGGGCGGTGTCTTTGCCGACGGCGGTGGCGGTATAAAGTAGCGTGCCGGCTTCGTTGAGTGTGCCGGCGCTGACCTTATCGCCAGGGGCTTTATTCACCGGCATGGGTTCACCGGTGAGCATGGATTCATCAATGCGGCTTTCGCCTTCTTCCACGGTGCCGTCCACAGCAATTTTTTCGCCAGGGCGAACCCGCAATTGATCGCCGGCCTGAACTTGCTCCACCGGGATATCCTGTTCCTCGCCATCGCGGATGACCCGTGCAGTTTTGGCGCCCAAATCCAGCAACCGTTTTACCGCGGCGCTGGTCTTGCCGCGGGCGCGAACTTCCAGTGCCTGGCCAAGATTGATGAGGCCGATAATCATGGCGCTGGCCTCAAAATACACATGGCGGGCGGCTTCCGGCAGGGCGCCGGGCAGTAATACCACCACCATGGAATACAGCCAGGCGGCACCGGTGCCCAGTGCGATCAGGGTGTCCATGTTGGCGTTATGGTTGCGAAAGGCTTTCCAGGCGCCGACGAAAAAGTGTCGGCCGGCGGTGGCCAGCACCGCGAGGGTGGCAACGCCGATACCCAGCCATACCCATTGGCTGGTTTCACCGGGGCGAACCATCATGTCACCACCGAGCAGGCCCCAGGCCATTAGTGGCACGCCCAGCCCAAGCCCTAGCCCCATGTGCCGCAGCAACTGGTGGTAATGTGCCCGCTCCTTGGCTTCCTGCTCTCCGTTATCCTCCTCGCGGGCTTCGCTGGCACCATAACCCGCGTCTTCTACCGCTTTAATGAGGGAGGCGGTGCTGGCGGAGCCGCTCACCTGAGCGGTGCGGTCGGCAAAATTCATATCCGCACTGTCGACCCCGGGTGTGTCACGCAGGGCGCTTTCGATGGTGCGCACGCAGGACGCGCAAGTGGCGCCGCTGATATTTAGCTGTATTGATTGCGGCTCCTGGGCGATCGGCTTACTGGCGGTGTTGTCATGGTCGGCGGGATTATTGTGTTCATGGTGAGCATCATCCGGGTTTACGCCGTAGCCGGCTTGTACCAGCGCCTCTTGAAGCGCACTGTGCGAGGCGGTGCCGGTGACGGACACCTGCTGGGACTCCAAATCCACCGTCACACGCTCCACGCCGGTGAGTGCTTCCAGTGCAGCGGTGATGGTGCGGCTGCATCCTTTGCAGGTCGCGCCGCGAATGGGCAGAGTTTGGGTGCGCGCTTGCGTCGACATGGAGGCTCCTGTGAAGCGGTTGAATCCCTGGGTGTCGTGTCAGGTTATTATTGTGACACCTGTGGGTAACCCCAAGGTCAACCGCATGCTACAAATTGCTGGTTGCATTGAAAATTTTTATAAAAACGTCATAAAAGTGGAACCATAACCATGCAGATCGCTCAATAAGAGCACATAGTGTGCTCCATCTTGTGATGCTGAACTTTTTGATATCAGTGAGGACGATTTATGTTTAAGAAAACACTGCTTATGTCAGGTCTTGCTCTTGCCGTTTCTGGCCCCGTCATGGCTGCGCAACAAACTACCGCTGTTCGCGATAACGGTTTCTCCTACAGCTACGGGCAATTGGCTTATGACCGTTGGGACCTGGATAACGATGTGGACGTGGATGCACTGAGTGCTGAAGGTTCTTTTGCGTTGGATGAGCATCTGTTTCTGCGTGGTGCTTTAGGCTTCTTCGATGGTGATTACGGCCACAATGGCGATCTCGACGGTACCCGTTTGTCCGGTGGTGTCGGTTTCCATACACCGCTGCAGCGTGGTCTGGATTTCGTTGGTAGCGCCGATATTATTTACGATGACCGTGATTATGATCCGGGCCGCTCCGATGACGAAATAGGTTTCGAGCTGCGTGGTGGTGTGCGTCATGCCACTACCGAGAAGTTGGAGTTGTCCGCGGGTTTGGCCTATCAGGACCTCTATGATGATGACTTGGGTGTTTATGGCCAGGGTCTGTTCAAGGTGAGCCAGGCGGTGGATTTGGGTGCACGAGTCATTGTTGGTGGTGATCGTGATACCTACGGCGTCTTCGGTCGCTATAACTTTTAAGGTCGATTGTTTGGCTTGGATGCAAAAAGCCCCGCCGCGTGAGACGTCGGTGGGGCTTTTTTGTGGTGGATTAGCGACAAGTTGCAAGCTACAGCACGGATAAACGCCTTGGCTTGATTTGGCGTTGTGCCCGCGCGCCCCTCTTCTTTTGTGGTTTGCGGGCTTTCAGTTTCGTGGGCCGATTTTAGCCGAAGGCACTGGCGTCTAAGGCCGTAAGCCGGGGGCTATCTTGGTGCTGGACGTCGCATTATTCCTTTGAGATTAACTCGACCTACTTTTGCTTGTGTCAGGTAGCGGGCGGGTGAAACTCACTGTGCTGAGCCAGGCTTGGATCGGAGCCCAGCCCTTTTCTTCGCTGTGCTTGATAGCATCGGCAATGCCCGGGTTGATCTGATCCCAGCGGGCCAATGTGTCGGGGTCCATGGTCTGCACGCCCGCAAGCAGGTTGGTGCTATTGAGGGCAGCGCTAAGTTCGGGAATTAGTAGCCCGCTTTCTTGTTCATCGGTTGAGTTGCTCAATGGCTGCCAGTGAGCCAGGACTCCTGTCAGGCCGCATTGCAGCGCTAGCTGATTCAGCGGCCGATTCAACGATAGCTGCTGGTGGTCGGCCACCAATTGCTCACCGGCGAGCTTCAGATATTGGCGGCGCCGAGCCGGCGCGCCCTTTTGGCCGATGAAGGAATCCAGCGCTTTGGGAGCCTCGGCAGTGCCGTTGAGTACCACTGCCATGGCGGCAAAACCGAGGCTGGCTTCCGCTGGATCGGTGGCGCCGTGCTGGCGCCGCAGGCTCTGGCGGGTCAGCTCTAGGCTTGGGTCGCTGATTAAGCCAGACTCCGGCCATTGAGGTAAGACGTCCAAGTAGCCAGGGTACAGTGGCCAGCTGTCCAGCTGAGTGAGGTTGACTTGGTGACGGGCACGTCCGTCTTGTTGGCAGGCGCGGCTGGCTAGTAATAAGTATTGGCTGGTAAAGCGCTGATACCAATGGGACAGCGCTTGGCGCAGAGCGGCCAGGTGTTGTTGATCAGGGATTCGCTCAAACTGAGCCAACGCCTGCTGCCATTCTGTGGCGGCGGTAGTAAAGCGTTCATCGGCCCTTTGTTGCCACTGTGCGGCAGGAATCTCTACTAGGTCGGTGGCGCTGGTCGGCCCGGGTGTTGTGTCAGCGTGTTCATCGATACTGCTGTCACAGGCCAATAGCAGGCTGGTTAGCAAAGCCATCAATAGAAAACGCATAAGCAATCCGGATTAACGCAGGCTGATAATGGGCCAGCCCTGTTCCCGAGCCTCACGCTCAAGAGTGCTGTCTGGGTCCACGGCTACCGGGTTGTCTACTTTACGTAGCAGTGGCAGGTCGTTGTGGGAATCGCTGTAGAACCAGCTATCTTCCAGCGTTTCATCGTTGGCTTTTAGCCACTCGGCGAGCCGCTCAACTTTACCTTCGCGGTAGCTGGGAGTGCCGGCTACGCTTCCGGTATAGCGCTCGCGGCGACACTCTGCCACGGTGGCAATCAAGTGGTCTACGCCAAGGCGCTCTGCCAGTGGGGCCGTGACGAAGTCGTTGGTAGCGGTGATGATCATTAGGGTATGGCCTTGGTCGCGGTGTTTCTGCAGCAGGGTTTCGGCCTTGGGCAGCCACATGCTGTCCAGCTTTTCTGCCAAAAACTGTTCACGCCAGAAATGCAGTTGGGCCATATCGTTATCGGCCAGCACGTTCAGAGAAAAACGCAGGTAGGCCATGATGTCCAAGCGGCCATGCTGGTAGTCCACGTAAAATTGGTCGTTGGTTTCTTTATAAAGCTGGGCGTCAACAATGCCTTTCTCTACCAGCCAGTCTCCCCACAGGTGGTCGGAATCGCAGCCAATCAGGGTGTTGTCCAGGTCGAAAATCGCGAGTGTCATGGCCTCTCCTTACGTGAAGAGCTCATTTTATGCGAAGCAGATGACAAGTCATACCGGTGGATTCATCACGCTCTACATTTGGTTTGGTGTGTTTGTTGCAGGGTTGTGCATTGATCGCAGGTTGCCCGGCAAGGTTTAATGGGCTGATAAGGAGCCAGAGTCCACGATTGCGCGAGGCTCGAAGGGACAAGATGACAGGCATTATTGATGACAAAGGATTTCGGCTGAATGTCGGAATTATTATTGCTGGCCAAGATGGTCGGGTGTTCTGGGGTCGCCGGGTTGGCAACCGCGATGCCTGGCAATTTCCGCAAGGCGGCATGATGCCGGGGGAAACCCCGGAAGAAACACTGTTTCGTGAACTGGAAGAAGAGGTGGGTCTGCTTCCTGAGCATGTGCATATCGTCGCCAGTACCGAAGGTTGGCTGACCTACCGGTTGCCACGTCGCTTTTTGCGCCGGCCTCGTAACCGCCCCCATTGCATCGGTCAACGCCAGAAATGGTTTTTACTGCAGCTGACAGCGGGAGAAGAAGCGATTGACCTGTTTACCAGTAATAGTCCGGAGTTTAAGGACTGGCGCTGGGTAAACTACTGGTACCCGATACAGAAGGTGGTGCATTTCAAACGTGGGGTCTATGCCCGAGCGTTGCGGGAATTAGCGCCGGCTCTGAAGAAAGGAAAGCGTACTCCTCATACTAATCAGACTGTGCCTGGAGACTCACCCGATGCTTGATACTCTTCGACGTATTGTTCAGGAAGTGAACAACGCGGCGGATATCCCCAGCGCGCTGGACTTGATGGCCAAGCGGGTACGCGATGCCATGGGTACAGAAGTGTGTTCAATCTACCTGCGTGATGAGGAAGAGCAGCGCTATATGCTGATGGCCTCGGAAGGGTTGAAGCGCGAGGCAGTGGGTAAGGTGAGCTTGGGCTTGTCGGAGGGCCTAGTGGGGCAGGTTGGTTTGCGTGAAGAGCCCATCAACCTGGAAGATGCCTTTACCCACCCCAAATTTCATTACCTGGCGGGAACCGGGGAAGATGCGTTCCACGCTTTCCTGGGCGTGCCGGTGATGCACCATGGCAAGGTGCTGGGGATCATGGTGGTTCAGCAGCGCGATGTGCGCCGCTTTGACCAGAGTGAAGAAGCCTTCCTGGTGACTATTTCTGCCCAATTATCAGCGGTGATTGCTCATGCCCATGCCTCGGGTGTGCTATTTGACCAGCTGGGTGGCGGCGCGGATCTTCCTAGTTTTTACGACGGGCTGCCGGGGTGCCCTGGCGCGGCTATTGGTTACGGCGTTCTGTTGTTTCCCGAGGCGGATTTGGCGTCGGTGCCGGACCGAGACGTTGAGGATGTGAGCGAAGAAATTTCCCGCTTGGACGATGCCCTGGTACGGGTGCGTCAGGAAATTCGTGATTTGGCCGAGCGGGCTTCCCGATCTCTGGGGGCTGAAGAGCAGGCGCTGTTTGATGTGTACCTGCGCATGCTGGACCGTCATGCTTTGCCCGCGGAAGTTATTGCGGCCATTCGTGAAGGGCAGTGGGCCCAGGGTGCGTTACGTACAGTGATCGATGTCCACGTGCATAATTTCGAAATGATGGACGATCCGTACCTGCGTGAGCGAGCTGCAGACGTGCGTGATTTGGGCCGCCGAGTGCTGGCTCAGCTGCAAAGCCAAACTCGCCGCCATATTATTTTTCCAGATGAATGCATTCTGCTCGGTGAAGATATTTCCGCTCCCATGTTGATGGAAGTGCCCCGTGAACGGGTGCGCGGGATTGTTACTACCCGTGGCTCGCGCAATTCGCATATGGCCATTGTTGCGAGAGCTATGGGCATTCCCACGGTGGTGGGTGCGCAGAATTTGCCGCTGAAAAAAATGGATGATAAGGAAATCATCGTTGATGGTTTTCGAGGGCGGGTGGTGGCCAATGCCTCGGCGGAGCTTAAACAGCAGTTCCAGGAAATTATCGCAGAGGAAGAGAGCCTCCAGGCGGGTTTAGAAAAGCTGCGTGACGAGCCAGCGCAAACCTTGGACGGTACGCGCATCACGTTGCAAGTGAATACTGGGTTGATGACCGATATCAACCGGTCACTGGAACGGGGCGCGGAAGGGGTGGGCCTGTACCGGACGGAAATTCCATTTATGGTTCGTGACCGGTTTCCGTCGGAAGAAGAGCAACGAGTGATTTATCGCGAGCAGCTGGCGGCATTTGCTCCGCACTCGGTGACCATGCGCACCCTGGATATCGGGGGCGATAAGTCGCTGAGTTATTTCCCTATAGAGGATGAAAACCCTTTTCTGGGCTGGCGCGGCATCCGTGTCACCCTAGATCATCCGGAAATTTTCATGGTGCAGGTGCGTGCCATGATCAAAGCCAGTGAAGGCCTGGACAATCTGCGCATTATGCTGCCCATGATTACCAGCGTGATTGAAGCGGAAGAAGCGCAACACCTGATCCATCGTGCTTGGCTTGAGGTTCGTGACGAGGGGTTGGATGTATCCATGCCGCCGGTGGGTGTGATGATCGAAGTGCCGGCCTCGGTGTACCAGGCTCGGGCGCTGGCCCAACGGGTGGATTTTTTGTCCGTTGGCACCAATGACCTGACCCAATACCTGTTGGCGGTGGACCGCAACAACCGGCAGGTGGCATCACTCTATAATTCCTATCACCCGGCGGTCCTGCATGCATTGATGCATGTGGTAGAGCAGGCTCGAGAAGAACACACTCCCGTGTCAGTTTGTGGTGAGATGGCAGGGGAGCCTAGCGCCGCCCTGCTGTTAATGGCCATGGGGGTGGATGTGCTGTCCATGAATGCGTCCAACCTGTTGAAGGTAAAAGCCGCTATTCGGCAAGTGGATATCAGCTTTGTTCGCCGCCTTCTCAATGAAGTGCTGGCCATGGATAACGGTGAAGTAATCGGTTCTTACGTGGATCTACAGCTCACCAAGGCTGGTCTTGGCGAGCTGTTGCGAAATCGAAAGGTGCTGGCCTGATGCGAACGCTATGCATATCGACCAATTAAATAAAACTAATCGAGAGAGCGTCATGACCGGCACCTCTCGTTGCGCTTTATCGATAGATGGGCACGCTCCTTTAACATCGCGTTGTGCCTCGAATGGGTTGATTACGAACCATCCGCAAAGGTTGATCGTGCAAGGAGCGTCTTGAGAGCGTGCTATCGCTTGGTGAAACTCTGGCTTGGATTGCCGGCCGCGTTACCGTCCGGTTGCCACCGCTGTTCCAGCATTTGCGGCCCTTGTTTTCGGTCCAAAATCACGGCGCTACTGGCGCGGGTGCCGTAGGTTTCTGACTGGATAAAAATGGGGGCGATCAGCCTTTCAAGGTCGATGCCGACACCGGTGTCTGGCAGCTCGCTGTCGTTGGGTTGATAGCGGTCGTCAACCACCTGCAGGAGCTGTTGTAGGTTCCCACCGGCAGTAACGGCGGCGGCCAGATTCTGTTTGGCTCGCTCTACTTTGGGCCAGGGGTCGTCCAGCAGGCCGTTGCTGAGGCCATGAATGCCGGGGCGGACCGCCCTTGGTGTTGCGCCTCGGTTGCCTAAATACCAGAGGCTATCCTGTTCAGGGTCCGCGTTAACTGTGCCCACCAAAAGATTGAAGGCACCGTAGTGATGTTGTTCCTTGGCGAGGTGATGGCTGAACTGTTCTGGCGTCTGTTCCCCTTTTAGGAACGCGAAGGGTAATAGCCCGCGGGACCGTTCGCCGGGTTGGCGGTCGGTGATGGGTTCGCGATAGTTGGTAACCCCCGCGAAGCGGCCGTTACGGTGAATCCCCAGCCACGTGCCCCCGGCAGTTAGGTCTAGGCCACAAAAAATACCGTCACGCCAGCGGGCCGGTTCTGCGGGTCGCGCGTGAAACTCATCCCGATTCGCCGCCACTCTAAGGGGCGTGGCAGAGCCTGGTTGCCAGTCAAACAGTACAATGCACATTGATTTTTCCTTTCTTTGTTTCGCTCACCTGCCGTTATCCTCGCCGCTATAAAACCGCTCCAGCGCTGAGGCCCAGGGGCTTTCAGTGTCCGTCAATGAGCCCCGGCGCAAGGTGTTGAGCCGTGCTAGCATACCTGCCTTACCCCGAGTTGTGTTGGAGTGGCTGTGCTGGAACTGTTTTTGATTTGTTTGGGCGTGGGTGTGGGCGCAGGCCTGTTGGCTGGAGCGCTAGGCTTGGGGGGTGGTGTGGTTATCGTGCCTGCGCTAATTTTTCTGTTTCGTGGCCTGGGCTTTCCTGATGATCTGGTTGCCAAGATGGCGGTGGCCACATCCCTCAGTACCATCATCGTTACCTCCATCAGTGCGGTACGCGCCCATCACAAGGCCGGGTTTGTGCGCTGGCCTGTGGCGGTGCGCTTGGGGGTGGGCATTGTGTTGGGTGCTTTTGCTGGGGCGTTCATCGCCGATGCGATGAAAGGGGAACTGTTGACCCGTTTGTTTGGTCTGTTTGCCATGTTGATTGCTGTGCAGATGTTGCTGGTGGGCCGCAAGGCGCTAGATGAAAGCTTGCCGCAACGGGTGCCTGGTACCCCTGGGTTGGCACTGGCGGGAGTGCTCATCGGCACAGGGTCGTCGATTTTTGGTATCGGCGGTGGTTCGTTGACGGTGCCGTTCTTGAGTTGGTGTCGGTTGAAAATGCAGGAAGCGGTAGCGATTTCCTCCGCCTGTGGCCTGCCCATTGCCGTTGCCGGCACGCTGGGGTTTGCGGTGGCCGGCTGGAATGAGCAGCATTTGCCAGAGGGGGCCTTAGGCTATGTGTTTTTGCCTGCCTCAGTCGGTATAGTGCTCACCAGTTTCCCGTTTGCGCGCCTGAGTGCGCGGCTCAGCCATCGGCTGCCGTCCGCTACCTTGAAGAAGGTTTTCGCTCTGGTGCTTTTTGTGCTTGGCCTCAAACTGGCTTTTGGATAACAACCTATGGAATTCCCGCATATCGATCCGGTGGCGTTCGCCATTGGCCCCCTGAAAGTGCACTGGTATGGCCTGATGTATATGTTTGGCTTTGCCGCTGCCTGGCTGTTGGGTGTGTACCGGGCCAAACAGCCTGGCTCTGGCTGGACCAAAGACCAGGTGGGCGATTTGGTGTTTTATGGGGCCCTGGGTGTCATCATTGGTGGCCGTTTGGGTTACGTGTTCTTCTACAACTTTGATAAATTCCTGCAAGATCCGCTGTGGCTGTTCCAGGTGTGGACCGGGGGCATGAGTTTCCACGGCGGCGCGATTGGCGTGTTAGTGGCTTTCTGGCTGTTTGCTCGTAAAACAGGCAAGCGCTACTTACGGGTAGCAGATTTTATGGTGCCTATGGTGCCGATTGGCTTGGCGACCGGGCGCTTTGGTAATTTCATGAATGCGGAGTTGTGGGGCCGTGCCAGTGACGTGTCTTGGGCCATGGTGTTTCCCACCGACCCATTGCAGATTGCGCGTCATCCCTCCCAGCTTTATGAGATGGTGTTGGAAGGTGTGGTGCTGTTTCTGGTGCTATGGGTGTACTCGGTCAAGCCGCGACCGGCGGGCGCGGTGACGGCCTTGTTTAGCATCGGTTATGGCTGCGCGCGGACCTTTGTGGAGTTCTTCCGTGAGCCGGATGCCCATATTGGTTATCTCACCGGCGGCTGGTTGACCATGGGCATGCTGTTGAGCATCCCGATGGTTGTGCTCGGTATCGCTGTGTTGGTGTGGGCATATCGAAACGATGAGCGAGGAGTGAAGGCATGAAGCAATACCTTGATCTGCTTCGCCACGTCCGCGAGCACGGAACGTATAAGGAAGACCGCACTGGCACCGGCACCTATGCGGTGTTTGGTTACCAGATGCGCTATGACCTGAGCCAGGGCTTCCCTATGCTCACCACCAAGAAGCTGCATCTGCGCTCGATTATTCACGAGTTACTGTGGTTCCTGTCTGGTGACACCAATATCCGTTATCTAAAGGAAAACGGCGTGTCCATCTGGGATGGCTGGGCGACACCGGAGGGTGAGCTGGGGCCTGTCTATGGTGAGCAGTGGCGCAGTTGGAAAACGGCGGATGGCGGGGTGATTGATCAGATCACCGAGGTGCTGAAAGAGATCAAGCGCAATCCGGACTCCCGGCGCCTGGTGGTCAGCGCTTGGAACCCCGCGGTGCTGCCGGATCCGTCCATTTCACCGGATGCCAATGCAGCAGCAGGCAAGCAAGCGTTGCCACCCTGCCACTGCTTGTTCCAGTTCTATGTGGCGGACGGCAAACTTAGTTGCCAGCTATATCAACGCAGTGGCGATATTTTTCTTGGCGTGCCATTCAATATTGCGTCCTATGCCTTGCTGACGCTGATGATGGCGCAGGTGTGTGATCTGCAGCCGGGTGATTTTGTGCATACCTTGGGCGATGCGCATCTCTACTCCAACCATCTGGAGCAGGCGGATACTCAACTGGCGCGTACGCCTGGCCCGTTGCCGACAATGACGTTGAACCCGGCGGTGAAGGATCTGTTTGCCTTCACCTTTGACGATTTCACCGTCAGCAACTACAACCCCGACGCGCACATCAAAGCGCCGGTGGCAATCTAACGACTCCTCCCTGAAGCCGGATGCTCGATGCAACAGAGCTTTTGTCCGGCGTTAGGGGGTGGGTTCAAGCGTAGGTATGTTCATGTCCATTCGACTTTCCATGATGGTCGCCAAGGCCACTAATAATGTGATCGGGCGGAATAATAAGTTGCCCTGGTATTTGCCCAACGACTTGAAGTACTTCAAGCAGGTAACCTTCGGCAAGCCGGTGATCATGGGCCGCAAGACTTGGGAATCACTGAAAGGCCCCCTGCCGGGTCGCACAAATATCGTGATTACCCGCCAGCCAGCGTATCAAGCTGAGGGCGCCAAGGTGGTGGCCACAGTGGATGACGCCATTACCATGGCAGAGAACGTGGCCTTCATTGAAGGCCAGGAAGAAGCGGTGATCATGGGCGGTGCGGAAATCTACGCGCTGGCGCTGGCGCAGACCCAGCGGCTCTACCTCACTGAGGTACATGCTGAGGTCGATGGGGATACTTTTTTTCCGGAGTACGACAAGGGCGAATGGGAAGAAATTGCTCGTGAAGATTTCCCCGCTGAAGGGCCCAACCCCTACGATTATTCCTTTGTGGTATACGAACGCAAATGAGTTGAAAGTTTACACGCGTCCAAAGGTTGGGGGGGACCCTTACCCTAACCGATAGAGGCTACGCACTGAGCCTGGACGTGACCTCTTTGTTTAGATGATTCAAAACTCGAAAGCCCTGTCGCTACTGGTTTCAGCAAAAGGGCGCCCTTTTGCTTTCAGCCTTGTCTATTTTCAGCGCAAGCCTCTGCGGACACATTGATGATCGTGTGGCGTTTGGGCCAGCTCGCGTTGCCGCTTAGCGTTATTTTCGCGGTTCTATTCGTACTTCGCTTCTCACCGATTGGGCAATAAAACACTTTTCATGGGCGCGCTGGTGTAAAGCCTGGATCGTAGCGATGCTAGGTTGTTCGCCACTAAACGTGACCAGCGGTTGCAGTACCATGGTCTGCATATAAATTTTTGCCTGATCGTTCTGCCCCAGGATGCCCTGTGGATCGTCATCATAGCTTGTCACCGCCAGCCCTTCACGGGCGGCTTCAGTGAGAAACGATAGCAGGTGACAGCTGGCCAATGCGGCGAGAAAAGCTTCTTCCGGTTCCATGAATTCCTGATGGCCATGGTGGCCATCGACCACGCGCACCTCATTGCCGTCTGCAAGGTGCCAGAGGTAATGTTCTTGGTTGCCGTGGGCGGTCCAGCTGAGGTGCATGGTGTGTTGTTGCACAGAATATCCCCGGTTAGTGCCTCGTTAGCAGGATTTTTGCACACCTGCTAGAAGAGTATGCCATCAAAATAGGCGCTTGCCATGATGACTCGGGGCGGATGTCTTTGCCTCTGGCGAAGCCTGCCGTCGCGAAAGCGGTTAGTCGGCTTGGCTCGGGCCGCTCTGTTGGCTCAGTGACCAATAACGGAACACGGCAATATTGACCAGTGCGCTCATCAGCGAAATGGGCAGTGCAGCCAGTAGTGACGCGGCGGTGGTATGGCTAACGACACCCAGAATGGCGCTGGCGACCACGCTACTCATTACCAGATAGGTCAAGAACACTAGAACCAGAGTTAACAGCAACGGCCATTGCTGGGACTGTGTCATTTGGAATGACTGGCGCAATGCTTCGATCGGGCTTTGTTGTTTCAAGATCACGAGTAGAGGTGCATAGCACAGGCGGGTATATACCCACACCGCTGGAAAAAATAGTGCCATCCAGCCCAGCGATACGCCAATGGCCAGAAGTGCGTAGGTGAGCAGCAGGGGCGGGTAAACCAGCAGTGCGGGTGCGATACAGGCTAGCAGCCCACGGGGTTTGCTGTTGCTGGTAGCAGAGAGCTGCACATAAAGCGCCCCTTCCGCTAAAGGCCTCACCAACAAAATGATCGCCAAGCTGATGCCGCTGAATTGCAGGGCGGCTCCTTCGGTGTCCGGCAATACGAACGAGGGGCCGAAGATCCACTGTGTGGCTTCAGTAATCAGGGCGAAGGGCGCGGTGACCAGAAACAGCGGGCCAAGGTGCCGCCACCAGAAAATAAGAATTTCGCGAAAACGGTGTCCAATCATGGTGAGCCATCAATTCAGTCGACGGCGCAACCATACGACAGCGCCGCGCCCATTTCCACACTGCAGCGCGGCCTAAAGGTTACCACCAGTATTTTCCCCAATTTTCCGGATTGGCCCAGAAGCGGGGGTTGTTCCACTTGCGCTCGAAATTGTAGTTGTCCAGGTCGTAGCTGTAGATATTCAGTTCGCGACCGTCTTCGGCGAAGTGCCCCTGCTCCCGGCAGCCTAGTGCCAGAAATCCGTTGGTTGGCCAACGTAGTTTTTGTGGGGCCAAGGTGGGTTGGTATACCGCCACCATGGAATCGGTATGCAGGTTACGCAACAAGCCCATTAGTGCTTCGCCGTCATGGTGGGGCATGTATTCCAGCTGGTCTGCAACAATGGCGATATCCACCCGGTCAATGTCACCCAACGCGGGGAAGGGGTTCTGTTCCTGAATTTCCACCAGAGTGCAGTTGTGATCGGCGCACCACTGGGCAACGACAGGAATGGGATTGAGGCTGACAGTCAAAATGGAGGAGGGCTGGTGGCTATCGAGAATAGCGGCCAAGCGTTCCTGCGGAGATTCGGTCATGGAGTGTGTCGTCGCAATATTCATGGCTTCAGTTTAACGCCATTGCCGGTGGCTTTCGATAGAGGGTTGAGTAGCGATTTGTGGTTTTTGATGTAATGCAGCAATGAATGCTCCGACGGTCTTTTGAATTGTGGTTTCTCAGGGGTGAGACGGGGAGTGGGGCGGGGCAATGCCACTGCTGGTCATTGAAATGAGGTCTTGATCAGAAAATGAGAATCAGGCGTTGACGAACACCTAATCAATAATGACAATGATTCTCATATACGAAATGGAGGTCAGTATGTCTCAGCTAAAAAAGAACGTTACCACTACTACACGACAGGTCGCCATTAATGCTGAAAGTGCGGTGGCAAGCAGTCTGTTGCTCAACCATCAAGGCAAATTGTGGATTGAACATGCCGGTGAGCGTTACCAGTTGCGTCGTACGTCCAACAATAAACTGATTTTGACAAAGTGATGCGCCACGCGACATCAATAACAGGCCAATAATACGGCGGCTGCGTTATCCGTTTTAACGCTTTGCTCTCGCGCCAGTTCCTTTCAGCGTGTGAGCTGGGCTTAGCACGGGGGAAACGCTTTCTTTTGGGTGTTGCGTAAAGTGTGTCGCATGTTGCGTTTGTTTATCGTTCTCCCTGACGTGGATCAGCCAGCCGCAGCCAGCGTTCCACACCTAATTTAAGGTTCTTCGGCACGGCAACATGCCGCTGACCACAACGCGCACAGGATCTGTGTGAGTGTCATGGCTGCAGTCGACCCAAACCGTTCGGTGCGGCCAAAAGGCAATCAATCACCTGAATCCTGTTGGCGCGTTATGGCGTAAAGCGTGTTGTTTGCTGCGATATTTTTTGGAGGCAATATGTCTGTTATGACGTGGCCCTCGGCTCCAGCGACATCGCCACTACTACGCCAGTGCGGTGCGGCCCTCGGTGATCGAGTTTTGCGCTTACAAGATGAACCCCTGGCCATTCTCAAGGCGTTGTATCGGTTGGGTTCATTGGTGGTGACCACCTTCTCCAGTGGCTCGAGAATTTCCCAGAGCATGCACTATCCCGCACTCAAGGATGGGCAATCGGACGTTGCTGGTGAATGGTGGCTGGAATCCGTGGGTGAGCGCTGTCGTTTACGGCAGAGTTTGCAGGTTGGCCAGTGGCATTCGGTGCTGGCGGTGTTGGAACCTACCGGTGCACTCCCAGCTCGCAGCTTGGTGTTCTTTGATCGTAACGGTCAGCCGTTACAGCAGATAGCGGTGGCGCCGGCCAGCGGTGGGTTGGCTTTCGAAGAGCTAGTGTGCGCCATGCTTCATCCCGATCAGCAGACCCTGAGTTTGCCGACATTGCTACCGCGCATGGCTAACCGTGATCTGGGCTCGTTGAGTCAGCTGGAAAGTGATTGGGCACGCAGTGCTGACGACGATGATTTTGCCGGGTTGCTGCAGCGGTGTCAGCAGCAGCGCGCAGTGTTGTACCGATCGGTGCGCGACAGTTTTGCTTGCCAGGTACGACCAGAAACATTGCCGGCAGTGTTGGCAGAAGCGGCTAGCAGGGATGCGGCAACCACTCTTTGTGTGGGTAATCAGGGCGTGCGATTGTGCATGACCGCCCCTTGGTCGTCGCCGCGTTGGCAAGGTAGTCATTGTCATTTAGCCCATAACGGCGCGCTGGTGTCGCTGGATATGGCGAAAATGGATAGCTTATGGCGGCTGCGTAGACCCGGGGATGGGCAGGTAGTGACGGCGCTGGAAGCGCTGGATTCCCGCGGCGAATGGTTGTGGACCTTGTCCGCCGGCGATAGTAACGAAAGCGGCTGGCGCGCTTTATTGAAAGACAGCGTTATTCGTTAATGCCACGCTCAACTGGATTGAGGGATTGAGGGATTGAGGGATTGGAAAGACGCGATAGTCCCTTGGTTTCAGCGCTTTCTACGGGGCCCCTATAGGCGCGTAGCGAGGCGGGGTAACGGGCGCGGTCCCGTGCGGCTGATTGGCGAGCGGAACGAATGATTTTCTCTGTGTGGTCGCATCGAAATGCTCAACTGGCACTCTGAAAGCGACGACTATAATTGACGGTGTCGGTTGAAGCGTTGCTGGGGCTGAGCCCGTCCGGGCTATTTTATGATGCGGGCTGCCAGTGACATTTTCAGAAATGGTCGTCGAAACGTTTGAGCAGGCTGATGACCTCCGTTACGTCCTGCTCCAGGCCTTTCAGGGCTTCCTCTGCCATGGGGGCGATGTCGCATTGCCCAGGCAAGGGGTGGTCTCCTTCTAGAATCGCTCGGAAGCGCGGCACAAAAACCCATTGCAGCCATTCGCTGAAATTCATGGTGTCGGCAAAAAACGGTGTGCTGCTGTTGAAGGCCGACGGTGCCGGTGGCTGTGCGGCCCACAGGCCTTGCTGATCCAGTTCTACTTGCAGGTCATCAAGCAGGGCAACGAGTTGTTGGCGTTGGGGCATTGGGGTTTCCGCAGTCAGTCATCAAAGAGCGGCACCAGATCTGGCAGCTCATGCAGGTTATGAATATGGTGACGGGGCTGGTCTAGTTCAACCGGCCAGGGCAGGTTGATTAGGTTGGCCCAGACCGAATGCATGCCGTGCTCACGGGCCGCGTGCACATCTTCCAAGGGGTGGTCGCCAACATGTACAGCTTGGTGTGCGTGAACCCCGGCGGAACTCAGGGCGGCGGCGAACATGTCCGGCGCCGGCTTGCGCTTGCCTATGGTCTCTGCTGAATGATGAAAAGCGAACAGGTCGGCAATACCAATCATCTTCAGGTCGGCATTGCCGTTGGTGAGTGCACCTAGGGTGTAGCTGTCGGCGAGCTGCTCTAATACCTCACGGGCACCGGGAAAGAAGCTCACTTGGTTGCGCGCTTCATGGAATACCTTGAAGGCATCCATGGCGATGCGGCGGGCTTGTTTTTGCTGGAAACCGTGCTCGGTGAAGGCGCGACTCATGGCGTCTTGGCGCAGGGCGGTTAGGTTATCCAGATACTCGGGTTTTTCCTTAAGCAGTGCCGTGCGCACCGCACGTACCCGTTCGGCACTCAGCGCAGCGGCGGCATCCGGGTGGTTGGCGGCGATCCAGTCACTGCAGGTTTTTTCAGCGTGACGAATCACTTCATCCACGGGCCACAAAGTATTATCTAGATCAAAAGTGATCAGCTTGAGCATGCTCATGGTGGGTAGTTTACCGTAAAACGCTTAATGGCAGCATACAGGTTCACTGGCGCCAAGCATTGTGTGCCCAGCGTTAGGCGCCAAGGCTTATTCGTCATCGTCCTTGCGGCGCTGGGCTCTTGGGTGTGCTCCGTCGTAGACCTGAGCTAAGTGTTGGAAATCCAGGTGAGTGTAAACCTGGGTGGTGGCCAAGTCTGCGTGGCCGAGCAGTTCCTGCACTGCCCGCAAGTCGCCGGAGGATTCCAGCAGGTGTGTGGCGAAGGAGTGGCGTAATTTGTGCGGATGTAGATGGGCATCGAGCCCCCGCTCCAGAGCATGGCGTTTAAGCCGCTGTTGTACGCTGGAAGGAGACAGCCGCCGGCCGTTTTTGCTGATAAAAAGAGCGTTCTGGTCGCTGCTTTTGATCAGCATGGGACGCACTTGCAACCAGCGGCGCACGGCGGTGAGGGCGGGTTTTCCCACTGGTAGTTGCCGGGTCTTGTTGCCTTTACCGGTGACCAACAGTTGGCTTTCATGCAGATCAATGCTGTCTAGGTTTAGGCTAAGCAGTTCGGCCAAACGCAGGCCGCAGGCATAGAGCAGTTCCATTATGGCTTGATCGCGCAGGGCTAGGGGTTCGCTGTTGCTGGTGCCGGCATCCAGCAAATGGCTGACTTGATCTACATCCAGTGCTTTGGGCAGGCGTTTACCGCTTTTCGGGGCGCGAATGTCTATGGCCGGGTTGTCGCGGGCAAGCCCTTCACGCATCAGGTAACGGAAAAACGTACGCAGGGTGGAAAGCATGCGCTGAATAGTTTTGCCGCTTTTCCCTTGGCGGTGTAGCGAGGCGGCGAGGCTGCGCATGTCGTGGACGGTGAGGGTGTCCCAGGGTTGGCTGCCGAGTAATGTTCGGGCTTCGATCAGGTCCCGTTGATAGCCGTTTACGGTGTGCGGTGAGAGGCGACGCTCGCTGGCCAAGTGGGTTAGGAAGGTGTTAACCGTTTGCAGTGTGTTATGGCTATCGCTATCCACGGTTAACGGTCCTTTATCAGCTAATGTCGCTGGTTTTTTTGGCTGCTTGGTGGGGGTATTGGCGCACCACTTCGTGGAGTCTGCGGCTGAGTACCTGGCCGATATGGCTAATGAATAAGGTGCCTAAGGAGCTACGGAAGTGCATGGCACTTTTACTGCCAATGGCCAGCAGGCCCAAGCGGCCTTGGTATTCCAGTGGCACCATGGCGGCGGAGCGGATATCGGTGGCGTTATCTTGGAACAGGGCGTCCATTTCTTCTGTGCGCATGGCGCCGCACACGGCTTTGCCGCTGCGCAGCAGGTGGTTCAGGGCGCTGGGCAGGGCATCGCTGTCCACGCAGCGGATCTGGTTGCGCAGGTCGCCGAGAATGGGCACTTCCCGGTCGTACAGCATTAGGGCTACCTGGTCACAATGGAAGTCGCTGCTCAGGCTGGTGAGCAAATTGCGAAACAGCTTCTCGGGGCCGCGGGCTTCCAGCAGGGCCAGTGTCAGGCGGCGGGTCTTGTCGAACAGGTGATCGTTTTCCCGGGCCACATCCAGCAGGCCATTGAGTCGATCGCGCAGCTCGGTGTTGCGCTCACGTAGAATGGCGGCCTGACGTTCCAGTAGGGAAACCGCCTCGCCTTTGGGGTCTGGGAGACGTAACAATTCCAGTAGCTCCGGGCGATGCTGAAAGAAATCGGCATGGTCACGCAGATAGGTGGCAACCTGGTCGGCGCTGGCTGGAGTTTGATCCGTCATCAATCCTGTCCTTTGTTTTTCGTTCCGGTCAGTGGGCACTGACATCACCGAGCTTTCAATCGTTTGCTAAAGCGCGATCTCAATAGCGCCATCATAGACATGGCTGGCGGGGCCTGTCATCTGGATGCCGCCTTGCCCATCGTAGCAGACGTGCAGGGTGCCGCCGGGTAGGTGCACGGTGACGGTGTCATCCAGCCAGTCCCGGCGTTGGCCGATCACCACTGCGGCACAGGCACCGGAGCCGCAAGCCAGGGTTTCCCCTGCGCCACGTTCATAGACGCGCAGGCGGATTTCGTTGCGGCTGACGATCTGCATAAAGCCCACGTTCGCCCGTTCCGGAAATTGTTCGTGGCTTTCCAGTAGCGGGCCGACGGTATCCACCGGGGCAGTATCCACATTTTCCACCAGCAGGGTGCAGTGTGGGTTGCCCAGGCCGACGGCGCCTACGTCCCAGGCCTGGGTGCCGGACACCAGAAAATAGTTGTCTGCTTCGGCTTTGGCGGTCATGGGGATGGCGTCTGGCGCCCAGCGAGGGGCGCCCATGTCTACGGTGATCTGATCATCGTCGGTCACAGACAGGGTCATTTGCCCTGCAGCGGTTTCCACGCGAATAGATTTTTTGTCGGTGAGTCCCTGTTCGCGCACAAAACGGGCGAAGCAGCGGGCACCATTACCGCATTGGCTCACTTCGGAGCCATCGGCATTCAGGATCCGGTAGCGGAAGTCCGCATCGCCCTGGGCGGGCTGCACGATTAGCATCTGGTCAAAACCCACGCCAAACTTGCGGTCGGCCAGCCGGCGTATTTCATCCGCAGGCAAAGGCAGGCCGGTTTCTGGCAATGACTGTCGAATGCCGTCGATGACCATGAAATCGTTGCCCAGGCCGTGCATTTTGGTAAAGCGCAGGTTCATCGCAAGTGTCCGCTACAGGGTAAAAGGCCATTGTACTCTGCCGTGGCGGTGGCGTCAGGGGTTGGGTGGCGGAGAGCCTGCGCGATTAGCGGTGTTTCAACTTTCCACTCTATCATTCTCGATGGGGCGCCTTGGCTATGCGCGAGCCCGCTCGTCAGGTGTACAATGCGGCCTCACACTCTTGCAGGCAGCAAACATGCTTTCCTATCGTCACAGTTACCACGCCGGGAATTTTGCGGATGTGCTCAAGCACATTGTGCAGGTGGCCATCATTGAATACCTGAAAAAGAAGGATAAGCCCTTCACTGTCCACGATACTCACGCGGGGGCGGGCAGCTATGCCATTGCCAGCGAGCACATGCAAAAGACCGGTGAGTACCAGGATGGCATTGCCAAGCTATTTGGTAAGCGCACCGGAGTGGGTGTGATTGATCAATATGTGTCACTGGTGGAAAAGCTGAATCCGGTGGGACGGCTGATGGATTATCCCGGCTCGCCGCAAATCAGTGCTAGCCTGCTGCGTGAGCAGGACGTGCTGCAATGTACTGAGCTGCATAGCACCGATTTTACGCTGCTCAAGCGCGAGTTTGCTGACGATAAGCGCGTGCAAGTCCTCAAGGATGATGCCTGGCACGGGCTTAAAGCCCTGTTGCCGCCGCGTCATCGACGAGGGTTGGTGTTGATTGATCCTTCCTATGAAATGGAGGCGGATTACAACGGTGTATTGCCTGCCGTGCAAATGGCCATGGAGCGGTTTGCTACGGCGACCTATGCCATCTGGTATCCGGTGTTGGATCGCAACCGCACCGAGAGCTTTATCCGCCGTTTCGTAAAGGCGGGAATTCCCAACCTGCTACGAGTGGAATGTTGTGTGCGCCCGGATGCCTCTGGCCGTGGCATGACCGGCACCGGCATGCTGATCATTAACCCGCCGTACACGTTGGCCCAGCACATGGCACAGGCTATGCCGCTGTTGAAAGAGGCGCTGTGCGATGCCAATGGCCATACCACGGTGAAAATGCTGACCGGCGAAAACCCGCAATGACCGTCACCCTGCGCCAGGCCGGCCGTGAGGACGTGGGAGATCTGCTGCGCCTGATTCGCGATTTAGCGCGTTATGAGCAAGCCGAAGAGCAGGTGACCACTGACGAAGCACAGCTGGCTGCCACTCTGTTTAGTGATGACGCCACGGCCCATGCCATGGTCGCGGAACAGGGCGGCCGTATTGTCGGGCTAGCCATCTATTTCTTTAACTACTCCACGTGGCAGGGCCGCAATGGCCTGTACTTGGAAGACCTGTTCGTGGAACCGCAAGCGCGCGGGGCAGGGGTTGGTAAGGCTCTGTTGGCGAAACTGGCGGCCCTTGCCGTGGACAGTGACTGCGGCCGCTTCGAATGGAGCGTGCTGGACTGGAATACCCCGGCCATGGAGTTCTATCAAAGCCTAGGGGCGCAACCTCAAGCAGAATGGGTTCGCTACCGGTTGGACGGTGAAGCGCTGAAAGCGCTGGCCAGCATCGCCGGCTAGCGCCGCTTTCTGCCTCGATGATATGTGCTTACTGGTGGCCTGTCGGGTATAACGGAAAGCTCAGCCGCTGAATGTTGCCGCTATGACCGAATCCCGATACCGCCGCCCCTCCTTGCTGGATGCTCTGCTGCCGATCGTAGTACTGGTGGTGTTACTGGCGTCGGCGGTTTATTTGTACGGCGATAGTGCCTCCTCCGGTCCCAACCAGATTGCCTTGCTGATCTGTGCCGGCCTTGCCTCATTAATCGCATTTAAAAATGGCCTGACTTGGCGGGAAATCGAAACCGCCATGATTAAGGGTATTTCGGTGGCGTTGGGTGCGGTGCTGATTCTACTCAGTGTGGGGGCCCTGATCGGTACCTGGCGGTTGGCAGGCATCGTGCCTTCGCTCATTTATTTTGGTCTTGAGTTGATGAATCCGGCCCTGTTTTATGCGGCCGCCTGTTTGATCTGCGCGATTATCGCCCTGAGTATCGGCTCCAGTTGGACTGTGGCGGCCACCGTGGGGGTGGCGTTGATCGGGGTGGCCAGCGGGCTGGGGTTGTCGTTGCCGGTGGCGGCCGGTGCGGTGGTCTCCGGTGCCTACTTTGGTGACAAGATTTCTCCGTTGTCTGAGACCACTAACCTAGCTCCGGCGGTGGCGGGTTCGGAACTGTTTGAGCATATTCGCCTGATGTTGTGGACCACGGTGCCCTCCATTGTCATCGCCTTGCTGATTTTTTTGGTGATGGGGCTGAATACGGACGTTGCCGGCGACACAGTGGACCGAATTACCCCGCTGCTACAGGGGCTGGAAAGCCAGTTTGATATTTCCTTGCTGCACCTGATTCCATTGCTGGTGTTGTTGGTGCTGGCGCTCAAGCGGATGCCGGCCTTACCGGCGATTTTTCTGGGCGCGTTATTGGGTGGGATCTGGGCTCTGATGTTTCAGCCGCAGGCGATTGCGGTGCAAGCTGGCGAGCCGGCACCCGGCTGGGTGGCGTCTTTGAAAGTGGTTTGGCAGACCTTTTACCAGGGCATCACCGTGGAAACCGGCGATGCGACGTTGAATAACCTGCTGTCTGGCGGCGGCATGGCGTCCATGCTCAATACCGTGTGGCTGATTATCTGTGCGATGACCTTTGGTGCGGTGATGGAGCACGCAGGGTTTCTTGCTCGCTTAATCGAAGGGCTGCTGGGGGCGGTTAAGGGCGCAGCGGGGTTGATCGCCGCCACATTGGCCACCTGTTTTGGCAGCAATATTCTTACTGCTGACCAGTACATTTCTATCATTATGCCTGGCCGGATGTTCCGTGAAGCCTATGCAAAACAGGGCCTGGCGCCAGTGAATCTGTCCCGTGCGCTAGAAGATGGTGGCACTATCACCAGCCCGCTTATCCCTTGGAACACCTGCGGTGCCTACATGCAATCGGTATTGCTGGTGCCGGTGACCGATTATCTTTTCTACGCGTTCTTTAATCTGATCAACCCGGTGTTGGCGTTGGTTTATGCCTGGCTGGGGGTCAAGGTGCTGCGGTTAGCGCCCCCTCAAGAGGTGTATAAAACCGGATCACTATGAACAAAAAGAAAAGGCGGCCTGGCCGCCTTTTCTTTTAAACCCTTTGCGCATGAAACGTGCTGCGTTTACTGCTATGGCAGTAACGATTCCAGTTTCAATTGCTCGTCATAGGTTTCCCTTTGCCGCACGACAAAGGCCTGGTCGCCATCCACCATGACTTCGGCGGGGCGGTTGCGGCTGTTGTAGTTGCTGGCCATGGCGAAGCCGTAGGCGCCGGCACTGCGCACGGCCAGCAGGTCGCCGGTCTCCAGTGCCAGGGCCCGGTCCTTGCCCAGGAAGTCGCCGGTTTCGCACACTGGCCCGACAATATCCCAGTTGCGGCAGTCCGCCTCGTGGGGTTTTACCGGCACAATGTTCTGCCAGGCGGAGTAGAGGCTGGGGCGAATCAGATCGTTCATGGCGCCGTCGACGATGGCGAAATTTTTGTGCTCGGTGGGCTTCAGAAACAGCACTTGAGTAACAAAAATTCCGGCATTGGCAGCAATGGAGCGCCCTGGTTCGATGTGCACGGGAAGCTCGCCGGGAATGTGCTTGAGCAAGGCCTGCACATAGTCCGAGCGATCCGGGGGCGTTTCGTCGTCGTAGGTCACGCCTAGGCCGCCACCCAAATCCAAATGATGAATCTCGATGCCGTGCTCTTGCAGTTGGGCCAGCAGTTTCAATACCCGCTCCAAGGCCGCTTCGAATGGATCGAGTTTGGTGAGCTGGCTGCCGATATGGCAATCGATGCCCAGTATCTTGATGTGCGGTAACTCAGCGGCTCGTTGATACAAGGCGGGGGCTTTAGTGATGTCCACGCCGAACTTGTTGTCTTTCAAACCGGTGGAAATATAGGGGTGGGTCTGGGCGTCCACATCCGGGTTCACGCGGATGGCGATCGGCGCCTCCCGGTCCAGCTCGCCGGCCACCAGGTTCAGCAATTCCAGTTCCGCGGCGGATTCCACGTTGAAACAGTGGATGTTGGCTTTCAGGGCGGCGGCCATTTCGTTGGCGGTTTTGCCGACTCCGGAGAAAACAATTTTGTCTGGGTCGCCGCCGGCACGCAGCACGCGTTCCAGTTCGCCACCGGAAACAATGTCGAAACCCGCGCCGACCCGGGCTAGTACATTCAGCACGGCCAGATTGGAGTTGGCTTTTACCGCATAGCACACCTGATGAGGATGATCACCGAACGCTTCGTCGAACGCCAAGTAGTGACGTTCCAACGCCGCCCGGGAATACAGATAGAGCGGCGTGCCGAAGCGGTCCGCCAGTTGCTCTACCGGCAGCTCTTCGGCAAACAATTCTCCGTCGCGGTACTGAAAATGATCCATGATTAGTCCTGTGCTGACGCGTCAGCGTCCTCTTTGTCTTGTGTGTCGTCACTGTCTGCGTTGGTTTGCGACGGCTCGGCGTTGCTGGCCGGCGTTGACGCGTTGCGCTGTTGGTCAAAATACAGCGGACCTTTTTGGCCGCAACCGGCCAACAGCAGGAACAGTAACAGGCTGAATGTGCGCATGGGGGTCTCCGTTTGCTGGGGAGAAGTATAACGGTTAGCGACTCTAGAGGTAATGCAGGGGGGTGTCCGATAACGCCGCTTGAGAAAAAACAGATCAGGTCTACTATCGGTTCATAGTCTGCGTAATGTGGACCCATTTCTGTTGATCTTTTCGCCCCTTCCGCATGAGTGTCCAATCTGTGCCTGAATGATTTCGGCATTACGGACCCGTGCTCGTGTGGGGCGTTTTACGTTAAGGAGAAAATCATGGCGCTTCCCGTCATTACCGTGTCTCGTCTGGATGTTGCCCGTTTGGAGGCGCTGCTGTCCGATGTGGATGGCGAAGTGGCTGATGGCCTAGAGGAGGAGTTGTTGCGCGCCACGGTGGTTGAGCCAAAGGATATGCCAGCGGATGTGGTCACCATGAATTCGCGGATTCGTTGCCGGGAGCAGGGCCGTGGCCGGGAAATGTGCCTGACGCTGGTATATCCGCACGATACTGGGCCGCAGCGGGTGTCGATCCTGGCGCCGGTGGGTGCAGCGTTGTTGGGGTTGTCGGTGGGCCAAAGCATTGATTGGCCGGCGCCCAACGGCAAGGTTTTGAAGCTGGAGATTCTTGCGGTGGAGTATCAGCCAGAAGCCAATGGTGAGGACCTGGGCGGCGAATAACTCGGCCCTAGCCACCAGCTCAACAGCAAGGCGGAAAGACTGAAGCTCCCGCCTTGCTGTTGCCCGGCTTAGGTGTTGTCCAGCGCCTCGCGGGCACGGGCCACAGCGGCGCGGACCTGGTCGGGGGCGGTGCCGCCGATGTGGTTACGGGCGCTCACGGAGCCTTCCAGAGTCAATACTTCGAACACGTTGTCTTCGATTTGGTCGCTGAATTGCTTCAGTTCCGACAAGGACATGTCGCCCAAATCCTTCTTTTTCTCTACGCCATAAGCCACCGCCTTGCCGACGATCTCGTGGGAGTCGCGGAAGGCGATGCCTTTGCGTACCAAGTAATCCGCCAGATCGGTGGCCGTGGCGAAACCGCGACGGGCCGCTTCGCGCATCACTTCACGGTTGGGTTCCAACGCAGGGATCATGTCACCGAAGGCGCGCAGGCTGCCTTTGAGAGTATCCACGGCATCGTACAGCGGCTCTTTGTCTTCCTGGTTGTCCTTGTTGTAGGCCAGCGGCTGGCTCTTCATCAGGGTTAGCAGGCTGATCAGGTGGCCATTAACGCGGCCGGTCTTGCCTCGCACTAGTTCAGGCACGTCCGGGTTTTTCTTCTGCGGCATGATGGAGCTGCCGGTGCAGAAGCGGTCGGGCAGGTTGATAAAGTTGAACTGGGCGCTGGTCCACAGCACAAGCTCTTCGCTGATCCGTGACAAGTGAGTCATGGTCAGTGCCGCCATCGCGCAGAATTCAATGGCGAAATCCCGGTCGCTCACTGCATCCAGGGAGTTTTCGCAGACGCCGTCAAAACCGAGAAGCTCGCAGGTGCGCTCCCGGTTAATCGGGTAGGTGGTGCCGGCCAAGGCGGCGGCCCCCAGCGGCATACGGTTAACCCGCTTCTTGCAGTCCAGCAGACGTTCCCGGTCGCGTTTGAGCATTTCGAACCACGCTAGCAGGTGATGCCCGAAGGTCACCGGCTGGGCTGTCTGCAGGTGGGTGAAGCCAGGCATGATGGTGGCGGCTTCGCGCTCGGCCAGGTTAAGCAGGCCTTGCATGAGGTGCAGGAACTGTTCTTCCAGAATCAGCAATTCGTCACGTAGCCACAGGCGAATGTCGGTGGCCACTTGGTCGTTACGCGAACGACCGGTGTGCAGCTTCTTGCCGGTGATGCCGATCTTGTCGGTGAGCCGGGCTTCGATGTTCATGTGCACATCTTCCAGTGCTACGGACCACTGGAACTCGCCGTTTTCGATTTCCAGCTGGATTTCACGCAGGCCCACAATAATGGCGTCGCGCTCTTCATCGGTGAGCACGCCCACTTCCGCAAGCATGGTTGCATGAGCCTGAGAGCCGTAGATGTCCTGACGGTACATGCGCCGGTCGAAGTTCACACTGGCAGTGAATTCTTGCACGAACTGGTCGGTGGACTCGCTGAAGCGGCCGCCCCAGAGTTTGTTCTGCTGCTTGTCAGTCATCGTACTTGCTCAACGCTTGGTTTGCGGGGGCGCAAGTATAGCAGGGGGAGAGTATTTCTTGGGAGTGGCGGTTCATTCAGGTATAACATATTCATAATTAGGCCTTTTTCCGTATTAAAGGAGTGCGCAGGTGGCAATGGATGTCCCGGCGAATAACAGTTTTCTGCCTGACTTGTGCAGTACCCGTGCCGTGTTGGTGGTGGTGGTGGTGGCCGAGTTAATGGCGTTGGTGGTGACGTTGGTGGCCACTTACTACGACGATTTTAGCGTTGGGCGGCTGGCGGTTACCTCCTTGTTTGTGCAATGGGTGGGGCTGAGTTCTGCCGCGCTGATCTGTCAGCTGCGAGGCAGGCTTAACCGCTTGCCGCCTGCCTGGACCTCCACTGTGGTGGTGTTGCTGGTGGTTATCGATACCTTGCTGTTCAGTTTCTTAGCTCGGCTGGTGATGGGCTGGGCCAGTGGAGAAGGGCTGGATATAGGGTTGTGGTCGACTGAAACCTTGGTTAACGGCTTAATCGCAGCGATTATCGCGGGTTTGGTTATGCGCTATTTCTATGTGCAGGAGCAGTTGCGTCAGAAGGACCAGGCGGAATTGCAGGCGCGCATCCAAGCGCTGCAATCACGGATTCGCCCGCACTTTTTGTTTAACTCCATGAATATTATTGCCAGCCTTATCGCGGTGGACCCGGATGCGGCAGAGCAGGTAGTGGAAGATCTATCGGTACTGTTCCGAGCAAGCCTTAAAAACAGTGGTAACGAGGCTTCTTTGGAAGAAGAATTTGAGTTGTGTCGGCGTTATATCCACATCGAGCAGCTGCGGATGGGGGAGCGTTTGCAGGTGGAATGGGACATTCAGGTGGATGCAAAATCCTTGAAGATTCCGTTATTAACCTTGCAACCTTTGCTTGAAAATGCCATTTATCATGGCATACAGCCATTATCTGCGGGGGGCATGGTGACGATCCGTGCCCTCGCTCACAATGGTAATCTGGTGCTGTCGGTGAGCAATCCCAAGCCGGAAGGCGATGGGCATCACAAAGGCAATCGCATGGCATTGGAAAATATACGTCATCGGCTGGAAGCTCTATACGGTGATCATGTGGCGGTGGAATCCCGCCCGCAAAAAAAAGAATATGAGATCGAAATCCAATATCCGCTGCAATAAAAGGATGAGACTTATGCGGGTACTTGTCTGCGACGACGAGCAACTGGCTCGCGACCGGCTGAAACGACTGGTCGACAAGATCGAAAACGCCGAGGTGGTGGCTGAGGCGGGCAATGGCCGTGAAGCCATTATTGAGGCTCAGTCCTGTAAACCGGATGTGGTGTTAATGGATATCCGCATGCCGGAAATGGATGGAATGGAAGCGGCGGAGCATCTGAGCAAGATGGATAACCCGCCGGCACTGATTTTCTGTACGGCCTATGACGAGCATGCCCTGCAAGCGTTCCGTGTGCATGCGGTGGATTACCTGCTCAAGCCCGTTAATGCCGCGGATTTGACTGCCGCGCTTAACAAGGCGAAAACGCTCAATAGGATTCAGCTGGCAGAAATTAGTGGCGAAGTGAGTGAGGACAAGCCGCGTCGTCGAGGCCATATCAGCGCTCGCACCCATCGGGGGCTGGAGCTGGTGCCGGTGAACTGCGTGCGTTATTTCCTGGCAGATCAGAAATACGTGACGGTGTGCTTTAGCGAAGGCGAAGTGCTGATTGATGAAACCCTCAAAGAATTGGAAGCCGAATTCGGTGATCAGTTCGTACGTATTCACCGCAATGCACTAGTGGCTCTGAACTTTATTGAAGGTATGGAAATGGCCACCGCAGGCCACCATCAGGTTCGCCTGCGCGGGGTGGATGAGCGATTGACTGTGAGCCGGCGCCATGTGGCTGGGTTGCGCCGAGTGTTGCAGAATCTTTAACGGGCTTTAATGACGGAGCCAACAGGCTTCCGCTCCGTTGGTTGCTGGTTTTCTGTATGGCAATGTGAACGCGCGCATGAGTGTCCCCGTAATGGAGGGGGCGCTGAGTCGATTATTAATCCCAGGATTTCTTTTAGAGTTGGCGGAGTCTGCCGTTGCCGTCTATGGCAACAGGTAGCCGCTAAGCTGTAAGTGACGGCGTGGTTTTAAACTTTGTTTTTGCAGGCATGGGGTCGAGCCTAGGGAGGGCTTGGCGCCGCGCATTTAAATGGCATCCGCTTTTCTATGCCGCTGTGGCTTGAGGCTTGAAGCTTGTTAAACTGATAGACTGTCGATCTAAATTCACAACCCTTAGAGTGCCCCATGTCCCGCGAAATCTTGCGTATCGCTACCCGTTCCAGCCCGTTGGCTATTTGGCAGGCCGAGTATGTTCAGCAGCGCCTGGAAAGCCTGCATGAGGGATTGCGCGTGGAGCTGGTGCGGATTAAGACTCAGGGCGACAAGATTCTCGATACCCCGCTGGCAAAGATTGGTGGCAAAGGATTATTCGTCAAAGAGCTGGAAGAGGCGATGATGGATGGGCGCGCGGATATTGCCGTGCATTCCATGAAAGATGTGCCAATGGAATTGCCACCGGGTTTTGCGTTGCCAGTGATTTGTGAGCGTGAAGATCCCCGGGATGCCTTTGTCTCCAACACGTTCGACGGCCTATCTTCGCTGCCCCATGGTGCCTGCGTGGGGACCTCCAGCCTGCGTCGCCAGGCTCAGGTAAAAGCCAATCGCCCGGATTTGGTCGTCAACAGTCTCCGCGGTAATGTGCAGACCCGGCTGGGCAAGCTGGATGCGGGTAACTTCGATGCCATTATCCTTGCCGCCGCGGGCCTTAAGCGCCTGGAAATGCACGATCGCATTCGTTACGAAATGCCTCCGGAAGAATCGCTCCCCGCAGTGGGGCAAGGCGCCGTGGGTATCGAGTGTCGTGAGGGTGATGAGAGCACCATTGAGTTGCTGTCACCGCTGAGTGACGTGGATACTTGGGATCGGGTGGTGGCCGAACGGGCCATGAACCGGCGCCTCGAAGGGGGGTGTCAGGTGCCGATCGCGGGTTTTGCTCTGCTTGAAGATGGCCAGTTGTGGCTACGTGGCTTGGTGGCAGAAGAAGATGGTAGCCGGGTATTGCGCGCAGAAGGAACCGCTCCCCGCGGCCAAGGCGCGGAACTGGGTATCGATATTGCTGAGCAGTTATTGGCCCAGGGCGCGGATGAAATTTTGAAGGCCTTGTACGCTCGCCAATGAACGATCAAGGCCGACAGCAACGGGTTGTCGTCACCCGCCCTGAAGGTCAGCAGCAGCGGCTGATGGGCCTGTTGGTTGAGGCAGGGTATCAGCCGCTTCACCAGCCGGCACTGGTTATCGAACCGATAACGGTGGATGACACCATGCAGCGTACCCTGATGGAGCTGGATGGTTATCATGCGGTGTTTTTCGCCAGTGTAAATGCTGCCCGCCTGGCCCTGTCGGCCATGGCTGACCTGTGGCCCCAGTGGCCCGTTGGGGTGCACTGGCTAGCGGTGGGTCGTGCTACTGCAGCAGAGCTGGAAAGCTGGCACTTGCCTGCCACCGTGCCGCAGCAAGGGTTTAATACCGAAGCGGTGCTGGCGTTGCCTTGCCTGCAGCAGCTGGTTGAAAAACAGATTCTGATTTGCCGGGGTGACAGCGGCCGGGAACTGTTGGCGCAAACGCTGCAGTCCCGAGGGGCGAGAGTGGATGCGTTGGCTTTTTATCGCCGAAAGGCCGCAAGCCCAGTTCTAATCCCGGCAGAGACCGACTGGGTTATGATTACCAGCGTACAGGGGTGGCAAGCAATCGGCGGCTCGGTGCCGCCGTGCTGTGGCGTGGTGGCTGCGGGGGAGCGAGTGGCTGACGTGGTGCGCGCTGAGCATTCCGGGGATGTGTCTGTAGCCGCTAGCGCCCACGATGAAGACATGTTGTCTGCCCTTGTTGCGGTCGCCACGAAAGATTAAGAAGAAGATATAAACATTTACCAAAAGGTAAAATAGTGTGCAGGCCTTTTTTTCCTTGCCGGTAACGGTAATGATTGGACAGCAATGGGCGGTCACTTTAAGGTTTTTGCAATGAGATCGGGTATCGCCGCTGCGCAATTGAGTGTTGCGCTGGCCTCGCTTACGACAACAACGGAGCTGATATGACGCAGGATCGTCCTTTTTTCCGCCAAACCGGGGTAAGCCTTCTGGCTGTGCTGCTTGTATTGGTGGTGCTGGTTGCACTTGGCGCTGCTGGCTGGTGGGGGTGGCAGGAGTTTACCCGGCTGAAGAACGAAAAGAGCGGCCTTGCTGATCAGGTGGCGACAGTGAAAAGTGAGCTGACCAGTCAGCATCGCCAAGTACAGGCCGCATTATCTGACTTAGAAAAACGGCAGGCCAAGCTAGCTGCGCAGATGACCAACGACCGCGCAGCCTTGACCGATATAAAAAGCGGTGGGCAGCGACTGTGGTTGATCAATGAGGCCCGGGCACTGGCGAGTCTGGCCAGCCAGAGACTGTTGCTTACCCAAGATACGTTGGCAGCACGCCGTTTGTTAAAGGCCGCAGATGAGGTCTTGGCTCGCCTAGGTGATCCAGCCGTGTTGCCGGCCCGCAAAGCACTGGCCATGGATATGGAAATTCTCAGTGGCGCCAGCCAGGTGGATGTGCAGGGCATGGTGTTGCGTTTGGGCGCGTTGCGAGAGCTGGTAGTCGAACTGGCTGTACCGGCAGAAGCATTGCCATCGGAACGTGACCAGCCGGGAGTGGATCAGGGTTGGTGGCAGAGTGTGATCGACCGGATGCCGATAACCGTGCGCCGCCATGACAGTGCGGTACCTCTGCCATTGTCGGGGGAGCAGGCCGCACTGGTGCGTCTGACTTTGGATGGCAGCCTGCAGCAGGCGCAGCTTGCACTGATGCAGGGGCGTGCTGACGCCTACCGTCAGGCGGTTGAAAGTGCCGAGTCGACACTCAAGCAATGGTTCCGTGGTGACGATCCCCGTGCCGCACAAATGCAGACCACCCTGAAGGAAATGAGCGGCGCCCAAGTGGCCCAAGCGTTGCCGCAGATCGGTAATGGCTTGGCGGCAATTGAAGCTCTCAAGCGCAAGGAGGGCGAGGCATGAAGAAACTCGTCCTGCTGATTATTATTGCGTTGGTCGCCGCGTTGGCGCTGGGGCGTTGGATGGCAGCGGATTCCGGTTATGTGCTGATTATCCGCGACACCATGTCAGTGGATACCACGCTGGGCTTCGTGGTTCTAATGGCCTTGCTGGGTGCGGTGGCACTGGTGGTGCTGACTTTGCTGGGTAATACGGCCTGGAACCTTATGGAGCCAGTCCGCGCTACCCGTCGCTGGAAAAGAAAGGTGGCTGAACGCCGCTTGCGCAGTGGTTTTCTGCAGTTGGTGGATGGCGAGCTCGAAAAAGCTGAGCGCTTGCTGGCGGCGGCCGGTGAAGAAGGCGACTGGCCATTGGTTGCCTGGTTGTTAGCGGCGGAAGCGGCCCAAGAGCAGGACAAGGTAGATGTTTCGCAGCAGTACCTTGAGCAGGCTAGCGCCGACCGCCGAGGAAGGCTGGTGGCGGGCCTGATGAAAGCCCGCTTTGCACTGGATGATGGTCATCCGGAACAGGCCCGTAGTGAATTGAAGGTGCTGGCGGACATGGCGCCGCGCAACAAACGCATTCTCAATACCTACGCCGAAGTGTTGGAACGCCAGAAAGACTGGCAAACACTGTGCGGCCTGATGCCACGTTTGAAACGCGCCTTTGGTGAAAACGATCAAGCCCGCCGTGAGCGCAAAGCGTGGTTGGCCTGGTTGCAAGAAACCGCCCGTAAACCGGGGTTTAACGATGCCGATAGCCGCCGCGAAGAGCTGCGCAAACTGTGGAAAGACGTGCCGGTTCGTCTGAAAAACGACCCGGCCATGGTGGCCCGTTACGCGGGTTTTTTGGCCCAGCTGGGTGGTGGCCGTGGTGCCCTGAATTTGGTCCGCGAGCAACTGGATAGCCAATGGGATGATCGCTTGCCGCCGGTGCTGGAAGCCATCGACGATATTTCCCCCGATGACCTGTTGCAGGTGCTAGAAAAGTGGCTGGTAGAACGACCCGGCAATGCGGCGGTTTTGATCACCGCTGGCCGTGTTGCGTTGAAGGCGCGCCTGTGGGGTAAGGCTCAAGGTTTCTTTGAGGCTGCGGCGAACTCTAGTCAGAGTGCCACGGCATTGGCTGAGTTAGCGCGGTTGTACCGGGCACTGGGGGATACCAGCAAGGCCATGTCTGTCTTCGACCGACGTTTGGCTCAGCTTGAAGGGGATCTTCCAGCCCTGCCGCAGCCTGATAAAAGCGTGCAGTAGTGTTCTGATGTCGTTTTGTCGGGTTACGCCGCTACGCAGCTAACACGACCTACAAAAACCGCAGCACCTTGTAGGTCGTATTAGGCGAAGGCCGTAATCCGACAAGCCCCCCTTCAATGAATGGTGGTGGCAATCTCTGCCGCCACGGCCTGCCAGCCCCGATCCAACGTTCTTATCAGGTTGGCATAGCCCCCGTTCTCCAGGGCGGCTTCCCATTGAATGCGGCCCTTTGCTACTTCTCCGTTGTCTCCTGCCAGAGTCCATCGCCCGCTAATAACTGCGGCATCCCTGTCTTCGCCTTGCAGTCCTTGAAAACGAGTCAGTTCCACGGTGAGAGTTTGCTCATGACCGGTGGTCATGTGGGCTTCCAGAGCGCGGTGTAACTGCGTGGCCAAGGGCTCGGCCCAGCGATGGTGGCGGGCCACCTGTATTTCGCTGTCGCTGAGTTGCATCACAATTCCACCCCGGTTCAGGTAGTTAGCCAGCGCCACCTTAATGGTTAGTGGTGAATGCGCGGATAGCGTGGCAGAAGGCAACACATAGCCCGGCGGCGATGGTTGTGGGGCGTGGCTGCAGCTCCACAGTGTGCAGAGAATAGCGGCGATGGCGAGCAGACGGATCATTGTGCGCCTCGGGGTTGGGGGTCGGTGGTTGGGTGGCGCTGGAAGATCAGCGCATTGGGCTGTTCATTCAAGGTGTCGAGCAGGGGCTCGGCGCTGTCGAGCAAGCGGTTCAGTTTCTGCAGCGTCCCTTGCAACTCCTGGTAGCCATCGCCGCCGGATTGCCAGCCTTGTAGAGTCGCGTCCAGTGCATCCAGGTTGCTGGAAATTTGTTGGGGCAACGTGTTGAGCGCAGGGTCATTCAGCAAGGATTCAATGCGCCCAGTTACGCCGGACAAGTGTTTAAGATTGTTATTGAGGTTGTCTGCCATATTCTTCATGGGCAGTTCATTCAGCGTTTTTAGCAACGCATGGAGCTGGTCTTCTAACTTACTCAAGCCGCCGCCGGCAACGGATGGCATGACTGGCACGGAGTTATAGGTTGCAGAGGTATCCGTAGTGGGGGCGTTTTGGTGGAACGCTAGGTCCACAAATAAAGAGCCCGTCAGCAGGTTGCCGGCTTTGAGGCTGGCGCGAAGGCCATTGTTAACCATATGGCTGATTTCTTCTTTCCAGGTAGTTAACGCGATGTTGGATTGTTGATTGACCCGTTGCGGTTCCAGGCGGATTAGCACTGGGATCGGGCTGTCGGTCATGGCGTTGGGGCCTTGCTCGGCAAAAGCCCAGGGGACCTGTTCCACGGTGCCAACGCGGATGCCACGGTATTCCACGGGGGCGCCTGCTTTGAGCCCGCGCACACTGCGTTCAACCAGCAATACGTAGTCTAAGGTCTGGGTATAAAGTGCTCTTCGGGCGCTCTCCTGGCTGTTATGCAATTCGAACTGGTGGCCATCTTCCACCGGTGCACCGGTGGCCATGCTGGAATCGGGCACAGAAAAAGAAATGCCTCCACCAAGCAGCGCTTCTAGCGAGCTGAGCTGGGCTTGAAAGCCCCTGGCATCCAGCTGGAAGCCGATGCCAGAGACTTTCCAGAAACGGCTGCTCTCGCTGACCAATACATCGTAGGGCTTTTCGATAAAGAGACGGTGGCGGAATAGTTTGGCTTGGCGATCAAATTGGGTTTCGACCACGCGGCCTACTTTCAGGCTGCGGAAGCTGACCGGGTCGCCGTTGTTGATGTTGGTGCCTGGCTCGCTGACCAGTTTCAGGAATAGGCCGTCGCCCGTTTTCTCCGGCGGCGGGCTGTTTTTTACGGTAAAGGTTTTGGTTTTTTTGCCGTTACTGCCGGGCAGTAATTCGATATAGGCCCCGGACAGCACGGTACTTAAGCCGCTGATGCCCTCACGCCCTACCCGGGGTTTTACTACCCAGAACTGGGCGTCACTAAAGAGCATGCGGTCGGTGTCGGCCTGCATCTGCACGCTGAGCAGAGTATGGCTCAGGTCTTCTGAGAGGCTGACACTTTCTACTACGCCTATTTGAACATTACGCATCTTTATCGCCGTTTTGCCGGCATTAATGCCTTCTGCATCTTCCAGCTTCAACGTAATAATCGGCCCCTGGCTGGAAAGGTAGCTGAACACCAGCCATAGCCCAATGAATGCGGCCATCAGAGGAATCAGCCAGACCGCAGATAGCCGGCGGCGTGACGTGGGCGTGTCAGGTTGGTTCAAGGTTGATGCTCCGGTTCAAGAGTGGGGGGCAGCTGTTGTTGCTGATCCCAGATCAGCCGAGGGTCGAACTGGTGGGCGGCAAGCATGGTGAAAATGACCACGGCGGAGAAGGCGACCCCTCCCATGCCAGGCATCACGGTAAGAATATTGCCCATCTGAAACAGGGCGACAATGATGGCCACCACAAAGACATCAATCATCGACCAGCGCCCAATCCACTCGGTGAGGCGATACAGTTTCATCTGGCTGTTCATATCCAATGCTTGTTGTTGTCGGGAGGCAACACATAACCAGCTCAGAGCGAGGATCTTGCCGAAGGGCACTAGCACGCTGGCAGTGAAAATAATCACTGCGATGGGCCAGTCACCATGCCGAATAAACAGCATCACCCCGGCGATGATGGTGGACGGCTCGGTCTTTCCCAGGCTGGTGGTGATCATGATGGGAAACAGGTGCGCGGGAATACAGCATAAGATAGCGGTGATCAGTAGGGCCCAAACCCGTTGCAGGCTAAAAGGATGCCGTTCATGCAAAGGGCTGTGGCAATGATGGCAATGATGGGATTGCCCTAGGGGCTGAAGCTGTCCGCACCATTCGCAGCCAATCAGCCCCAAAGCCTGGGCGGTTTTACCCGCGCGGGCCTGCGGCGGTTGTTGCAGGTCGCCGAGTAACCGCTGCCATAAGCCGATGGTATTCATGCGAGTAACGGTAATCAGCAGGATCAGGGCGAAGCCGGAAAAGGTCCAGAAGGCGGAGAGTAACTGGATATGGGCCATGGCGATGATTTTAATCAGGCTTACCAAGGCGGCGATGGCAAAAACATCGGCCATCATCCAGGGCTGCATGCGCGGCAGCCAACGAGCCAGGAACAGGCTGCCGGGCAGCGGCCTGGGGCTAGCCAGGCTCATATGAATCCAGCAGACCGAGAGCAGGTACAAGGCCGGGATTACTACGATGGTAGCCAGAACAATGACCGCAAGCGCAGGGTGGTGATAAACGGCCAGCTCCTGTGCTGCGTCCGTGATGGAAATAGCTCTTTCAATGCCGCTCTTTTCAAAGCCCAAGTAGGGGAAAAGAAGTGACAGGGTGAGTAACAATAAAGCCGTGAATGCCAGTGCGGGGGTGAGTTGATCATCTTGCGCCGGGCGCATCAGCGGGTGCTGGCAGCGAGGGCAGTATCGCCATTGGCCGTCGTGGCGAATCGTCACCTCGCAAATCAGATCGCATTCGTGGCAGGGCAACAATAAAGCCTGATCACCATGAGCCGAGGAGGGGGAGTCCGCCATCGTATTGTTTCCCTAAAATGGAGCAACAAACCGCAAGGTACAAGCTACAACGCGAGCCCGGTTGTTGCCAGCCCGGGAAGCGTGGGCCTAATGCGTGATGCCGTTTGTAGCTTGAGCTCTGCTGCTAGTCTCGTGGCGCGTAATCAAAAACGTCGCAATGAATATTCCCGGCGGGAACGCCTTCGGCGACCAGTGCGTCGAACACGGCCCAGCCCATGGGTGGCGAGCCACCCAGAAAGAATAACGGCAGGTCGGGTTCTCCGAGCGCTTCCAATGCGGCTTCGTGCACCAGCCCTTCGGCATGGTCCGGGTGGCGTATGTCGGACAAGGAGGTAACGAAGTCAAAATCGGCTAGGGCTTCCTGCCATTGGGCGGGCAAATGCGGCAGATACAGGTCTGCATCGGTGCGGGCACCCCAGAACAGCCGTACCGGCAAAGAGAAATTCAGCGCGATCAGACGCTCGATCATGGCTTTCACTGGCGCAAAGCCGGTGGAGCCGCAAATAAACCACACCGGATGTTCCGGGGCGCTGTCGATAAAGCGCAGGCCGGCGGGCAGGGTGGTGCTGACGGTGTGCTCGGATTGCAGGCTGGCCATGATGTCTTGGGTGGCGCTGTTGTCATCCCCGTGGCGAATGTGCAGTTCGATATTGCGCCCATGGCAATGGTTAGCAATAGAAAAGGGGTAGCTCTCACCGTGCAGATTCAGCATTAGGTACTGGCCCGCATGCCACTGGATTTTCTTGCCTGCTGGCAGGCGCAGCCAGACACGACTCACGTCGTGGTTGAGGGCGTCGATTTGCTGAATTTGGCAATGGATCTGGTGGACCGGCAATTCGCCGGGCGCAGTTACCTCGGGCACATCAATCTCACAATCGCTGAGTGGCTGGGCAACGCAGTATAGCACCCCGGAGGGGTCGTCTTCGCCTGCGTGAATAGTGCGTTTTTTTTGCTGCACTTGCCCATGGCGGAGTTGGCCCATGCAGCGCTCGCACACGCCATTACGGCAGGCGACGGGAAAGCCGAAGCCCGCCTGCTGCCCGGCCTCGACAATGCTCTGGTCTGCGCGGCAGGGGAAGGCGCCCTTGCCGTTGACGGTAATGGTGAAGGTCTGGGTCATGGGTGAGGGAATGGATATTGGAGAGTTCGATAGTCTTGACGCTACCCCCAGCGCAGGCTGGAGGCAGCGTTCGTTATCCATTGCTTTTCTCTTAGCCGCCAACGCCAACAAACAGCGCAACGATACAACCCATGCCGAAGGCCCAAACCAAGGTGCGCGCACTGGCCCAGTCTGCCACGTAGCAAAGCGTGAACAGGATGCGGCTGACGACAAAGGCCAGCGCGATGCCATCAATGGTGCCCTGCGGTGATGTGGCCGCCAGGTGGGCAATGATTACCGCAGCGGCAAAAGCCGGGGTGACTTCAAAGCCGTTTTGTTGGGCCCAGTGCGCGCGCTTGCGGCTGCCCTGTAATGTTTCTAGAAATTCGCGGGGGTTATGGTTCTGTTTGGGGCCGAAACCACCTTGAAACTTGGCCAGTGAAGTGGACAGGTAAGGCAAAACGATGGCGGCAAGCACACACCAATAGGCAAGGGTCATAATGATATCTCCAAGGTTTTTTAATGTAATTTTTAATGTAATTAAGGGGCTATGCTTACATGACGATTGCAGTGCAAAGCAAGCGACAAGGCTTAAGCTGGAACCGGAACAAGGCCCTGGCTGCATTTTGTGCTGAGCCGGCAAACCCTTCACTCTTGAGTTCGCCGGCACCGCGTTCAGGTGATAAGCATGCGCTCTTACTAAAGCAGAGAGCAGCTTAGCTCAGTTTCTGTCATCGGCCTGTGAGGCTAGCAGGCTGTGCTCAATGATCGCAAAACGATCTTGCCCCCATACCATGTCATCTTGAGTCATAAAGCTGGGCACGCCCCAGCTACCCGCTTCCATCATGGCGTTGCGGTTGTCCTCGGCGAGGTCGCGCCAGCTATCGTCATCCAGCCAGCGGCGGGCACGGTTCCAGTCTAGGCCTGCGTTTTCCACCAGAAATTTCAGCCCATTATCGCTGGCGGCATTAATGCCCTGGCTCCAGATGCCTACGGCGGCGGCGCGCAGCCATTCGCGCAAGCGCCCTTCTTTCTCGGCGAAGGGCCAAATGGCCATGCAGCGTTCCACCCCAGCACCCACCGGGTCGCAGACCTTGCCAAAGGGCACGCCGTGTAAGCGAGCTTCGCGGGCGGCATCTTTGAGAATATAGAAACGCTTGGCTTTGGGGACGGTGAGCCCACGCATCACCATGGGCAACACCGGGCGAATTTTCAGCGCCAACCCGTAATGATCGGCCAGTGCATAGGTCCGCGAGAGGGCGAGATAGGAATAAGGGCTGCGGAAAGAAAAGTACAGCGTTAGCGGGGCGCCTTTCAGGCTTTCCGGGGTATCTTTCAAGCGTGCCCGCTTGGCGCGGCCGTAGGGCAGCGGCCAGTCTGCACTGCCCAGTCCCAGCGCGTTAAGGCGGTGGCCAAGGTGGTCCAGCCGTTCCACGCTCCAATACCATTCACCGGCGTAATGTAGGGTGCCGGTGAGGTAGTGGCCGTCGTTAAGAAACTGGTCGCGGCGCGCTTCCAGAGAGAGCTGTGCTCGATCGGCCGCTTGCTGGCCATATTCACTGAGCAGGGCTTCCAGTGTGTCGTGGTCGTTACGCCACAGGGCATCGGCCAGTGCGGCGGCCAGGCTCCAAAAACGCTCGTCGCCCTCATGTTTGAGTAGGCAGCGAGTTGCTGCCAGGCTGACTTCTCGGGCAGGCAATCGCCAGTCTTTAGGGAAATCCAGGCCGTGCAGCTCGGCCAGCTGAACCGCATCGCGAGGGGCAAGCTCTGCGAGCATGTCTGCGGCTGGGTACATCTGCTGGTCTAAATACAGCATTACTCGAGGGGTAACGGTAATGCCGAAGTGCTGAGAAAAGCGTGGAAGTACCTGGGCCATTAGCACGGAATAGGGGTCATCAATGCGGAAATAGAAGGTGGCCTGGTGCGGTTGGCGTTTCAGTTTTCGGCGCCACTCCAGCAGACGACGGCGCCATTGCTGTAGCCCTTCGCTGGTAATCAGGCGGGCAAAGTGGGGCATCAGCTTGTGTTTGATGCTCATGGGCTAGGCTGCTCCTTTTAGCCGAGAGGGCGTCGAGACTCCGCTAGGCTACACTTCTACAGCAGGCCCTCAAAGAGGGATGTAACCCGTTTGTCTTATTGTGTAGGGCCGTGACGAAGAGGCCTAAAAAAGGCGACCTGATGGTCGCCTTGATGATTTAGCTTATTCGCCGATTTGGCTCAAGTCACGCACTGCGCCGCGGTCTGCACTGGTGGTGAGTGCGGCGTAGGCTTTCAGGGCGGTGGAAACACGGCGTGGGCGAATTTCCTTGGGCTTGTAGGCCAGCTTGCCTCGGTTTTCCATGTGAGTGCGGCGGTGCGCCAGCTCTTCATCGCTGATATCCAGATGGATGGTGCGGTTGGGAATATCGATATTGATAGTGTCGCCTTCATTCACCAGGGCAATGGCGCCGCCCTCTGCGGCTTCCGGGGACGCGTGGCCAATGGACAGGCCGGAGGTGCCGCCGGAGAAACGGCCATCGGTGAGCAGCGCACATTCCTTGCCCAGCCCTTTGGATTTCAAGTAGCTGGTGGGGTAGAGCATTTCCTGCATGCCCGGGCCGCCTTTGGGGCCTTCGTAGCGAATTACCACCACATCGCCGGCAACGATCTGATCACCGAGGATGGCGCGAACCGCTGAATCCTGGGATTCGAATACTCGGGCGCGGCCGGTGAAGGTGAGAATGGAATCATCCACCCCGGCGGTTTTCACGATGCAACCGCGCTCGGCGATGTTGCCGTACAACACGGCTAGGCCGCCGTCCTTACTGTAGGCATTTTCGTAATTGCGGATACAGCCGTTTTCGCGGTCGTCATCCAGGCTTTCCCAGCGCGTTTCCTGGCTAAAGGCCGTCTGGGTGGGGATGCCTGCCGGGCCGGCGGTGAACATCTTTTTCACGCCTTCATCCTGGGTGCGCATGATGTCGTAATGCTCCAGGGCTTCGGCCACAGAGGCCGAGTGCACCATGGGAATGTCGCGGTTGAGCAGGCCAGCCCGGTCCAGTTCGCCGAGAATGCCCATCACACCACCGGCACGGTGCACATCTTCCATATGGTATTTCTGGGTGGCGGGGGCCACTTTCGACAAGCACGGCACCTTACGGCTTAGGCGGTCGATGTCTTCCATGGTGAAGTCCACTTCGCCTTCCAGTGCTGCGGCTAGCAAGTGCAGCACGGTGTTAGTGGAGCCGCCCATGGCGATGTCCAAGCTCATGGCGTTTTCGAACGCTTTCACTGAAGCGATATTGCGCGGCAGCAAGGCCTCTTCGTCCTGCTCGTAGTAGCGTCGGGTAACGTCCACGATGCGCCGGCCCGCTTCCAGGAACAGTTCGCGGCGGTCCGCGTGGGTAGCCAGCAGTGAGCCGTTACCGGGCAACGACAGGCCCAGTGCCTCGGTTAGGCAGTTCATGGAATTGGCGGTGAACATGCCGGAGCACGAGCCGCAGGTGGGGCAGGCGGAACGCTCCACTTCGTTCAGGGTTTCTTCGTCCACGCTGTCATCGGCGGCCATCACCATGGCGTCTACCAGGTCCAGCTTGCCCTCGGCCAGCTTGGTTTTGCCCGCTTCCATGGGGCCACCGGACACGAAGATCACCGGAATATTCAGGCGCATGGATGCCATCAGCATGCCAGGAGTGATCTTGTCGCAGTTAGAGATGCAGACAAGGGCGTCGGCGCAGTGGGCGTTAACCATGTACTCCACGGAATCCGCAATGATGTCGCGGCTGGGCAAAGAATAGAGCATGCCGTCGTGGCCCATGGCGATGCCGTCATCCACCGCAATGGTATTGAATTCCTTGGCGATGCCGCCGGCCTTCTCGACTTCACCGGCCACCAGCTGGCCCATGTCCTTCAGGTGCACATGCCCCGGTACGAACTGGGTAAAGGAGTTGGCGATGGCAATAATCGGTTTACCGAAGTCCCCGTCCTTCATGCCCGTGGCGCGCCACAGGGCACGGGCGCCAGCCATATTGCGGCCATGGGTGGTGGTGCGGGAGCGATACTGCGGCATGGGAACCTCGTTAATGGTCAATAGCGGGACATAGGGACGGCATTGTAACCCACAGACCCACACTGTTGGAGCCTTGCTCGCACGGCGAAAGGGCTCAGGCGCTCCGGTAATGCAGAAGCTAACCTGCATAGAACCAGAGCTGCCCTTCACTCGCACGCCAGTTGGAAATGTAGGATATGGCTTACATATTTTTATAAATTGCTGAGATAGAGTGAATTTTTCCGTTAAGCACGAAGAGCTGAGAAATGGGGTTTTCTCCTTCGTTATACAAAGTTAATAACGGCGATATGAAGCCGGCACGGTCATTGGATTTTCGAGCCGTATTCCTAATACCGGTTAAGTTCCACGAGGACTGGGGGATTCGCGGTTTGCCGGGTGACGAGCTGGCGCTGGGATATACCGTTGAGGTGTGAAAGTTTAACAAGTAGCCCCACCGGGTTGTGTGGTTCCCCGGCTTTAGTGGACACCTTCTCTTAACCAGAGGAAGAAAATACCCCGATACAAGAATCCCAGAAAGGACTGTATCTCCGGGTTCGTTCAGTCTGGTAACGATAGTGATTAGTGCGCAGCTAAGCACGGAACTGATCAAGAAGCCTTACGGGCTTAGCAGGAATGGAAACTGGAATATCTGTGGTTTTATTGCTCATAGCGTTTTCCTTCCCCATAGCAGGCTGGGGCTATGGGAACCCGTGCTCAACAGAACGGGGCGCAAATGCGTGTAGGCGAGAGCTTAAAACTCGCTAAGTCGTTGATCGTTGGTTCAGGTTGAGACTTAAATGTGCCTGAACTCCCCGGAAATAGGCCGCTCGTTCGAGTTTTGTCAGATGGGAAAGGTTCTCACTTTTTGGGTAAGTTGCTAAAGGTTATGGGTTTATCGGAATTATATGCGGTGGCCGGCTAAGAAATATGTCGAAAAAAGATATGTCGAAACGTTCGACTGAATACGCTGTTAGGTTTCGAAAATGTCTCCTTTAGATTTCTACATCGGCTTGGCAATTACCAACATCGTTGTTCTTGGTGGTTGGGCTTTCTCAATTGTCCAGAACAAAGTAGCACTTCGTCGTGAGCGACGCGTATCTCAATTGGCTGCTGCCTACGATACCTTTGTCCGTGTAGGAATAGATGGTGGTCGGCCTGTTCGCATAAATGCGGCTGGGGAGCTCGACGATTACACCCGGGAATTTGAACACGCTGTTGCAACGGTGCATCTCTATGGAACAGAGGAGGAGGCGGAGCTTACAAATATTTTTGTTAGGCAACTTACCGGAAAAAATCATTACAGTGCGGATGACCTCGTCAATGCTCTGCGGAACGATATAAGAAAAGAGATGGGAATGGCTGCGCTCAAGCATGCACCAACATATTTAAAGCAAACTATTACTGATAATCGGGTTCGCCCCACGAATGAAGCCAAAACCTAACAAATTGTTGTAGTTCGTTCCGGCCTGCGGCCTCCACCGGACGCCCTTGAGGGGGCGCCGCTAAACAAAAGCGTTATGTTTCCAAGAGGTAGTGTGTCAATGGAACTAAGAATAGATAGATTTGTATGGGTGCTAGCATGCAGTTTATGCACTGTTGCTACAGCCTTTCTATTTGTTCCAGATTTGGCCAATATCTATTTTTCATACGGATGCTACTTTGTTTATTTGGCTTTTTTTGTCGGCTTAATGGCAATTTCTTTAACTTGGTATCGTTCATATAAGTTAAAAGGTTGGCGTAATCACGTAATGGCTTTAATAAAAACGATTGTTCTTATAGGCATTTTTACTTCAACATTTATAATATTGATTGTTACACATAGTGGTATTTAAAATTAAAAACATAACAAACAGCTCCACCGGACTCCGTAATGTTTGCACCTTTCCTGCAAAAACACGCAGCAAAGTCGCCAACATTACTACGCGCGGTGAGCTGGGCGTTAAGAGGTATCCGTTTGTCTTATCCAGACGTGAGCTTTCTCAAAGATCCTTTAAGCCATATAACTAGGTTGGAGAGAAGAAACCTCATTCTAGCTTCTTCAGCAGGTTTTCTTATAACGAAGGCGAACCTCGTACCAAGGGAGATTTCTGCGCTAGGAATTAGCTTGTCAGCACCTGAGCAGGGGGTTTTTCTCTTCTTTGTCAGTGGAATGATAATCTACTTTTGGGTGGCCTTCGTGGCTTTTGGATTGTCTGATTTTTTTATTTGGCGCAAGGCTTATCAAGATTATTTGGAAGAACGTGAGGCTAGCATAGAGTCAGAATCCGAAGAATCAAATATGGCTTTTGAAATGTCGGGTCTGCCAAGCCTTGCCTGGCTATACAAAAAAGCAGGGTTGTTGTCATTCTTTAGGGCTGTTGTGGAATATTTATTTCCGCTGATATTTGGGTTTTATGTGGCAGTATTGGGGTTGCTGGGTTGGTTTTGCTCCTCTTAACAAGCGGCGGCAGGCGGATCAAATTTGCGCTCGTTCCTCGCTGCAATTTGCCCGCTGCGCCGGGCGTTAGCAGTCAAAGGGAAGATCGAGTGATACTAAAAAGTCGTGACATTGAAATTATTGAAGATGATCCATATCGAAATGACGCACTGAGTCGCAAGGAGAGTGGAGAGGCGCTAACAGAGTTCGTATTGTCTGCAAATGACTCGGTGGTAGTTTGTATTGATGCTCCATGGGGACAAGGAAAGACAACTTTCCTTAGAATGTGGGAGCAGCATTTAAAGAACAACGAAATACCAACGATCTATTTCAATGCTTGGGAAAGTGATTTTTCTGATGATGCTCTTGTATGTCTTATAGGGGAGATAAGTGCATCGATCACTGAACTATCAAAAACTGGTGACGAGTCAAAAGCCAGAGAATACCTTGGCAAAACTAAAGATATCGGTGTTGCACTTTTAAAGCGTTCAGTTCCCGTAGCGGCCAAGTTGGCAACGGCTGGCGCTCTGGATCTTGATAAGGTAACTGAACAGGCTCTTGCAGGTTTAGCCGAATCGATAGCGAAAGAACAGCTAGAAAAATACGAAAACTCTAAGAAGTCCATAAAGTCATTTCGGGAGGCCATATCCCAGTTAGCAAATAGTATAACTGACCCAGACAACCCTAAACCATTGGTGTTTATTATCGATGAACTTGATCGTTGCAGGCCAAACTTTGCAATTGAAATTTTGGAAAAAGCAAAACACTTCTTCAGCGTGGAGAACATCGTCTTTGTTCTCGGTGCGGACAAAAGTCAACTAGGTTCATCCATTAAAGCAATTTATGGTGAAGGACTGAATGTAGATGGCTACTTGCGAAGGTTTATGGACTTTGACTATGTTCTTCCTCCGCCTGACAAAGGGCTTTTTGTAAAAGCCTTGTTCAAGAAATATTCATTTAATGAGTATTTTTCAAAGAAGAATGCAAGAGGTGTTCAATACGAAGGAGAGCAGTCTTTAGCGATGTTCTCAGAGTTATTTGAGTTGTATGGTTTAACGCTACGTGAGCAGGAGCACTGCTGTTCGCTTCTTAGTCTTTCCATAAGAACAACACCTGAAAACTATAAATTGTTCCCACTTTTTCTTTGTTTTCTTATTGTATTGAAAGTCAAATCGCCCGATTTGTACAAGGAATTGATTGCTGATGAGATCACTGTTTTTGAACTGCTGGAACGGTTTAAGACAAAACCTGGTGCCACCGATTTGCTTTTGAATAATTATGGTACAGCGCTAGAGGCATACATTGTCACTTGTAAGTCACATAGTCATAGTTACGATGAAATATCGAATAAGTATCAAAGGGTAATAGATTCCGGTTCTTCAAGCGAAGAAGAGAAACGACGTGCTCACAGAATATTGGAAATCATCAGAGATATTGACTGGAACGGGGGCATTGGCTCTTTAGGTTATTTGCTAAAGAAAATTGAAATTGCTTCTCGATTTGAGGCGTGAGCTGCTAACAAGCGCGTCAATTAGGACGCTCGCAAGCTCGCATCTATTACGCGAGCGTTATACGATAAGGAAGGCCAGTGGCAGAATCTAGAAGCCTAGAAGTGTTTAAGGGAATTAGAGAAGCCCAACAAAAGCTTGATTATTTTCTACTGGGTCTAGTATCTGCTTTGTTCGCGTATGTTGGTGGTCAGTACAAACCTATGCCAATAAGCTTCTCTCAAAATACCATCGAACTGATCTCTTTAGCTCTTTTTTTTATTTCAATCATTGCTGGGTTCAAGCGGTTAGATCTTAATATATCAATCATGAAACTCAATTTTCAAATGCTGGATATGGGTGAAAAGAAAGGCGCTCTTAATCAGGCTCAGTCTATGCCAGGCCAGGTTCTAAATACGGATACTGGTGAAGTATTGGGCAGAAATGAAGCTGCATATACTCTGCAGCTTATTGAAGAGAATACCTCGAAAGTAAAAACTAATTTGGATAAGCTTTCTAATTACTCTAGTGCAACTTTCGTCGTCAGAAATTGGGCTTTAATTTTAGGCTTCTTGGCCCTTGGCTTTTCCAAAGTTCTGGGTGTATATGTTGTATCAACAATCGTATAACAAGCACCAGCACTCGGAAAATGTAGTTCCCCCGTTTTAGTGGACACCTTCTCCTAACCAGAGGAGGTGGCATATGCCCCAATACAAAAATCCGAGAAAGACTTGGCAGTATTCGACAGACTTTAAAGTAAAGGCCGTTGAGCTTAGCTGTCAGGAAGGGGTTCAGGTTCAGTAAGTGGCGGCTGGGTTGGATCATCCACCCGATGATGCTTTCGAGGTGGCGCAAAGCCTGCCCCCGAAATTTTTTGGCTAAAGCTGCAGGCTTGGTGTAGATGTGTCCATGCTTCCAATCGCAGATGGCATCACATTGGTCCGGAAGTTGTGACGCCACGAATGAACAAAACCTAACAAAGGGCTACAGGCGACTCAAAAACGCTGGCGTGTTTTGGGGGCGGCTGAGGCCAAGCGCTAGAAATCTGGCCATAACCTTCAAAGCCCCTTCACAAACACCTTTGAATTCCGCTGCCAGTTATACAGCGATTGCCTGGCTCCCGGCAGGGCTTCTACTCCCGCTGCCTCAAACCCCTGTTGCTGAAACCAGTGCGCGGTGAGGGTGGTGAGCACGAATAGGCTGTGCAGCCCCTGTTCCCGTGCCCGCCGTTCCAGATAGCCAAGAACCTGTGCGCCCCGTTCACCTTTGCGGTAGCTGGAATGAACGGCGACACAGGCCAGTTCGCCGGTCTTTTCTTCGGGGAAGGGATAGAGGGCCGCGCAGGCGATAACCATGCCGTCGCGTTCGATGATGGCGAAGCGCTGAATTTCGTTTTCCAGTAGCTCCCGTGAGCGGCGCACCAGGGTGCCGTCTTCTTCCAGTGGTTCGATCAGTTCGAGAATGCCGCCCACGTCTTCAATGCGCGCGCCACGGAGGGTTTCGTAGGTTTCCCTAGTAACCAGGGTGCCGCAGCCGTCGCGGGTGAACAGTTCTTTGATTAGTGCGCCATCTACCTGGGCATCGAGCAGGTGCGCCCGAGCCACGCCGTTACTGGCGGCATGGCAGGCGGCGGTGAGCTGCCGGTCTACACCATTGTTTTCGTATTGGTCGCCGGCCAGCAGTTTGCCGGCTTGCTGGGGGCTGAGTTCGCGCACCAGGTGGCCTTGCGGGTCGGCGAGACGCAGGTGTTCGCCCATGATGATGAGCTTGTCGGCGCCCAGGGCGATGGCGGCAGTGGAGGCCACTTCTTCTGCGTTCACGTTGAACAGTTCGCCGGTGGGCGAGCCGCCCACCGGCGAGAGCAGCACCACGTTACCGTTGCCCAGTTGCTGGCGAATGGCGTCTACGTCGATGCGCCGCACTTCACCGGTGTGCTGGTAGTCGAAGCCACCACGCACGCCTACCGGTTTGGCCACTACGAAGTTGCCGCTAATTAACCGGATGCTGGCGTTATGCATGGGGGAGTTAGCCAGCCCCATGGAGAACAAGCCTTCCAGTTTCAGGCGCAATGCGCCCACCGCCGCCACGACGCTATCCAGCGCGGCACTGTCGGTGATGCGCATGTGTTGCTCAAAGGTGGATTCAATGTCGGATTCTGCCAGCCGGGCAGAAATTTGTGGCCTGGCGCCATGCACCAGCACCAGTTTGATTCCCAGGCTATTCAGCAGGGCCAGATCGTGAATCAGGGTAGGCAGGCGCGGGCCGTCCAGCAGTTCCCCAGACAACATGACCACAAAGGTTCGGCCCCGATGCGCATTGATATACGGGGACGAATTGCGGAACCAGTGAACCTGGCTGTCGGTGTTCGGGGCTGCGCTGGTGGACACGGGCGTCTCGGCTCTAAGTGATTGATTGGCCAGTATAGCGAGCAGATTGTGCCGGATACTAGATGCGGGGCGTATGAGCCCACACAAAAAAACCGCCCGGAGGGCGGCTTTTCTGTGTGCGTGAAGCCTTTTTGCTATGCCCCAAACAGCCCTTTGAAGAAATAGAAGAACAGGATGGAGAGCAGCGCACCGGCGGGCAGGGTGACGACCCAAGAGGTGAAGATGGTGCTGATTACACGCAGGTTCAGAGAGCCAATGCCGCGGGCCATGCCGACGCCCAAGACCGCGCCCACCAGGGTGTGAGTGGTGGAAATGGGCAGGCCGGTGCTGGAGGCCAGCACCACGGTGGTGGCGGCGCCCAGCTCGGCGGCGAAGCCACGGGATGGGGTGAGCTCGGTAATCTTTTTGCCTACAGTGGCCATCACTCGGGCGCCGAAAATCGCTAGCCCAAAGACGATACCCATGGCCCCGACCAAAAGAATCCAGCTGGGCATTTCTGCTTTGGCGCCGATTTCGCCGCCGGACGCCAGTACGCTGTTGATGGCGGCCAGCGGGCCGACGGCGTTGGCTACATCGTTGGAGCCGTGGGCAAACGCCATGGCGCAGGCGGTGAAGATCATGAGTACCGCAAACACGCGCTCCACAGAGCTGAACCGGAAGTCTTTATCGGCTTCTGGGTCTGGTTCAACCCGACTCAGGAAGAAGCTTCCCAGTGCCATAACAACCGCGCCACCCAGCAGGGCCCACAGGAAACTGTGGAAGAAACTCAGTTCCAGACCGACGTGTTTCAACCCTTTGACCATGGTGACCATGGAAATAACAAAGCCCACCAAGAACATGTAGAAAGGGACGACTTTCTTGGCGCGTTCGAAGGGGTCGTCGTGGTTCAGTACCAACCGTTGCACGCTACGGATTAGGGCAAAGGAAATGATCCCGGCCAGCAGGGGCGAGGTGACCCAGCTAGCGACGATGGAGCCCACCTTGCCCCAGTGCACCGCGTCCATGCCCAAGCCTACGGCGGCAAAGCCGACGATGGCACCGACGATGGAATGGGTGGTGGAGACCGGCCAACCGAACCAGGACGCCACCATCAACCAGATACCGGCGGCCAGCAATGCGGACATCATGCCGTAGACCAAGTATTGCGGGGCGTGGGAGAAGGCATCCGCATCGATGATGCCCTTGCGGATGGTGGCGGTGACTTCGCCGCCGGCCAGGTAGGCCCCGGCAAATTCAAAGATAATGGCGATGATAACCGCCTGCTTCACGGTGAGGGCCTTGGCTCCCACCGAGGTCCCCATGGCGTTGGCCACATCGTTGGCGCCAACGCCCCAGGCCATTAGGAACCCGAAGGCGCCCGCCAGCAGCAGCATGAAATAGCTATGCTCTAGCATCCACTCCATAAGAACTCTCCTAGCGTGCGACCAACATCTGCAGGCGGCCGCCCACTTTCTGGGCGCGATCGGCGAGATCGCCCACCCATTCGATGATCTTGTAGAGGAAGATGACGTCCACTGGTGATAGCTCGGTTTCCAGCTTGAACAGTGTGGCGCGAATGGTGACCTGTTGATCGTCGTTGGCCCGTTCCAGGCGGTCCAGTTCTTCGATCAGGTCTTCTATCATGCGAATTTCACGGCCACTGAAGCCGGTTTCGATAAGCTCATCCAGTTCGTTGATGGCTTTTTGGGCTTGGGCGGAGGTGTCGATGGCACCTTGTACATAGGCTTGCATTACGTCGGCCAAAACGGGAGGAATGGTCATCTGCCGGCCAAGCATGAGCCCGGAAATATCCTTAGCCTTATTCGCGACCTTGTCCTGCACGCTGATCAGTTCGAGCAGATCGGTGCGGGGCATGGGCAGAAATAGACTTTTGGGCAGGCTGAGACGGAACTCTTTTTTCAGCTCGTCGGCCTGGTTTTCCAGGTCGGCAATTCGCTGGCGAGCGGCGCGTGCCTTGTCCCAGTCGTTGGTCGTCACGGCGGCGAAGAAGTCCGCCAGCGTGCGTGCGCAGTCGTGGACGGTATCGTAGTGTTTTTGCAGGGGCTTGATTGGTGAGCGGCCGAAGAGGCCGGCAATGGAGCTTCCAAAGGACATAGGCGCCTCGGGTCCAAGGGTTAGGGTTGGGAGCAGCTGCCCATCATGCCGCTATTCGCTGCTGGCGGGTAGCCGCGGCAAGACGGTGACAACGGTGTCGCCGTTCCGGCACTAATTGGGTCGCGAGTATAGAGAAAGCAGGCGGGGCTGTCAGGGGGTCAATGTTAGGGGTACAGTAAAGATGCTGATGGGTTGCCACGGCCTACGCCAGAATAATGAGATGGCTCGGCTTGCCACAGATGGTGTTTTGCCGTGTGGCGCAGGCCAATAGAGCCCCGGGTAGAGTTGGAGAGTATAGAAAGTGAAGAAAGTGACGGTTAGCGCTCCTGGGGATGCCCCCAAGCTGGACGGCCTTCTGGTTGATGTGCGCTGGTTGATGCGTGAATTGCTGGATGAAGGGCGCGTCAGTCAGGAGGACTTTAACGTGATCTCCACGACGCCGCGGGAAAAGAAAGAATTGAATTGGCACCCTATTCAGGTGCTGGCTAAGTACCGCCTTACCGATCGCACCAATACCCACCAGCTTTTGGATGTGGACTTTCTGACTCATTGGCTGTCAGAAAAAAGCGGCTTGCCGGTGTACAGCATTGATCCGCTTAAAGTGCATGTGGATCAGGTGACCAATGTAATGAGTTACGCCTTCGCTGAACGCCACGGTATTGTGGCGGTGGAGGTGCATCGCGATAAGGTGGTGGTGGCCTGCGACCAGCCGTTCGTGCGCGGCTGGCAGCCGCATTTGCAACAGGTGCTGCGCGATCGTGAGCTGGAAGTGGTGTTGGTTAATCCGGAGCAAATGCGCCGCTACCGGATTGAGTTCTATAACCTGAGCCGCTCCATTGCGGGGGCGACCGGCAACACCGGGCAGGAAATGTCGGGCATTACCAACTTCGAGCAGCTACTCGAAGTGGGCAAAGGGCACCACGATGCGGACGACCAGCATATCGTTAACATTGTGGACTGGATTCTGCAGTATGCGTTTTCCCAGCGCGCCAGCGATATCCACCTGGAGCCACGCCGGGAAACCGGCAAGATGCGCTTTCGCATTGATGGTGTGCTGCATGATGTGTATGAATTGCCGGCGGCCATTATGGCGGCGGTGACTAGCCGGCTAAAGATTCTTAGCCGTTTAAATGTGGCGGAAAAGCGTAAACCCCAGGATGGTCGCTTAAAGACCAAATCGCCGGAAGGGGATGAGATTGAGCTGCGGATTTCTACTCTGCCCACCGCGTTCGGTGAAAAGATGGTGATGCGGGTATTCGACCCGGATGTGTTGGTGCGTAGCTTCGAGCAATTGGGTTTTAGCAAGGAGGATCACGATACCTGGCACCAGATGACCAGCCACCCCCATGGCATTATTTTTGTCACCGGCCCCACCGGGTCGGGGAAAACCACCACGCTGTATTCTACGCTCAAGCAGTTGGCCACCAGCGAAGTGAATGTTTGCACCATCGAAGACCCCATCGAAATGGTGGAGTCCAGTTTTAACCAGATGCAAATTCAGGCCAATATTGATGTGGACTTTGCCCAAGGCGTGAAGGCCATGCTGCGCCAAGACCCGGATATCATCATGATTGGTGAGATTCGCGACTTGCAGACTGCGGACATGGCCATTCAGGCTGCCCTCACCGGCCACCTGGTGCTGTCGACCCTGCATACCAATGACGCGCCATCGTCCGTCACCCGGTTGATCGACCTAGGCGTGGCGCCTTATATGATTAGCGCCACGGTGCTGGGTGTGATGGCGCAACGGCTGGTGCGAACGCTGTGCCCGAACTGCAAGACGGCCACCGAAACCGACCCGCAAGCCTGGGAGGAGCTGGTTCGTCCTTTCAAGATGAAGATGCCGGCAACGCTGTATCAGCCGGTGGGTTGCTTGGAATGTCGAGGGACTGGGTATCGAGGCCGGATGGGGGTGTATGAAACCATGCCCCTGCGCACTACCCTGAAAAACCACATCACCCGTGGCGCCGACCTGGAAACCCTGACCCGGGCCTCACTCAAAGAAGGCATGAAACCCCTGCGAATCAGTGGCGCCATAAAAGTGGCCAAGGGGCTGACGACCATTGAAGAGGTTATGCGGGTGACGCCCTCCCACGATATTTTGATGGGGTAGCGCTGCATCAATCGCGGCAGCAATAAGGAGAGCGCGCGGGCGAGAATGTTCTGGGTTTGCCCTGAGGGGCCCAAGTTCCAGCGCTGGGCTCCGTTGGTTGTCCTGTCTTCAACGCCATTTTTTCGTGTCGCGGTTTGACGCTTGCAGCGTATCGCTTGGTTCTGCCGCTTGTAGCTTTGCCTTTGCCGTACGACAATAGCCGCCCATGAGTGAACCCCAATACGATTCTCTGCCGGATGAACTGTCGGTGCTGGTTAGTCAGCACTGGCAGCATTTTATTGAATCTGGACACCGTATCCCCGATGCCTTGTTGGTCGATCTGCCCCGTGTGTGGGCAGGATCGGACTATGTTGCTGCTCAGTTTCAGCGAGATCCGGGGCTGGGGGAGTGGCTGCAGGCCAGTGATCTAACCCAAGCTCTGGCGCCTGCGTCCTTGAAAGAAGAAGTGCGCGCGCTGTTGGCTGAATGTGATGATGAAGACAGCCTCAAGCGGGCCCTGCGCCGTTTGCGTCACCGCCACATGGTGCGCATTATTTGGCGGGACCTGGCCAGGATAGGCGATTACCACAGTGCCGTGGCCGACTTGTCGCTGCTGGCCGATACGCTCATTGATGAAGCGCTGACCGTATTGTATGGCTGGGCCTGTGAGCGTTGCGGCACCCCGCTGGGGCCGGATGGCACGCCGGTCCGGCTGGTGGTGCTGGCCATGGGCAAGCTGGGCGCTCACGAGTTGAATTTGTCTTCCGATATCGACCTGATTTTTGCCTACGAGCACGAGGGTGAAATCGAAGGTGAACGCCGGGCGCTAACCCACCACCAATTCTTTGTGCGTTTGGGCCAGCAGTTAATTAAGGCGCTGGATCAGACAACCGCAGACGGCTTCGTTTTCCGGGTGGATATGCGTCTGCGCCCTTGGGGCAAGAGCGGTGTTTTGGCCATCGGCTTCGATGCCATGGAGGGTTACTACGAAACCCAGGGCCGCGAATGGGAGCGCTATGCGCTGATCAAGATGCGCCCGATGGCGGGCGATTTGGAGGCCGGCGGCCGCTTGATCAAACGCTTAAACCCCTTTGTCTATCGTCGTTATATCGACTACGGCGCGTTCCAGTCCCTGCGAGAAATGAAATCCCTGATCGAGAGGGAAGTGAATCGTAAGGGGATGCAGGCGGATGTGAAGCTGGGTGCAGGCGGCATTCGTGAAGTGGAATTTATTGTTCAGGCATTCCAGCTGATTCGCGGTGGCCAGTTGCCTGATCTACGTGAGCCGAATTTAATCAAAGTGCTGCCACAGCTGGTGGCGCTGGAGCTGTTGCCCGAAGATGTGGCCGACGAGTTGACTGAGGCGTATCTGTTTCTGCGCGATGTGGAGCATCGTTTGCAGGCGGTGGCGGATAAGCAGACTCAGCGGCTGCCCGATGATGAGCTGGGCTGGCAGCGCTTGACCTATGCCATGGGCTTTTCTGCTCGGGCAGCGTTTGAGCGCAAGCTGCGTCGCTACCGGGAAAGTGTGCGCCATCATTTTAGCCAAGTGATTGCCGACCCGGAACAGGAAACCGATGCTGCCCAAGGTGCTGATCAAGAGCTGCTCGATTTGTGGTTGGGGGCGTTGGATGAGGATGCAGCGCAGGCTCAACTCAGTGCTATCGGGGTGCTGGATGCTCAGGCTGTGTACGCTAGGCTGAGCGACTTCCGCGATAGCCGAGCGGTGGAGAATATGCAGGCCATCAGCCGGCAGCGGCTGGATCGGTTGATGCCATTAATGCTCGAAGCGCTGGGTTACCAGGGGCACGGTGATACGACAGCGGGGCGCTTGATCGCTTTTGTGGAGGCGGTGCTGCGCCGCAGCGCCTACATAGCCTTGTTGGTGGAAAACCCCAGCGCATTGACACAGCTTGTGAAACTGTCCGGTGCTAGCCCTTGGATTGCCGAGCGGCTTACCCGTCACCCTGTATTGCTCGACGAGCTTCTCGATGTACGCACCCTCTACTCGCCACCGGAGCGGGCGGAGTTGGATGACGAGCTGCGTCAGCAGCTGCTGCGGGTGGCTGAGGACGATTTGGAACAGCAGATGGAAGTGCTGCGTAACTTCAAGCAGGCCCATCTGTTGCGGGTAGCGGCGTCGGAAGTCACCGAAGTATTGCCGTTGATGAAAGTGAGTGATTACCTGACTTGGCTGGCCGAAAGCATTCTTAACCAGGTGGTGATGTTGGCCTGGGAGCCGATGGTGGAGCGCCATGGCCGCCCATCACGCGATGATGGCCAGCCCTGTAGCCCGGATTTTGTGGTGGTGGGCTATGGCAAGCTGGGGGGCATTGAGCTGGGGCACAATTCCGATTTGGACCTGGTGTTTTTGCATGATGCCGCCAGTGGCGGCATGACTGACGGTGAAAAGCCCGTCTCCAACGAGCAGTTTTATGCCCGCCTGGGGCAGCGCATTGTGCATATCATTAGCACGCGGACCATGAGTGGCCAGCTTTATGAGGTGGATACTCGTTTGCGCCCGTCCGGCAGCGCCGGCTTGTTGGTCAGCTCCATGGATGCGTTTGAAAAATATCAGCGTAATGATGCGTGGACCTGGGAGCATCAAGCACTGGTTCGCGCGCGCGTGGTGGCTGGCTGCAACCGTGCCCGGGAACGCTTTAATGATATTCGCCATCAGGTGCTGTGTGATCCTCGCCCCAAAGACAAGCTTCGCGAGGACGTATTGGCCATGCGCAGCAAAATGGTCAATCACCTAGCCGATAAACGCTCGGACACTTTTCACCTCAAGCAGGATCCTGGTGGTATCGTTGATATCGAATTTATGGTGCAATACGGGGTTCTGAGATGGGCCTCCTCCCACGGTGAACTCACCCGCTTCACCGATAATGTGCGCTTGCTGGAAACACTGGCCGCACTGGACATTATGTCGGCTCAGGATGCCGGCCTGCTGCGGGAAGCCTACCTGGCTTACCGGTCCGCGGCTCATCGCGCCTCGTTGCGCAAAGAGAAATCCATTGTCGACGACACTCAATTCCGCGATTTGCGTGAAGGCGTGCGAACGATCTGGAAGCATTGGTTCGACCTGTAGGGCGTTCGCTCAAAGGTCCTTAGTTCTGGGAGTATCACTGCCATGTCGATGGCTGTAAGAGACGGTTTTATCTGGTTGGATGGCGAGCTGGTTCCCTGGCAAGAGGCCAAGGTTCACGTGCTGACGCATACCCTGCATTACGGCATGGGCGTGTTTGAAGGCGTGCGTGCCTATGAGACAGCAAAAGGGCCGGCTATTTTCCGCCTGCAGGATCACACCGACCGGTTTTTCAACAGTGCGCATATCCTCAACATGAAGCTGCCCTATACCAAGGAGCAGATCAACGAGGCGCATCTGTCGGCGATTCGCGAAAATAATCTGCCCCACGCCTACCTGCGCCCGATGGCGTTTTACGGCAGTGAAGGCATGGGCCTGCGTGCCCACAACCTGAAAGTGCACGTGATGGTGGCCGCCTGGGAATGGCCGTCCTACATGTCGCCGGAGGCGCTGGAGCTGGGCATCAAGGTGCGTACCTCCAGCTACACGCGTCACCATGTGAACATCACCATGTGCAAGGCGAAAGCCAACGGCAACTACATGAACTCCATGCTGGCGCTGAACGAAGCCCTGTCCGGTGGCGCCGATGAAGCCTTGCTGCTGGATAACGAGGGTTATGTGGCAGAAGGCTCCGGTGAGAATGTGTTCCTGGTTCGCGACGGTATCATTTACACCCCGGAACTGACCTCTTGCCTGGATGGCATTACCCGCAAAACCATCATGCAACTGGCCGAAGAGCGTGGTTATCCGGTGCGAGAGAAGCGCATCACCCGTGACGAGCTCTACATTGCCGACGAAGCCTTCTTCACCGGCACCGCCGCTGAAGTGATGCCGATTCGCGAACTGGATGGCCGTATCATCGGTGCCGGCAAGCGAGGCCCGGTGACTGAACAGCTGCAGGCGGTGTATTTCGATCTGGTGCGCGGCAAACTGGATGACGACTACGGAGACTGGCTCACTTACGTGAGCTAAACAGGCGGATGCCGGCTACCTTGACCGACTCGCCCTCCGCCATCCTTGTCGTCGGCCCGTCCTGGGTCGGCGACATGGTGATGGCGCAAACGCTGTTTTCCGAACTGCGTCATCAATACCCCGATTGTGCTATCGATGTGCTGGCGCCGACCTGGTGTCGGCCGCTGCTGTCACGCATGCCGGAAGTGCGTGAGGCGCTGGCGTTGCCGTTTGATCATGGCGATTTGCGTCTTGGTGAGCGGCACGCATTGGGGAAATCCCTGCGCGGCCACTATCAGCAAAGTTATGTGCTGCCCAATTCGCTCAAGTCTGCGCTGGTACCGTTTTCGGCGAAAGTTCCGGTGCGCACCGGCTGGCGCGGCGAAATGCGTTATGGCCTGCTCAACGATGTGCGCAAGCTGGACAAGGAGCGCTACCCCTTGATGGTGCAGCGTTTTGTGGCGCTGGCATTGCCGGAAGGTGCGCCGGTTCCGGGGCTGGATGAGATTACCGCTCCACACTTGCAGGTCAGCGACGATTCCCGCAATGGGGCCATGGCGGCGCATAATCTCAACCTGGACCGCCCGGTGCTGGGGCTGTGCCCTGGTGCGGAGTTCGGCCCGGCCAAACGCTGGCCGGAGCATCATTATGCCGCAGTGGCCCAGCACTGGATTGAGCGTGGCGGGCAGGTGTGGATCTTCGGTTCCGGGAAAGACCAGCCCGTGGCGGATGTGATCGTCGGGGCACTGGAGAACGGTGCGGATGAGCATGCGGTGGTGCTGGCGGGGAATACGTCCCTGGAGCAGGCCGTGGATTTGCTGTCAGCGACCATGGCGGTGGTCAGCAATGATTCTGGCTTGATGCATATTGCGGCTGCACTGAAGCGGCCATTGGTAGCCGTATACGGTTCTACATCTCCCGGTTTTACGCCGCCCTTGGGGGATCGGGTAGCAGTGGTACGATTGGGGTTGGAGTGTAGCCCCTGTTTCGAGCGTGAATGCCCGCTGGGCCACCTGAATTGTTTGCGTCAGTTGCCGCCCATGAAGGTGATTGACTCGTTGGGGATATTGGTAGGAGATGAGTAATCCAATGGAATTGAATGGCAATTACATTCACCCCCACTGGCGATTGACGTTGAATGGGCTTGGTCTGAACACGATTGCGGATTGGTTGGCGTTAGACAAGACGCTGGTCGACGAGCCCAACCAGCGAGGGCGTGGGATCAGCCAAGTATTCCAGGCAAACGTGGTTGGGGCTGGAGGGGAACCGGTAACCGTTTATATCAAGCATCAGCGTAACTATGTGCGACGTACTGTGCTGCACCCCATCACCGGGCAAGCCACTTTGTATCAGGAATACATAGCCCTGATGCGTTGCTGGCAAGCGGGTGTGCCGGTAGCGGAGCCATTGTTTTTTGCTGTGAACTCGCAAGGTGGAAATCATGAAGCCATGTTGGTCAGCATTAACTTGGCTGGCTTTCAGAGCCTTGATCAAATCGATTTGGGTGCGTTATCCCCTGGGAGACGATTTACGTTAATACGTGATGTGGCCTCAGTGGTGCGCTTGCTTCATGAGCGTGGTTTGGTTCACCAGAATTTGTATCCCAAGCATATTTTTGTTGCTTGGTGTGAAAAACAGCAACGCTATGATGTGCGTTTCATTGATATGGAACGCTGTCGGCCTCACTACCAGCGCTGGCAGCCCCGTCTACGTGATCTGGAGACGTTGGCAAGACGAGCGAAAGGTTTTTCTGCCCGTGACAGGGTGCGGTTTTTAAGAGCGTATCTTGACCGACCGCTGGCAGATAGCGATGGGAGATCACTCGTTGCCCGCATGGAGCGTAAGTTCAAGTTAAGGAGCGCCTGATCAATGCGTTTGCTTTTGATCAAGACCTCTTCCATGGGCGATGTGATTCATGCCTTGCCTGCATTGACTGATGCGCTAGTGGCCTTTCCCTCGTTAAAGGTGGATTGGGTTGTGGAAGACAGCTTTGCCGACCTGGCCATCCGCCATCCTGCGGTTAATACAGTTATTCCATGTGCCTTGCGCCGCTGGCGGAAGCACCCCATCAAGGCGCGTCGCTCCGGGGAGTGGGCTGCCTTTAATGCCGCCGTTCAGTCAAACTCCTATGATGCGGTAATTGATGCCCAAGGCTTGCTGAAAAGCGCGTTCGTTACGCGCCTCTCCCGTGGTCCAAAATACGGTTTTGATAAGCACTCTGCGCGTGAGGGGCTGTCGGCCAGGGTGCTGGATCATCCGCTGCCTGTGGCCCGTGGCCAGCACGCCATTGAGCGGGTTCGTCAGTTGTTTTCCCAGGCTCTGAATTACCCCCTTGCCGATACTGCGCCAGACTATGGGTTACCCCGTGAGCATGTGCCAGCGCCCTTGAGTGAGCCGGCAGAGCTGGTGTTCTGTCATGGCACGACTTGGGCCACCAAACATTATCCGGAAGCGTTCTGGCGCCAGCTTCTCGAGCTGGCCAGCGGCGACGGCCACCGTGTCCATTTGCCCTGGGGCAACGACGAAGAAAAAGCCCGCGCCGAGCGGCTGGCCGCCGGGCTGGAGCGCGTTTGTGTGCTGCCGAAGATGGGTCTGGATGCGCTGACCGACAAGTTGTTGAGCTGGGATGCCTTTATCGCCGTAGACACTGGCCTGGCGCATCTGGCTGCCGCTGCCGGCTTGCCGGGTGTGGCGCTTTATGGTCCAACGGACCCGGTGCTGACCGGTGTGCAAGGCATGCGTGCTTCGTCATTGGCGGCGGATTTTCCCTGCGCGCCCTGCGTGCAGGGAAAATGCACCTATCGGGGAGAGTTAGGCAAGGGGGTAGAACCTCCTTGCTTTAGCAGTCTCAAGCCAAAACAGGTCTGGCAGCAACTGTTACGGGTGGCCTCATGAAGCTGGCGTTTGTGCTGTTCGAGTATTTCCCGTTCGGCGGGTTGCAACGGGATATGTTGGCTATTGCCCAAGCCTCTGTGGCACGGGGTCATCAGGTCACCATTTTTACCCGAGACTGGGACGGTGAAAAACCAACGGATATTACTGTGCATTTGTTGCCGGTGACGGCCGGCAGCAATCACCGGCGTGACGTGCAGTTTGCAGGCCAGGTGAGTGAGTTGTGGGCGGATTTTGACCTGAGAGTAGGGTTTAACAAAATGCCTGGGCTGGATTGGTATTATGCTGCGGATGGCTGTCTTTCCGAGCGTTACTCTTGGCCGCGTTCCTGGTTACCGCGTTATCGCAGCAAACTGGATATGGAGCATGCGGTTTTTGCACAGGATAGCACTACTCGTATTTTGTCCATTTCTCCGCCCCAGAAATCCCTGTTTCAGGATCACTACGGTACCGCCGAACAACGATTTGTCGATTTGCCACCAGGCATTCGCCGTGACCGGGTGCTGCCTGAGTGTTATGAGTCGGTGCGTATGGCGCATCGGGAAAAATTGGATCTGGCTGATCAGGAATCGATGCTGTTGTTTGTGGGTTCCGGTTTTCGTACCAAGGGCCTGGATCGTGCCATTCATGTGCTGGCGGCGCTGCCAGGGGCGCAACTGTTTGTAGTGGGCGATGACCGCCCTGAGCGTTTTGCCGCGCTGGCGCGCCGGCTGGGTGTAATGTCGCGCCTGCATTTCATGGGTGGGCAGGACAATGTGCCGGAGTGGCTCTGGTCTGCGGATTTGCTGCTGCATCTCGCCTATGCGGAAAACACCGGGACGGTATTACTTGAGGCTGCCATTGCCGGGTTGCCGGTTTTGACCACGCAGGCATGCGGCTATTCACCGTACATCGAGCAGGCGGCCATGGGCCAGGTAATGAATGACAATGCGTCGCTTGCCATGATGGCCTTGGCAGCCAAGGGGCTTCTGATGCAGGGGCGTGATGACTGGCGGCAACGGGGACGGGCATTTGCGGCCAGTGCAGATATTTATGACCTGGTGGAGCATGCGGTGTCCGCAGTGGAAGCGGGCGACGGCGGGGAGCAGGAATGAGCAAGATGCTGCGTGAGGATCTGGCGGCGGCCTGGGCCGGTAAGGACCCGTTTGAGCAGGCAGCCCGACAACAAGGGGATATTTTCCGGGAACGTGAAGGGCGCAGAACGCTACGTTTTTTCCATGCCGGGAAAGGTTATTTCCTCAAGTACCATGGCGGGATTGGATGGCGTGAAATCTTCAAGAATCTCGCTCAGGGGAAATTGCCTGTGCTTGGTGCCATGCAGGAAGTGCGTGCGATTGATGCTGTTCGGGCCGCAGGGCTGGATACGATGACGGTGGCAGGGTATGGCTGCCGTGGCCACAATCCGTCTCGTCAGGAATCGTTTCTGGTCACGGATGAGCTGGCCGATACCTTGAGTCTGGAGGAAGTAGGCGAAAGCTGGCTTGAGGCAGGAGAAGTTCCTGTAGGCTTCAAGCGCGAGCTGATTCGTCGGGTGGCTGCTATCGCCCGCCGTATGCATGACGCCGGCATTAATCACCGTGATTTTTATCTGGCCCACTTTTTGATGCCGGCCCCCGCGGTGCACGCCAGGGATGAAACCGCGCCTCTTTTCCTGATCGATCTGCACCGTTCCCAGGTGCGAGGGGCGGTTCCTCAACGATGGCGAGTCAAGGATTTGGGGGGGTTGTATTTCTCCACTGCCCGGTACGGGATGACGCGAAGAGATGTTCTGCGATTTGTGCGTGAGTACAGTGGCCTGTCTTTACGTGACGTGTTGACGGAAAAATCTGCCCTGCTGGCCGCCAGTCAGCGCGAAGGTGAAAAAATTTATCGTCGCTATTATGAAAAAAAACCACAATTTCCGCTGCAGTTTAATGCGCACCCGGGGAAGGATATATGAGCACGGGGTTTTCCGTTGTCATTCCTGCCTATAACTATGGCCACTGCATCGAGCGGGCGGTGCAGTCGGTATTGAACCAGTCTTATTCTGATTTTGAGGTGTTGGTGATCAATGATGGCTCTACCGATAACACCGATACGGTGATGCAGTCGCTGTCTGAGCAGAATAGTTCCCGGCTGTCTTATGTTCGGCAGAACAATCAAGGGCTGTCCGCAGTACGGAATCGGGGCGTGGAGGAAGCGGTTTTTTCCTGGCTAGTTTTCCTGGATGCTGATGATGAAATGTGCTCTGGGGCATTGGCAGCACTGGATCAATGCGCACAAGGAAACCCTCAAGCACGACTCCTTATCGGTGGCCATCTTTCATGTAGCCAGGAAGGGTGTGACGAAATTCGGCCATGGCCCGCATCGGATGATTGCCAGAAGAATTTCTCTGAATATCTGGGCAAGAAATTGACCATCTCAAATGGCGCGTGCGCGATGCATCGGACGTTATTTGCATCTGTGCGCTATGACCGTGAGTTGCGTCATACAGAGGATTTGCCCGTGTTTGCCCATGTGCTGGCCAATTATCCGGTGGCCACTACTCCGCAGCCCATTGCCAAAATTCACAAGCATGAAGACAGTATGCGCCATGATGTGAGCGCGGCCTTGGCGGTGGGCATGTCTCTGGAAAGCCGGATTTTTGATAACAATGGTCTGCCCGAATGGGCCCAGGCAATGCGCAAGAGCTATCGTGTGCGTAGATTACTTTCATTGGTGAAAATCTGTGATCGAGCTGAGCGTTACGGAGATGTCCGTCGTTTATACGGGCAACTTTTCAGGGAGTCCCCTTTTATGGCCATGCAGCCTCGTTATATACGCCGCCTGATCAAGAGCCTGATGAAATGACGGCACTGTCAGATTTGCAACATAGATGCTGGGATGAGATTGAGCCTTTCTCTCTTGAGCTAGCGCAAGAAACGTTGGTGGCTAAGAGCATTTTGCGGCATTTACCTGGGAAAAGGTTGGTGGTGAATGGCCGCTGGCAGGGGCAGCCGGTGATTGCCAAACTGTTTTTTAATGACAAAAAAGCAGTTGGTCAGCATGAGTATGCCTTGCTGAGAAAGTTGGCGTCCCAAGGTGTTCAGGTGCCGGAAACGATTGCTGTATTGGAGCAGGGAGCTCATACGGTTCTGTTGATGAAGCCGGTGGTGGGGGCTGAGCTGGGTACGTTATTGGAGAAGACGTTTAACCCTGCTTTGCTGCAAAGTTTATTGGACACCGTGTGGCAGTTGTATGACGCTGGCTGGATACAGACCGACTTACATCTAGGAAATTTTCTGGTGGATGAGGCAAGGGGTATCGTCTGTCTGGATGCAGGTGAAATTAGGCCCGTCCCTTCAAAGAGAGGCTCGCGTGCGCTGGTGGATAATCTGGCTCTGATGTGCTCCCAAGCTTCATTAGCACTGCAGGACCAATTAATTCTTCAGTGTTATCAGTTCATGCGAGCCCGGGGTGTCGATGGCTGTGATTTCGAAAATAAGTGCCGTAAGTTCCTACTGAAGAGGATGGTGCAAGCGGATAGAAAGTGGCAGCGTAACTGTTCTGCGATCCGTCTGGAGTCGATAAAAGACGGCGTTGCATACATTGATCGTGAATATCGAGATAAGGCTCGTACTTGGTTGGCGTACTGTGAAAACCCAGAGGGGTTGCCGCTGATAAAGAAAGGTAGTCGTATCAGTGTATTCGCAGACGAATCCTGGGTTGTAAAGCATTATCAAGAGTCTAGTTTGAAGGCCCGCCTCAAACAAAAAATGAAACACTCTAGGGGTATGATTAGTTGGCGCCAAGGTTGGCTGTGGGCGCTACTCGGAATACCAACGCCTCGTCCGGTTATGCTCGTTGAATTCACTGAAGGTGTACGAGCGGGAACCAGTGTTATCGTTTTTCCGAGACTGCAATCGCAGGCGCTAAGCCTAGTGATGGAGCAGCAGCGCTCCCGAGCGGAACATTTGGCAGAGAGTGTGCGGTTATGGTTGGAGCGATTTCTCTGGGCGGGCATTAGTCATGGAGATATGAAGGCGCAGAATATCTTGGTCAACGATAATGACGATATCAGCTTTATTGATCTTGATAATGCGAGTTTCAGTGTACGCGCCCGCCGGGCAAAAGCAAAAAATAGAAAAGACAGGATGCGGTTCGAAAGAAACTGGGAGCAATTTAGATAACGATGACGAAAAATCTTATTCTGTCTGTGGATAGCCCTAGATCACTTGCCTGCATGGCGATAATCGGAAGCTTAGCTCTTTCTCTGTTGGCATTTATTACTGATCCAGTTTTGAATCGGGATGGGATGCTATATATCGATTTAGCCAGGCAGATTGCTGTCGGCGAGACACAGGGTAGCATCACTAATACCTTTAATTGGCCGTTCTTCTCCTACTTTCTTGCAGGAATCATCAAGGTTAGCCCTTTTTCGGCATTAATTTCAGTGACAATAGTGGTGTCGCTTTTTGCTGCAGGGGCTACGGCGTTGATGGCTTTATTATTGTCTAGGGTCTCACTGACGTCGGGTTGGCTGCTTTTGCTTTTCGTGTTGGCCTTGCCGGCTTTGAACGAATATCGCTCTTCTGTACTGAGGGATTGGCCCGGCTGGTTTTTTTCGTTACTGGCCATTTATGCCTGGCTCCGCTATATGGAAAAGGCCTCGGTTGGGTGGCTGTCGCTGTGTTTTGGCGCCATTGTGTTTGGCGTGCTCTGCCGACTTGAAATTGGTGTTGTGGCTATTGGTCTCGCGTTGGCGGGCCTGCTCATGCCAGAGAGAAACTGGAGAAAATTGGCCGGTTTTTATGTGATTCCTGTGGTCGGCGTGACAGCTTTACTGTTTTTTCTTGTGTTTGATGGCGGCGAAGCGAGCGATAGAATTTTTCGTTATGCAAATGCACTGAATATGGCTGTTCGCTATCAGGAGTTTCAACACTATGGTGATCTGTTGGCAGGGGCAGTGCTTAATGAATTCTCGGAGGACTACGGTAGCCAGGTTTTATTTTGGGGTCTGATGACGTTGATTCCCAGTAAATTGTTAATGCTGTTGGGATGGCTAATCCTTGCTGTCTTTTTAAAACCTGTTGACTGGAAGGGTGGAGATCGTACCACCTATCAGGTTTTGTTTTGCTTATGGCTGGCTGTATTGGTGGTTTTTTTGGTCACCAACGTGTTTCTGTCTTCTCGGTATGTGGTTTTTCTCGCCTTGATGCTTTTGCCTTTCCTGTGGGGCCGGTTTTCACAGGCTTATGTTAATGGCTCTGCCGGGTTCCGGCGGGTAAGTGTAATGATTTTGATCGTGTCGGCGCTAGCAACGTCTATTAGTACCACTGGGCATGAAAAAACAGCTTTGAGGCAGGCTGGGGGCTGGTTGGCTGAACGTTCAGAGCGTGTGGTTTATATAAATGATGGGCAGGTTAGCTTTTATGCTGGCCAAGGCTACTTCAGCGATGACGCCAAACCGCTATTTCCGGAGCAAGTGATCCCGGGTAGCTTGCTGGCTTGGCGGGTGGAAAGAGATGAGCAAGATCGACTTCTTGCGTTGCAAGAACCGCGCTTTTCCTTGGAGAAAGTATTCGATAGTTCGGGAAATAGCGTGGTGGTGGTGCTGGTCAGAAAGTAGGTTTACTTATAGGGCGATTGTCCGTTCTTTTGGTGTTTAAACCGCTTGTGAACCCAGAGATACTGCTCGGGATGCTTGCGCACATAGTGCTCAATTGTGCTATTAACCCGAGCTGTATCCGCTTTATCGTCGCCACTGGGAAAATCTTCAAGCGCCGGGCCGAATTCGATTTCGTAGCGGCCGCCGGGTAGGCGGTAGTGCGCGCAGGGAATGACGGCGGCCTTGCCCATGCGGGCGATGCGGCTGGTGGCGGTAATGGTCGCTGCGGGCACGCCAAAAAAAGGCACAAATACCGCGTGGGCGGTGCCGTAATCCTGATCCGGGGCATACCACACTATGTCTCCCTTTCTGAGCAAGCGAACGATATGTCGAATATCTGTGCGCTTAACGATGCCTTTCATGTAGTTCAGGCGTCCCTTATTGATCAAGCGATCAATCACCAGGTTATCGTTGGGGCGATAGACTGCATTCATATCAAATGCGCAACTCAGTAACCGCGACCCCACATCTATGCTGTTGAAATGCATGCCCAGTAACAACACCCCTTGCCCTGCGGCTTGGGCATTGCGGACATGCTCTAAGCCATTGATAGTCAGGCGGTTATTAAGGTTGATGCGGTGGTTGCTGAAGCTTCCGGCCATTTCCAGAATGGCTTCGCCGGTGCTGACCATGCAGCGCCTGGCTAAGGTTTCTTGCTCTTCGGCACTTAATTCTGGGAAGCAAAACCGAATGTTGGTCTGAACAACATGGCGGCGTTTTTTTGTCAGATGCCAGGCAAGGTGGCCCAGTCCACGACCCGCGGCCAATAAAACAGTCCACGGTAGCTGGCCGACTAGCCAGAATAGCCCGACGCCTAGCCAGCTAGGGTATAGGCGCGGATCGGAGAGGCGTGAAGGTCGGTTGATGCGTTTTCCCATGGTAATCTCAACGACTGTTGGGATGGATGCTTGGGCGCTCGCTGAGTCGGGCCAGCAGAAGCGCTAAAGGGAGCCAAAGGCTAAGCCAGCTGGCATGGAATGGCACGAGTAGATATGCGCCGGCGGCGTAGGCCATACACAGGCCTGGCAGAACAGCAATGGTGTAGGCCGCACTGTCATGCCAGTTGATCTGGCGCTGCAGTAGGGCGGTCAGTGGGCTTACCCAACTGGCGATGAACAGCACCAGGCCGACCAATCCCAGCCCGTGAATCAATAGCAGAAAAATATTTCGGGGGTGAGCGAGGGTCTGTAGGTGAGAGCCGTTGTAGGCGAGCACTCCATTCAATGTTTCGTGATTCAGCCCGTTACCGATTAGGGGGTGAGCGAAGTAGTTGTTCACCGCCACACTGTGGCCACCTTGCACCATCAGGTAAAAGGCAGCGGCCAGCGGGATCAGGCTTAGCCAGCGGCGAGAGCTACGGGTAAGCAGCCAAGCGACAGCAAGCATGATGCACATTAACCCCAGAGGCAAAGAGGCTAGGCAAAGAAACACAAAGCCGACCCCGGCACCAACCAAGCGGCGGGCGCCTTTGCCGGATGCCCCTTCTTCCATGCCCTGTGCCAGAAGAATGAACGTCGGTGCCACCATGGCCATCAGTGCCAGGGAGGGGTCAAGAGAAGGCATGCGAAAAATCAGGTTTGCCGGTTCGCTGAACAGGGGGCTGCTGAATGGCTGAGTGGTGTAGTAGCTGACCATAACGATTGAAGACACAATCACGGCACACAGGGCGCCGTTGGCCATGGCTTGTTTAAAGGTGTTACGGAAATGCAGGTGTAGCCAACGAAATAACCCCACCATCACCACAATCTGCACGACTCCGCGCACCGTGCGTGAGGAATTGGGTTCTTCTGCCCAAGCTAGGCTGAGCAAGGCCCAGGCGAGCAATAGATAAAGAGGAACAAGAAAAGGCGAGGTCATCAGGCGATGATCGCCACTGACTACGGCGCGGGTGAGCAGGGTTAGGCCGGGCAAAAAGAAAAGCACATCTAGCACGTTAAGTAAGCCGATGCGGGAGCTGAACAGGAAGACACCGCTGAACATCACTGCAAATGATAATGTGAGCCACCAGCGTAGCCAGCGACCTTGCATGATGTTGGGGGGCAGTGGTGGCATAGCGTGTCCTGTTGCTTCTAAAATTGGCCAAGGGTTAAGGGCTACTGAATGATACCCTGACAGCGAGGTGATGCGTAATTGCCGGGTGACACACTCACGCAGTCTTGTGGCGCGAAGTGTACTGTCTGAACCGGTTTGCCTCCACTGCTATGCTACAATTGCGGGCAATTCGGCTCTGTTGTCTTTTGGAGACATTGATGCAAAACCCGCACATCCCTTCTTTTGCCCAAGCCCGTGTTCTGGTGGCGGGTGATGTCATGCTGGATCGCTATTGGCACGGCCCCACCAGCCGTATTTCACCGGAGGCGCCAGTGCCTGTGGTGCGCGTGACCGAGCTAGAAGATCGCCCTGGTGGTGCCGCCAATGTGGCATTGAACATGGCCGCCTTGGGCGCCCGTGCAGAGCTGGTTGGGGTGACGGGCCGGGATGAAGCTGCCTCGATTCTGGAAGAGCGGCTGGCGGCGGCGGAAGTGGGCTGCCATTTCCAGAAAGTGGACGGGTTGCCCACGATTACCAAATTGCGGGTGATTAGTCGTCAGCAACAACTGTTGCGGCTGGATTTTGAAGAAGCGTTCCACAGCCAGGACCCGGCGCCGTTTGCCGAGCAGGTTAAGCAGCAGTTAGTCCATTGCGGTGCGCTGGTGTTGTCGGATTATGCCAAAGGCGCCCTGCGTGACTGTCCTGGTCTGATCGCCCTGGCCCGCGAAGCGGGGGTGCCGGTGCTGGTGGATCCCAAGGGTACCGATTTTGAGCCCTATCGCGGGGCGACCTTGCTGACGCCGAACCTGAGTGAGTTTGAAGCGGTGGTGGGCGTGGTGAAAGATGAGCAGGACCTGATTGCCAAGGGCCAGCAGCTGATCCGCGATCTGGACCTGCAGGCCATGCTGGTCACTCGCAGTGAAAAGGGCATGACCCTGCTGCGTGATGGCTTGCCGGAGCTGCACTTGCCGGCCCGTGCCCGTGAAGTATTCGATGTCACTGGCGCGGGGGACACGGTGATCTCGGTGCTGGCGGTGTCGTTAGCTGCGGGCGCCGCCATGGAAGATGCGGTGGCCTTGGCCAACATTGCCGCTGGCATTGTGGTGGCGAAACTGGGCACGGCGGTGGTCTCCGCTCCCGAATTGCGTCGTGCGGTGCATCAAGAGGGGGGCTCCGGTCGTGGCGTGATGAGCGAAGCGCAATTGCTGATTGCCATCGAGGATGCTCGCGCCCAGGGCGAGAGAATCGTTTTCACCAATGGCTGTTTCGACATTATCCATGCCGGTCATGTGGGGTATTTGGATACGGCTCGTCGGCAAGGGGACCGCTTGGTGCTTGCGGTAAACGGTGATGAATCGATTCGACGGTTGAAGGGGCCGGGTCGGCCTATTAATCCGCTTGAGCGCCGCATGGCAGTCTTGGCTGCGTTGGAGGCGGTGGACTGGGTGGTGGCTTTCGATACTGATACACCGGAGCCACTGTTGGAGTCCATTAAGCCAGATGTTCTTGTGAAAGGCGGTGACTACAGCGTAGACCAGGTGGTGGGCCACGAATTTGTGAAAAGCTATGGTGGTGAGGTAAAAGTGCTCGATTTCATCGATGACATCTCCACCACCAAGATTGTGGAGCGCATTCGAGAGAAAGATTAACGGATTCGCGGGGGGAGAATGAATTACTAGCGAGTGAACACTTGCCGGTTGCTCGCGTGTTCAGTGCGGCTGTGGAGATGTCGAGTTGCCCGGCCTCTGCCTTCAGGATAACAGGGAAGGAAGCCCCGGAAGCGTCTCTGGGGTCTTCACGTCTGAGGTTCTCCGCCCATGTTCCCGTTTTGGCCTGTGACTATGAAGGACGATGATTGGCTGCCGGAGGTTAAGGCGGTCTCCCTGAAAGTCGTGGTGGCTAGCTAATGGTTGTTGTTCGCAGCAACGCCGGCTGTGATGCGATTAGCGTTCGCAGTTCACCGGCGACGCTTGATGATACAGCGGCAGGGTGTTCCCCATCCGCTCCTCCAGTGCCTTGATGCGGCTGTCGTGATTAGGGTGGGTGGAGAGAAACTCCATAGGTTGGGCACCGCCTGCGGCGGCCATATTGCGCCATAGTTGAATGCTTTGTAGTGGATCAAAACCCGCGCTGGCCATCAACTCTAGGCCCATGGCGTCCGCTTCCTGCTCATGGCTACGGCTGAACGGTAGCGCAATCCCCAGATATGCTCCCACGCCGAGGGCCTGCCGAATATTCTCGGTATCTGCATCACCTTCACTGAACAGCCCAACGATGAACAATACTGTTTTGATGCCCAACTCCTGGGTTAACCGCTCGTTGCCGTGCTTGGCCAGTACATGGGCGATTTCATGGCCCACCACTGCGGCCAGCTGGTCGTCGCTTTGTGCCACCTTAAGCAGCCCTTCATTGACGCCTATCTTGCCTCCGGGTAGAGCAAAGGCATTAGGTGTGGAATCTGCGAACAGCACCACCTCCCAGGTGGTCGGCATGGTCGCACCAGGAAAGCGTGCGGGGATGCGGCTGATCAGGTGCTCTGCCACACATTGCACCTTTCGGCGGGCGCTTTCGCCGGTACCCACCGGCAACTGCTGCTGCATCTGCACAAAAGTCTGACGACCAAAGTCCGCCATCATAGACTCTGGTACTAGCGCCAGTTGGTCGCGACCGGTGGGAGTCTGGTCGCAGCCGACCAGCAGTAAAGGCAAAATGGCCAAGAGGAAAAAACGCACAGGGAAACCTTGTTGGAGCGGCGCTCAGGCCGCGAAGTTATGCTTCACGGTAGCGCAGGTTGCGGGTGTTGTGTAGGGACGCCCGAAACGAAAAGGCCCCGCTCTTGTGAGCGGGGCCTTTTATTTGGTGCGCGGCGGAATTAAACCAGCCACACGGGGGGTTAAATTTTCATATATAGAAATAACTTGTCGACGAATAAACGGAATTCTTCCGTACCGAACACTGTATGCCTTTGACCCAAGACCGACAGTAATATTGCTTTGTCGGATTGTTGTTCGGCCACCTTTCCGTTCTGGCGAGTCATTATTTTTTAGCCGTCAACTTAACCATCATCTTGGAATAGCCCCGCACAAAGTTCGATTGCACGCGCTCCGGCTCACCGATCACTTCGATGTTTTCAAAGCGAGGGAGAAGCTCTTCCCACAGAATACGCAGCTGCAGTTCGGCAAGGCGGTTGCCCATACAACGGTGAACCCCATAACCAAACGACACATGGTTACGCGTATCTTTGCGGTCGATGATGAATTGCTCAGGATTCTCAAATTTTCTCTCATCCTGGTTGCCCGACGCATACCACATCAGCACGCGATCACCCTTCTTGATGGTCTGTCCGTTCAGCTCCACATCCTGCTTGGCAACCCGGCGCATATACGCAAGCGGCGTTTGCCAGCGAATGATTTCAGAGACCATATTGGGGATAAGCTTTGGGTTCGCCTTTAGCTTCTCGAATTGCTCTGGGAACTGATTTAAAGCCAGCACCCCCCCGCTCATTGAGTTACGCGTGGTGTCATTACCGCCAACAATCAACAACGCGAGATTACCAATGAATTCCAAAGGACGATTGATCAGATCTTTTGTGTCTTCATTGGACTGAAGCATGCTGATCAAATCGAAACCCGGCTCTTCACCTGCTTTTTGACGGGCTTCTTTATCACGCCAAAGCTTGGAGAAAGCCCACGCCATATCTGCAGCATCATCAAAAAACACATCTTCATTCGTAAACTCGCCGCCGGTTGCCGAGGACGCGCCGGACAATCGATCCGACCAGCCAACCAGTTTTTCGCGTTCGTCATACGGGAAATCTAACAGTGAGGCGAGCATGCGCCCGGTCAGCTCTTTCGACACCACCGGCACCCAGTTGAACGGAGTGTCCAACGGCAGGCTATCGAGTACGTCCCCGGTGCGCTTGCGGATCAGTCCTTCCATTTCTTTCAGGTTCTTGGGCGCAACAACACCCTGGACTGCCCGACGCTGTACGTCGTGCTTGGGAGGATCCATAGCGATGAACATTTCAACCGACAGGCCTTCCGGAGGATCACCCAAGATAATTTGGGGTTCGGCGGAAAACAAATCATGGCTCTTGTCCACGAAGACAATATCTTCGTAGCGTGTTACCGACCAGAACGGCCCGAAAGCACTGTTCTTCTGGTAGTGCACCGGCGCTTCATCACGCAACCGCTTAAAGTACGCATTCGCCTTACCTTGTCGGTATAAAAAAGGGTTACTCGTATCGATATCTTCTATCGCCAAATCATTGACGTCAGGCAAATCGGTTTCAACAAAGTGCACCTGAGGGCGGGAAGTGCCAATGGTCTTCCGCTTCACCTTCATCAAGTTTTTTAGTGCCTTGATCTGTAGATGCATTGGCACGACTTTGGATGTGGCGTTAATTATTTTTGCCTGGATGTCATTACTTGTACTTGAACTCGTTGACATGTCGCTCTCCGCACTTACATTTGAAATTCTGGCAATTGAACAGTCATTCCGTCCATTGTCTCCGTGGCCTTAACCTGACACCCCAACCGAGAGGTTTTTGCACGCTCAGGTGTCATAACAACATTTGTTCTTTAGCATCATTAGTCGGCCCAGTTTTATCGAGCCATTCTTCTGGAACAATCAGGTGGCAGGTGTTGCTGGAAGACTCCCTAACCAAAAATTTGTATGAAATCTAGCCTGTCGCTGTGCAGCCATGCTGGCGAGGACATTTAGTGACATGAAGAGGGCACTTCAAGACAGTTAGGGCTTTTTTCTGGGGCGGCCATACCAAAAGCGTCATAGCAAGAGGGCCGCAGCAGCCCCCCCTTTGAAGCAGGCATTCCGTCGAATAACTCACGATTGATTGCCTGTGAACGGGGTCTTGCTGCACGGTACCGTGCCCTCGACGTTGGGCCACTTCTAGAAGAAGGCCGCGTATTCCGCCATCCAGACTCACGTACCAAGCCGCATCCCCTGTTTATTTTGCTTGGATGGATTCATTTTGATTCCAATCAACTGAAGCTCACCTTCCCGATGGTGCTATGCCGAACGCTTCAGCGAACAATGAAGGTCGATGAGCAGGGGGGCGACTTCAGGAGGCGCTCAAGCGCGTTAGCGAAGCGCCTGACCTCTTAAAAGCCGTGATACAAAGCAGGCGGAATGCACAGTGCGACGCTGACACGCCTGTAGCGGCAGTTCAGTCTAGATACGCCAAGTGCAGGTTGGGTGACGGACATCGCTTATATCCGTACCCACGAAGGTCGGCTGTATCTGGCTGTGGTTCTGAATCTGTTCTCGCGCCGGGGAGCAGCCACGATCATGCCGTCGCTGAGAGCTTTTTCCGGTTCCTGAAACGCGTGAGGGTACAGCGAAAGATTTACAGCAGTCGGGGTAGTACAAAGAGCGGCTGGCTAGTGTCTAGCGAATGGTGGTGATTCAGTTCGGCCATTTCAGATGGCTGTGTCCGGCAGCTTCATTTGCGGGTATCTCAAAGAGGGAAGGGGTGGAGTACCCACAAAAATACTCTTGTATTTCAATGGACTCGTTAGGATTGTATTAGACACAAAAAAGCCCCTGATCGTTGTGCAATCAGAGGCTTTAAAGGCGAGGCAGGAACCTCTAGGACTGCAATTTGGTGCCCGGAGGCGGAATCGAACCACCGACACGAGGATTTTCAATCCTCTGCTCTACCGACTGAGCTATCCGGGCAATCAGGGCGCGTATTAAAGCGGCTTGGATCGAAGTCGTCAAGCCATGGGCGTTTATTTGTTCGCATCGTGAGCAGGTGGAACGTATCCCTCTGCTTTTTCGTAGTTTTCATTGTTCAGAAAACGATCACGTTGCTCATCAAGGAAGCGTTTGGCTTCCGGGTCCATCACGTTCAGGTGTTTTTCGTTGATGAGCATGGTTTGTTCGTGAAGCCATTCCTTCCAGGCTTGCTGGGATACATGGTCGAAGATGTCCTGCCCCTTGGGGCCTGGGAAGGGTGGACGGGGCAGACCTTCCATGTCGCTTTGGTATTTGCGGCAGAAAACCGTGCGGCTCATAACGTCTCCGTGGGAATGCTTGGTCTGAATGGAGGTTTGGGGCGACTATAACATGCGGGCTTGCCGTGGTGCGGACAAGCTGGCTAGCAGCTTTTTCACAGGGGCTGCCAGCCCCAATTTCCCGGGGTTTTGTGGGTTTACCCAGCGGCCATTATTGTCACAGGGGCCGGCTGTGTCCACGGCCACTTCCAGCGGCTCGATATCCAGGTGGTAGTGGCTGAAAGTGTGCCGAAAGGGGGGCAGCTGTTGGGTGTCGCCACGGGCATCAAAAGCGCGGGTTTGAAGGGCATGGTGTACCTGTTCCATGGCACAGGTTTGCGGGAAGCACCACAGGCCGCCCCAGATGCCTTGCTGGGGGCGCTGTTCCAGCCAGACCTGACCCTCCCTGTCACGCAAGATAAGCATGACGGTGGTGCGCACCGGCAGGGTTTTTTTCGGCTTTTTGCCGGGGTAGTCCTGGGGGTTGCCGTTGGCATGGGCTTGGCACCCGGTTTTCACTGGGCAGGCGGTGCAGTCGGGGGTGCTGCGTCGACACAGGGTCGCTCCCAGGTCCATGATCGCCTGGGTGTAGTCTGCCAGTCGGTGGTCGGGTGTGTAGTGCTCGGCCAGCTCCCATAGCCGGCTTTCCACAGGTTTCTTGCCGGGCCAGCCAGGTACGGCATGCAGTCGGGCCAGCACCCGTTTAACGTTGCCGTCGAGGATGGGAGCGCGAATGCCGCGGCTCTGGGCAAGGATAGCCCCAGCCGTGGAGGGGCCGATGCCGGGGAGTGTGGCCACTTCTTCTACGGTGTTGGGGAAATCACCTGCGTAGTTCTCCAGTAATTGCTGCGCACATTTGTGGAGGTTGCGGGCGCGGGCGTAGTAGCCGAGGCCGGTCCACAGGTGTAGGACTTCATCCTGTTTGGCCAGCGCCAGCGTTTTGACATCCGGAAAGTGCTCCATGAACCGCTGGAAGTAGGGAATCACCGTGTTCACTTGGGTTTGTTGCAGCATGATTTCCGATATCCACACCTGATAAGGCGTGCGAGGGTGCTGCCAAGGAAGGTCTTGGCGGCCATGCTGGTCGTACCAGTCGAGCAGCGCCTGGCTGAAATGCTCGGGACTCAATGAGTATTTAGGCATGGACTTCCGGGTGGGTAGGGCGAAAGCTGACGTTGGTTTGCTTTCGCCCTACGATTGCGGTTCGGTTTAGCGGCCGCGTGCGTGTGAAATACACCGCGGTTTTTAATTAAACAGTTTCTTTAGGCCGTCCTGTAGCTGTTTGTTGATTTCGTCCTTGGCTTTCTTTTGTGCGGCATCCTTGAGGATTTCTTCGGTGGTGTCACCCTCACCTTCAATGCCGAATTTGTCTTTTAGCTTGTCCTTGGTGGCGTTAGCGGCGACCTGTTTACCAATGTCCTTGAAGCCATCCTTGTCAGGGCCGCACCATTTGGCCGGGCTGCCGCCTAGGTTGCCTTCACAACGTAGTGGCCAGGTGGTGCCTTGCAAATACTTGGATGTGCCCAACTCTGGTGACTGCATGCCAATTTTCAGGTCGAAGTCTTGGTTGAGTATGTTCATCCAGCCGCTACCGCTTAATTCACCCTTGCTGAGGGTGGCATTAAGACTGTCGAGATAGGCTACGTTCTTGTCCAGCCGAGCCTTGGTTTTAAGGTCAAGAATTTTGGTGTCTTCGGATAGAGGGGAAGGCAGCTTGCCCGATTCTTGGTTGGGAATTAGGGCGGCTGCTAATCCCTGAAATTGACCCAACATGTCGTTCACGCCACCTACCAGGGTGTCGTACAGGTTCAGGCCGCGCACAGTGGCGTCAGCCAGGCTTAGATCGATGTTGCCTTTAGCGGAGTTCATCAGTGCTTTTTCACTGTTGCCATTAGCGCTGTAGCTGCCGGACATGGAAAAAATACCCTTGGCGAGATCGTCGTCGAGTGCCATCTGGGCGATGGGCTGAATTTGTACGCTGCTGATTTTGTTAGTGGCCGAAATTTTTGGGGTGCTGCCGGCGACATTTAGCGTGCCGTTGGCGCTGAAACTGCCGCCCAGGGTGTTGCCGGTGGCTTGGGTCAATTTGAGGACGCCGTTGTTGGCGGTAACCGCAAATTTCATATCGCTGGCGCTGATGCCGTCATAGTTGAGACTGCCGATGGCCAGTTTGCCGTCTACCCGTAATGGGCGCAGCGTGTCCACGGGGATCAATTCTGCGTCGCTGAGGCTATTGGTGCCGCCGGTTTTGCCGCCGCCAGGTGCCGCGGTTTCAGTTTCGCCGCTGGCGGGAGGCATGTAGCCATCTAGAGTGATTTTATCGAGCGTCAGATCAAAGACGATTTTTCCGCTTTCCAGGCTGGCTAGACCAGCGCTCCCACGGAGGGTGCTGTCATCCAGGGTCACGGTGAGCGGGCTGGCCATGACGCTGCCGGGCTCGCCGCCCAAGGTGGCCTCTAGGGCAATGTTGCTCAGTGCTTGGCTGTCGGTGGTTTCGATGGGGGCCTCGCCAATGGCTTCCAGTACTTTGTTGGCATCGAAAGGCGCGGTGGCCAGCTTGCCGCTGAGCTGCATGTCGCCGGTGAGGGCAGTGATGTCCACGTTGCCTTTGGTTTCGGTGCCGGCGGCTTGCAGTAGCAGGTCCTTGATGGAGACGGTGTCCTCGTTCAGGTTCACGTCCAGATTCTGTTCCAGATGCACATCCACCGGCATGGTGGTGGCGCCGGCGATATTGGCATCCAGGGTCATCGGGTTGAGGACGAAATGGTTATTGTCGATATCGGCGGCCAGTACCGTGTCCAGATTCATGTCCACGCGCATGTCGCTCTGGTCCTGATAGCGCAGGGACATCTGCAGCGGGAAGGGCTCATCCAGGTTCACGTCCTGGGCGTTCAGGTTAAAGTGCTCGACGATGATGTCGGTGCCGTCGGCGGTGTTGCGATAGCGGACCTTGCCGTCGCTGACGACGACTTTGGGAATGGTCAGCGGAATGTCCAGGCTGGTGCTGTCTTCTTCGGCTGCGGGCTCTTCTTCGGTGGCGGTGTCTTCTGCCGGCGTCTGCGGGCCGATCTGTTCCCAGTTAGCGCCGTCCGGGCCGTCCACCAGGTTCACATCCAGACCCGCAAGGGTGATGCCGTCCATTTCCACCTGGCCATACAGCAGCGGTAATACGGCAACGCTGACGCTGGCTTCGTCGAGGGCCGCGAACAACTCTTCGTCATCGGCAATGCGTGCTTCGGTGCGCCCAAGGCTGACACCCAGCGATGGCCAGAACTGCCAGGCCAGGTCGCCCTGAATATCCAGTGTCAGGTTGGCCTGCTCTTGCGCCTGTTTTTCGATTTCCGGCTTGAATTCGTTGGGATCAATCACCTGCGTGATCACAAAAACGGCAATGGCTAATAGCACAATGATGGCAAACAAAGTGATCAGCAAAATTTTTAACAGGCGTCCCATGTAGCACTCCTTGCGCGTTGGTCGTTGGACCGTGATTATAGCAGTGGGGATTCACTGACCATACCGTAGCATTATTCATGATTGTTATTGTGACGTTAGGGGAAGAGCGTTTGCGAAAGTTCCATGTTGTTGTCTTGATGGCGCTGCTTTTGGTGGGGGGCATCGTGCGTGCCGAGCCCATTGCACTGGTTTCGGCGGGAGACGGCGTTCAGTTGGGTGCCCGGGTGGATGTGCTGGAGGACCCGGAAGGCAATTGGACCTTGAGTCAGATTCGTGACCAGTTCGCCAGCCGTTTTCGCCAAAGTGACAGTAATACCCTGAATTTCGGTTTTACCAAAAGTACCATCTGGCTGCGTTTTCAGCTGGATGCCAGCCAGATGGATGGGCGTAGCTGGTTTCTGGTGGAGCGCTACCCCATTCTCGATGAGCTGACCCTGTTTGTGCCGCAACCGGATGGCGAGTTCCGGGAGTATGAGGTGGGGGATACGCGTCCCTTTGGGCGGCGGCCCATGGATCACCGGTCTTTTGTGTTCAATCTGGAATCGCTGCCTGACGGGGTGAGTGAGTACTATATCAAGGTCCGAGGCAAGGGCGCATTGAACATGATGCCCATGCTTTACAGTGCCAAGGGGCTGGTGGAATACACCTATCTGGAGCAGTTGCTGCAGGGGCTGTTCTACGGTTCGTTGACCATCATGCTGATTTACAACCTGCTGTTGTTTCTGTCCCTGCGTGACAATGTGCACCTGCACTTTGTGGTGTTTCTTGCCGGGGTGCTGTTTTTCAATATCTGCGTGAGCGGCTTCGGGCTGCAGTATCTGTGGCCAGACAATCCCAAAGTTAACGAATATTTTTGGCTGACCACGTATATTTGCGGGTTGTCGCTGGCGCTGTATTCACGGCAGTTCTTGCAGCTGGCACAGCGTTTCCCTCGTTATGATCGGTTGCTGAAACATTACCTGATATTGATCGGGCTGGCGTTCCTGTTGCAGTGGGTGATACCGCCACCGTACTCCTACCACTTGTCCACGGTGATGGTGATGATAACGGTGGTGTTATTCAGCTGGTTGGGTTGGGTGGTCTGGCGCCAGGGGTTCCGCGTAGCGCGCTTGTATGTGTTGGCTTGGTCCGTGTTCTTGCTCGCTGTGTTTTTGTATGCCTTGGGCAACCTAGGATTAATTCCCTATAGCGTGATTGTTCCTTATTTGCTGCATTTTGGCGCGTTGTGGGTGGTGGTGATGTTGTCGCTAGCGCTGGGTGACCGGATCCGTTTTCTGGAAAGCGAGAGCAAGCAGTTGTCTGTTGAGGCGCAACAGAATTTGGAGCGGCACCTGGCGGATATTGAGCAGATGAACCAGGATAAATCCATGTTCTTGCAATACATCAGCCACGAACTGAATACGCCGATCAATTGGATTGGCGCGGCGGACTCCTTGGGGCAATCAGGGCAGGGGCAGGGCGACAAAGATGTGGACGTATGGGCCATGGTGCGCAAGGGGCAGCGGCGACTTACCGGTATCGTCAGCACGTCATTGCGCTACTTCGACCTTTCCGACCGTGATCAGCCGCCGCTACAGGGGCGTTGCCAGCCCATGTGGATGTTGGACGCCATTCTCCGTGAGCAGGCGGAGCGGATAACGGAATGTGGCGTGGTGGTGCGTAATCGGGTTAGCCCGAATCTACAGGTGCGTGCTTGCGAGGGTGAATTGAGTGAGGTGCTGTCTATGGCGCTGGATAATGCCCTGCGGTTCAGCGCTGAGGGTGACTGTGTGGACATCACAAGCACAGTAGATGCATCCGCAGAGCATGCAGAACTTTGCATTCGCGATGAGGGCAGAGGCGCCACAGCAGACCAGCTGGAAAAGATTCTAGAGCCGTTTTTCGTGATGGGCTCACGGCACCACGAAGAAGGGTTCGGCTTATCGCTGGCCATGGCGCGGGTAATGATTGAACAAGTGGGCGGCGCGTTGTGGGCTGAGAGCGACGGCCCCGGGCGGGGCTTTGCTCTGCATATTCAGTTGCCGTTGGCTTAACTATAGCGACCGTTGTGTCTGACAGTGGTCTGGCAGCGTCAGATTTTCCCCCAGCTGTTGACCGATTAAGCGTAGGAAATCCTTGCCTACGCCTCGCCCTTGAGTGGCTGGGTGCACTACCATCCAGGCCAGTTGGGGCTGTTTTTCTTCTATGAGTGCAATAGCGACACGCTGGCCATTGAAGTGGGCGGCGAACAACCGCCCTTGTCCGCTGGCGACCGCATCGGCTAGCTTCTGGCGGTATTGCGGCGCATCACGAAGCACCTTGGCAAAGGCCTCACACTGATTTTCGCTAAGGGTGTGGGCTTCTACGCTGATCGGCATCTGTCCTCTCCGCTGGTTAGGTCCTGTTGGGGTGCGTATAATAGCCGGTCCAATGCCTGGGAGGTATAGATGAGCAAGCGAAGCGCTACCGTAGAGCGCAACACCCTGGAAACCCAGATTCAAGCCACTATCAATTTGGATGGTACCGGGCAGTGCACGCTGGATACGGGTCTGCCGTTCCTTGAGCACATGCTGGATCAGGTGGCCCGTCATGGCCTGGTTGATTTGGATATCAAAGCCAAGGGTGATCTGCACATCGATGCCCACCACACGGTGGAAGATATCGGTATCACCCTTGGGCAGGCCTTCGCCAAGGCTGTCGGTGATAAAAAAGGCGTTCGCCGTTACGGCCATGCCTATGTGCCGCTGGATGAAGCGCTGTCACGGGTGGTGCTGGATCTGTCTGGCCGGCCTGGGCTGGAGATGTTTGTGGAATTTACGCGAGGCAGCATTGGCGGCTTTGATGTGGATCTGTTCTATGAATTTTTCCAGGGCTTCGTGAACCACGCCATGATTACCCTGCATATTGATAACCTTCGCGGTAAAAACGCGCATCACCAGGCCGAGACCGTCTTTAAGGCGTTTGGCCGTGCACTGCGTATGGCCGTAGAGCCTGATCCTCGTATGGATGGTATTACGCCCTCCACGAAGGGCACCCTGAGCGAAAGTGGCGATAGCCAGTAAGCAGCCCAGTAGCAATTACAAGGACAGCCCCGAGTATGAGCGAAGTCGTTGCCGTTATTGATTACGGAATGGGTAACCTGCACTCCGCAGGTAAGGCGCTGGAGAAAGTCGCCGATGGCCAGAAAATCATTATTACCGGCGATCCGGCGCAGGTGCGTGCAGCGGACCGGGTGGTTTTTCCTGGTGTGGGTGCTATTCGTGACTGCATCGCGGTTCTGAAAGACACCGGCCTGGATCAGGCCATCCGTGATGTGGCGGCGGCGGGCAAACCGCTGTTGGGCATCTGTGTCGGGATGCAGGCAATGATGGCCCGTAGTGAAGAAAATCACGGGGTGGATTGCCTGGGCATCTTCGACGGCCAGGTGACTTTTTTCGGTGAGCAGTTCAGCGATACCGGTGTTCGCTTGAAAGTGCCGCACATGGGCTGGAACCAGGTACAGCAGTGCATGGCCCATCCTATGTGGGCCGGTATCGACAACCATACCCGGTTTTATTTTGTGCACAGTTACTGCGTTACCGGCCTGCCCGATGACGCTGTGGCAGGGCGCTGTGATTATGGTTTGAGTTTTGCGGCAGCCGCGGTTCAAGGCAACGTGTTTGCGGTGCAGTTCCACCCGGAAAAAAGCGCGGATGCAGGCCTCGCCCTGTTGGAAAACTTCCTGCGCTGGCAGCCATAAAAGACAGCAGGCTTGCACGCTAGGGTTTCTCTCTACGGTGTTCGTATAACGGGCGCGGCGGGGGAGGGATGCCGATTTCCATGAATTTAAATGAAGAGATTCTGATGTTACTGATTCCCGCCATCGATCTGAAAGACGGTAAATGTGTACGCCTTAAGCAAGGGCGGATGGAAGACGATACGGTGTTTTCCGAAGATCCGGTGGCCGTTGCCAGCCATTGGGTGGAGCGGGGTGCCCGCCGCTTGCATTTGGTCGACTTGAATGGGGCCTTTGCCGGTGAGCCGGTGAACGGCGATATCGTCAAAGCGATTGCCAAGGCGCACCCGGATTTACCGATCCAGATTGGGGGTGGCATCCGCAGCCCGGAAATCATTCAGGCTTATCTAGATGCCGGGGTGCAGTGGGTGATCATCGGCACCAAGGCCGTGAATGAGCCGGCTTTCGTGAAAGCCATGTGCGAGCAGTTCCCCGGCCACATTATCGTGGGTCTGGACGCGAAAGACGGCAAGGTGGCCACCGATGGCTGGGCCAATGTCACCGATGTGGATGTGATCGACCTGGCGAAACAATTCGAGAACGATGGCGTTTCGGCCATCGTCTACACCGACATCAGCCGTGATGGCATGTTGCAGGGGGTGAATGTGGACGCCACTGTGCGCTTGGCCCAGTCCATGTCGATCCCGGTGATCGCTTCCGGCGGCATTACCAATCTTGATGACGTGCGCAACCTGTGTGCAGTGGCCGATCAGGGCATCAGTGGTGCTATCACGGGCCGTGCCATCTATGAGAACACCCTGGACTTTGCCGATGGTCAGGCGTTGTCCGATGAGTTGAGCGGCGCCTGAGCGCCGGGGACGTATTATGGGTTTAGCCAAACGCATTATTCCGTGTCTGGATGTGGACGCCGGCCGAGTGGTCAAGGGCGTGCAATTCGTGGATATCCGTGACGCCGGTGACCCGGTGGAAATTGCCAAGCGCTATAACGACGCTGGGGCGGATGAAATTACCTTTTTGGACATCACCGCCAGCCATCAAGAGCGCGATACCACCCTGCACACGGTGGAACAGATCGCCAGCCAGGTGTTTATCCCGCTGACCGTGGGTGGCGGTGTGCGTGCGTTGGAGGATATTCGTAACTTGCTGAATGCCGGTGCCGACAAGGTGGCGATCAACTCTGCCGCGGTGCATAACCCGGAGTTTGTTCGTGAGGCGGCGGAGCGGTTTGGTTCCCAATGTATTGTGGTGGCGATTGATGCGAAAAAAGTCAGCGCGGAAAGCGATACCAACCGCTGGGAAATCTTCACCCACGGCGGTCGTAAACCCACTGGGCTGGATGCGGTGGAATGGGCCCGGAAAATGACCGACTACGGCGCGGGTGAAATTCTGTTGACCAGCATGGACCGCGATGGCACCAAGAATGGTTTTGATATTGCCCTGACTCGAGCCATTGCCGATGCGGTCCCAGTCCCGGTGATTGCCTCTGGCGGGGTTGGCAACCTACAGCACTTGGTTGATGGTGTGCAGCAGGGCGGTGCTGATGCGGTGTTGGCGGCGTCGATTTTCCATTTCGGAGAGTATTCAGTGCAGCAAGCCAAGGAGTTTATGCAGTCTGCCGGCGTGGAAATGCGCCTAGGCTAACCGGTGTTTTCTTCTTGTCGGGCGGATTACACCCTTCCTGTCATCACTTTAGAGCGTTGCGTACTGGTCATAAATTAGCCCCACTTTTCTCTTGGCTTGGGCTCACAGCTCCCGGATAGAAGCATAAAAATCAGGGGCGCGTTGTGGTGGGTCGAGCGCGCTCGATTGAGATTGGGCTGTCGCTACTCGTGCGGATGTTGGCGTTTAGACTTCCTGCTGGTTGGTTATGCCAGCCCCGCATTTGGTAAAAATCGGGCTTAAGGGCGGATGTTAACGCTCGCCTGGCTGGTGGCCGTGGTCACCGCTGGGGTGCTAAGCAAGGAGGATACGGGCACCACATCAATGCCGGCCTCTTCCATCAACGGTAAAACCTGTTGCAGATAATGTACGGTTTCCGGGTACGGGTGGCCGATAGCGATGGCCTGGCCGTGCTGCCGGGCCAGTCGTATCAGTCGGTTAAATTGCTGATTGATGCTCACTGGGTTGCGGTTGTTATCCAGAAAGACATCGCGCCGAGCGTTGGGTAGTCCCACTTGCTGGGCCACCTGCTGCGCCACGGTGTGGCTGCTGGTGCGGCTGTCCACAAAGAAAAGCTGGTGCGCTTTTAGTTCGGCCATTAACCAACCCATGGTTTGTGGCTGTTCGGTGAGCGCGCTGCCCATATGATTATTCAGCCCGCGGGCTTGTGGAATTTGGCCCAGGGCCTGACGAACGGCCTCCAGTAACTGAGGTTCATCCATTCCATTTTGCAGGCCACCGCGGTCGAGTTTTTGGTGGCCTTGCGTGGCCATAGGCATGTGCACCAGCACTTCCTTGCCCGCCAGGCTAGCCCGTTCCGCGAGCCGACGCCCGTGGGGAGAAAAAGGAATGACGGCACAGGCCACCGGTGCGGGCAGGTCGATAATGGCCTGTCCTTGCTGGCGACTGTAGCCTAGGTCGTCGATGATAATGGCAATGCGCGGAGCCGCTAAGCCGCTAACGCTGCTTATCAATAGCCCGGGCAGGAGAAGGGCTAGGGTCAGTATGCGTCTTGCCATCAGGGCATGGCTGGGCGTTGGGTCAAGACGATGCCTTTAAGAATCGAGAGTGCTTGGGCCAGAGCATAATCTTCCTGGGCCAGGGAACCGGCTTTTTGTTGCTTCTCGCTGCCTCCGTTTTCGTTATCTAGATGGCGCGGCAGGTCGGCTTCGCGCAAATACATGTCTTTACGCACTTCAAGCTTGGTAACGACGTCCACCTCAATGTCAGGCTCGATGCCCTCTGCTTGAATAGAGCGGCCTTTTGGCGTGTAGTAGCGGGCGGTGGTGAGCTTAAGGGCACGGTCCTTGCTCAATGGCAGCACGCTTTGTACCGAGCCTTTACCAAACGTGCGATTGCCCACCACAACGGCGCGCTTCTGGTCTTGCAGAGCGCCGGCCACGATTTCTGAAGCGGAGGCACTGCCACCGTTAACTAGTACCACTAGCGGTTTGCCGTTCAGTGCGTCGCCAGGTCGTGATTCCAAATCGTTGCGGCTCGTTTTGTCCCGGCCTTGGGTGTAAACCACCAGGCCGTTATCTAGGAACAGGTCGGTGACTTCAACGGCGCCGTTGAGGACTCCGCCAGGGTTATTGCGCAGGTCGAGAATCAGGCCGGTAAGGGGGGTGTCTTTGTTGAGTTTTGCCAATTCCTTACGCGCATCTTCTCCCGTGTTGTTCTGGAACTGGGAGATGCGAAGATAGCCAAGGCCTGGCTCAAGCATTTTTGATTTCACGCTGTGGGTCTGAATGCGGTCGCGGGTGAGGCTCACCTGGCGTGGCTTTTCTTCGCCTTCGCTGAGTACCATTAGCGTAATTTTGGTGCCGATTTCCCCGCGCATTAGCTCAATAGATTCACTGAGAGTGAGCCCTTTTACGAAGGTGTCGTCAATTTTAAGGATCAGGTCGCCCGCTTGAATGCCCGCCTCGCTGGCAGGGGTGTCGTCTATCGGCGTGATGACTTTAACAAAGCCATCTTCCATGGTGACTTCAATGCCTAAGCCGCCGAACTCACCGGTGGTGGTGACTTGTAGATCTTCGAACTGGTCTGGCGTTAGGTAGCTGGAGTGCGGATCTAGCTCGTTGAGCATGCCGCGAATAGCGGACTCCAGAAGCTCGTTGTCGTCTACCTCTTCAATATAGGTGGCGCGAATACGCTCCATGACTTCGGCAAAAGCGCGGAGTTCATCGACGGGGACGCCCTGCTGTCGAGCCTGCTCGTCTAAGGCCGGATCTTGGGCGTGTAGTGCGGAGAAAGGGGCAAGAGCAAATAGGCCCGAGATTAAAATAGAGCGTAGCGTCGGCAGGATTGTTGTTGGCATTCAGGATCCCCAGTGCGCGCAGGTAAAGTGCGCACATTTCAATAATCATCATCAATTTTGCGCCAATGGCGGCAGTGTAACACGCTGATTGCACCAGCGTGTGGGGTCCACGGCCTTGCCGCGGTGGCGTATCTCGAAGTACAGCCCGCTAGTTCGGTTGCCGCCAGAACTACCCGCCAGAGCAAGGCTATCCCCTGCAGAAACCCATTCTCCCACATCGCGGAGCAGGCTCTGGTTATACCCATAGAGTGTTAGGTAGCCGCTGCCATGATCGACGATCGTGAGCAGGCCGTAGCCGCGCAGCCAATCAGCAAACACGACGCGGCCAGAATGCACTGCCCTGACCGGGGTGCCGGGCGAGGCATTCAGTATCACCCCTTGCCAACGCAGGGACCCTTCCCGCCGGCTGTTATAACCGGTGGAGATACGTGCTTGTAGTGGCCAAGGGAGTTTGCCTGCCAGTTTGTTGAACGGCGTGCCACCTAGGTCTGCAGGAATGCCATTGAGGCTGCGCTGCATGTCTTGCAGTAGCTTTTGCAGCTGCTGCTGGTCGGCCTTCAGCTGGTTGAGGTTGTTTCCGCGATCTTCCAACGAGCGGTTCAAGGCAGCGAGGGTCGTTTGGCGCTCTTTTTGGGCGCCTTGAAGTTTACGGGCATGACGTTGCAGATCGGTGTGTTGATTCAGTAGCGTTTGTCGGGCTTTGTCCACGCGCAGGGCAATAGCCTTGAGTTCGTCCAGTTCGCCGTTTACGGCTTTGAGTCGGTCACTGCGGGCGCGTTGGTAGTATTCTTGATAGCGCAACAGGCGGGCGATCTGGTCTGGTTTTTCCTGATTGAGCAGCAATTTGATGCGCTCCTGGCGGCCGGCCTGGTAACTGGCACGTACGGTTTTGCCCAGCCAGTCTAGTTGGGTGCGTTTTTCTGCGGCCAGGGTTGCCTGCTCAGCTTCCAGAGCGTTAAGGCGTTGCTGTGCCTTGCTGGCCTTTTTCTCTAGCGCTCTCTGCTCTCGGGTTAGTCGGCTGATGCGCAGTTCTGTCTTGCGCAGGTTGGCCTGCACGGAGTCACGTTCGCGCAGCTCGCGGCTCTGAGCGTCACTCAATTCACTGATGCGCGATTTTAGTTCTTTCAGCTCCGCTTTGCTGGGCGCACTGTCTGCCGCTCCGCTAACAGGAAGCAGCAGGGAGGGCAGGGTGGCTAGCAGTAAACGCAGCAGTAATTGTCGGGTCATGGCGGGGGTTTTACCTTAACGGCCCGGGGATGTGTATACTTGGCGCCGATTTTCCTTCGGCTTTCTTACCGGAGGGAAGCAGTGGCGCCGCAGAGTTGGCGTCGATAGAGCCAACGCTAATGAACCGGGGTCTCCATGGGCAACCTGATTGAATTCGCCAGCAACCATTATATTCTGGTGTCCGCCTTTTTCCTGTTGTGGGCACTGTTCTTTGTGCTTGAATCCCGCCGTGGCGGTCAATCCCTCACGCCGCAGCTGGCTACCAATATGGTGAACCAGAAGGATGCGGTGATCGTGGATTTGCGTGACAGCGATGAATTCCGAGCCGGGCATATCGCCGGTAGCATCAATATTCCCGCCGGGCAGGCGATTGATCGTATTGCAGAGCTGGAAAAATACAAGGACAAACCCCTCATCCTGACTTGTGATATGGGAACAAAGGCCTCACATCTTGGTCGTCAGCTGCGAACCAAGGGGTTTTCCGACCTGTATCGCATTCAGGGTGGCTTGAATGCATGGCGTTCAGCGAGCCTGCCGGTAGTCAAAGCGTAAGCAGGAGACAAGGATGGCCAGAGTCGAGCTGTATACCACCTCTTGGTGCCCGTTTTGCGTGCGTGCCAAGCAGTTACTTAACAGCAAGAATGTGGCGTTTGAGGATACCGATGTGGATCGTGAGCCCCAGCAACGTGCAGTCATGATGCAGCGTGGCGGTGGCCGGACGGTGCCGCAGATTTTCATTAATGATCACGCCGTCGGTGGCTGTGATGAACTTTTTGCTCTAGAGCGAGCGGGGGCGCTCGATGCTCTGCTCGGAGCGGATCAGTAACAGGAGAAGAATATGGCTGATGAACAGCAACAGGTTTTCCAACTGCAGCGTATCTACCTCAAAGACACCTCGTTCGAGTGCCCGGGGGCACCGGAAGTGTTCCTGCAGGAATGGAAGCCTAAGGTGAACGTGCAGCTGAACAACAGTGCCCGTCGCGTTGGTGAAGGCGATGAGTTCGAAGTGGAAATTACCGTGACGGTGACCGCCAAGGACGAAGCTGAAGAAAAGACGTTTTATTTGGTAGAAGTAAAGCAGGCTGGGATATTCACTGTGAAAGGCATTGACGGTGAAGAGCGTGCTCAGCTTCTGGGCGCCTATTGCCCTAATCTGTTGTTCCCATATGTCCGTGAAGTGGTATCGGACCTGGTTGCGAAAGGCTCATTCCCGCAAATGGTGCTGCAACCGATCAACTTCGATGCGCTGTATCAACAGCAGCGTGATCAGCAGCAAGGCAACGCAGCTGCCGCTGGTGAGACCGTTCAGTAATGGTTTAATTGTTGAAAATAAAGAATGGATAACGGCGCGCATTGGCGTTTTCGTTGTCTTCTAATGCAAGAGGCCGCGCCCAAGTTTGGGTGCGGCCTCTTGCATTTCAGGGGCGGCCTAGGCCTGGAGCGCGTAGCGATCAATTATCAATTGCTCCAAGGTACCCCAGCTGTCGCCATGCTTCGTAAAGTGTGACGGCAACGGCGTTGCTCAGGTTCAGGCTACGGCTCTCGGCCACCATGGGTAGGCGAAGCCTTTGTGTCGCGGGCAGGCTGTCGAGAATTTGCTCCGGCAAGCCACGGGTTTCCGGGCCGAACAGCAGAACATCCCCGTCCTGAAAACACGCTTGGCTATGAGGGCGGCTGCCTTTGGTGGTCATGGCGAATAGCCGTTGGCCGACGACGCTTTCCTGGAATGCGGAAAAATCCCGGTGCACCTGTAATGCGGCAAACTCGCTGTAGTCGAGGCCGGCGCGGCGCAGTTTTTTTTCTTCTAGGGAAAACCCCAACGGTTCAATCAAGTGCAGCTGAGCGCCGGTGTTGGCGGCTAGACGGATAATGTTGCCAGTGTTGGGGGGGATTTCCGGTTCGAACAGGGCAATGTGTAGCATGTCGGGTTTGGCCTTGGCGGGGGAAATGAGGCTGATCGGCGTTAGGTTAAAACGACGACAAGAATAACAGGACATGGATGATGATGTGGAATACGCGGGCTTGGCGTTGTTGCTTTTATTGGGCGGTTGCGGGGAGCCCGCCCCGCAGGACAAACTGGGGTCGCTTTTTACGCGGCGCCCTATGGTGTGGCCGTAGTTTGCGGTATCCGTTGCTGGATGTGGTGGAGAAAGCCCCAGTGAACCCATGATGGAGATAGCCCGGTGAAGTGTGTGTTTCAGGCGCGCCACATGATTGAAGCCCATATGCTGGCCAATTTGCTGGATCAGGTGGGGGTTATGGCACAGGTGCATGGCGATATGTTGCAAGGTGGCATGGGTGAGTTACCGGCGGCGGGGTTGTCGACGGTGTGGGTGGCCGCGAACGATGAAGACCGCGCCCTGGAGGTGATCGCCGAGTTTGAGGCCAGTCAGCCTGCGGACCGAGAGGTGGTGTCGCCAGCCACCGCTCCCACACCGCTGGCTGGGCAGGGCTTTCTGGCGGGGTTGCTGGTAGGGATGGTAATCGGTGCGGTGTTGATGCTGATGTTATTGCGTTGAGGGTGCTCTGGATGCAAAAAAAAACGCCACGTTTTAGATGTGGCGTTTTTTAGGTCTAGCCTGTTGCGGCTCTTAATTACCGCCCGGCGCGCTTGCGCTCGGTTTCGGTGAGCAGCTTCTTGCGAATACGTAGGGAGTTGGGGGTGACTTCCACCAGCTCGTCGTCTTCGATGAAGTCCAGCGCTTGTTCCAGGCTGAAACGGATCGGCGGGGTGAGAACGATGTTCTCATCTGTGCCGGAGGCGCGCATGTTGGTCAGCTGCTTACCTTTGGTGGGGTTAACCACCAGGTCGTTGCCACGGCTGTGGATACCGATGATCTGGCCTTCGTACACATCCACGTTCGGGTCGATCAGCATGCGGCCACGTTCCTGCAGGTTGAACAGGGCGAAGCCCAGCACCTTACCTTTAACCATGGATACCAGCACACCGTTGATGCGCTTGGCCATGTCGCCGGCTTTGTGCTCGCCGTAGTGGCTGAAGGTGCTGTTAAGGATGCCGGTACCGGAGGTCAGAGTCAGGAACTGGCTACGGAAACCGATCAGGCCACGGCTAGGCACCAGGAATTCCAGGCGAACTCGGCCTTTACCGTCCGGTTCCATGTTGGTCATTTCGGCTTTGCGTAAACCCAGATGCTCCATGATGGAGCCCTGATGCTGTTCTTCCACGTCGGCGACGACGGTTTCGTAGGGTTCCTGCTTTACGCCGTCTTCTTCGCGGATGATCACCTGTGGGCGACCGACGGCAAGTTCGAAGCCTTCACGACGCATGTTCTCGATCAGTACTGACAAGTGCAGTTCGCCACGACCGGAAACGCGGAATTGATCGGCGCTGCCGGTTTCTTCTACGCGCAATGCCACGTTGTGTTTGAGTTCGGCTTCCAGACGCTCACGGATCTGACGGCTAGTAACGAACTTGCCGTCTTGGCCGGCAAAAGGCGAGGTGTTTACGTGGAAAAACATGCTTACGGTGGGTTCATCCACGCTCAGCGGCGTCAGAGCTTCCACGTTTAACGGGTCGCACAGGGTGTCGGAGATGTTCAGCGGATCCAGACCGGTGATGCAGACAATCTCGCCGGCGGAGGCTGTGCTGGCATCGACACGCTCCAGGCCATGGTAGCCCATGATGGTGAGGATCTTGCCGTTACGGACATTGCCGTCGGCGCCGATCACTTTCACCGGGCTGTTGGCCTTGATGTTGCCGCGCTTAACGCGGCCAATGCCGACGATGCCCAGGTAGCTGTTGTAATCCAGAGAGGAAATTTGCATCTGGAAAGGGCCGTCCGCATCGACGTTGGGGTAGTCAACTTTGTCGACGATGGCTTGCAGCAGTGGGGTCATGTCGTCGGCCAAGTCATCCGCCTCCAGGCCGGCAATGCCGTTCAGGGCCGAGGCGTAAATCACCGGGAAGTCCAGCTGCTCGTCGGTGGCGCCCAGGTTATCGAACAGATCGAAGACCTGATCCATTACCCAGTCCGGGCGGGAACCAGGGCGGTCGATTTTGTTGATCACGACAATCGGCTTAAGGCCGGCGGCGAACGCCTTTTGGGTCACGAAGCGGGTTTGTGGCATGGGGCCGTCCACTGCGTCTACCAGCAGTAGTACGGAATCCACCATAGACATAACCCGTTCTACTTCACCGCCGAAGTCGGCGTGGCCTGGGGTGTCTACGATGTTGATGCGATAGTCATTCCACTGGATAGCGGTATTTTTGGACAGGATAGTAATGCCCCGCTCTTTTTCCAGATCGTTGGAGTCCATGACCCGTTCGATGTCGCCGGCGCGATCTCCCAGGGTGCCAGATTGTTGCAACAGCTTATCCACCAAGGTGGTTTTGCCGTGGTCAACGTGGGCGATGATGGCGATATTGCGCAGACGTTCAATCACTAGTGATGCTCCAAATATGGTGGGCGAAACCGGGCCAGCGGTTTCGCAGGGGCGCGCATTATAGCAGCGTGGCGTGTGGGTGATAGCCCGCCGGTCAGCCTTTATCGTAAGATTGGCAATTGTGAACAAGTTCAAAATTTCAACGTTGAGCCTGCGAGAGACCCAATGATCGCCTAGAATGGCGCAACTATTTTCCGGGAGAAGGCTCAGATGTTGGGTCCGTGCTTCCGTGGCTCGGCTGTAATGCTTTTACAATCAGGTTGTTATGATGCGTACACTGCTTGCTTTACTGTTGGTTTTATCGCCCTTAGCGGCGGTGGCCGATGGAGCATCCGGTAAAATGATTTATGGCTTGCATGAAAAGGTGCACATCAAGGAGTTAGGGATTACTGTACCGGCCAAGCTGGATACCGGCGCCGGTTCCGGCTCGTTAAGCGCTCGTTATATCCGTACTTTTGAGCGCGATGGTGTTGAAATGGTTGAGTTCGACTTGGCTATTGACCGTGATGACCGGGAAGAATGGAGTGTTACCAGAGAACAATGGGATGATGTGGAACTGCCGTTATCTGGGCATGTGCGCATTAAACGGCGGGCAGAGAGTGTGGCGCCCGGTGACCGGGATTACAGTCGTCGCCCGGTGGTGACGTTGACTATCTGCATGGGTCGGCGCCAGGAACAGGTTGAAGTTAACCTGACAAATCGTAGTGAGTTTCGCTACCCGTTGCTGATGGGCTCCGAGGCTCTGCAAGGGTTAGGTGCACTGGTGGACCCGTCGTTATCAATGGCGGCTGGAGAGCCTGATTGTCAGGACAGTAAGGATAATGTTGTCGAAAGCGACGACCAAACGATGGAGGCTGCCGAGGCGCTATAATGGGTTCTGTGAAGTTGCAAGCGCGGTTGCTTGCCGTTTTCCTTTTGTTGCTGGGCGGCGGAAGTATTGCTTATCAGCTGTTGGTGCAAAATGTGCCGCTGAGTCAGGATGAGAAAGACCCGGTTTGGGTGGTCGATTCTCAGGTGTCTTTTGTCGCAAAGGCCAATAAGCCTGTCAAAGTACGTATGTTTGTGCCACCGCTGGGGGCTGGCTATACCACTCTTAACGAGAGTTTTATTTCCAATAATTACGGCGTAAATGTGAATGTGGATAAGGGTAACCGCCAGGTTACTTGGTCATCCCGCCGCGCCGAAGGCAATCAGTACCTCTATTACCGCCTTATGTTGACTCCTCGCTATGCGGATGTGCCGGAGAAGGATCCGGGGCCCCAATTCCGGCCTGCGCCTACTCTGGATGGCCCAGAAAAGCTGGCTGCGGACGCGTTGCTTGAGCCTATTCGTCAGCACTCAGCGGATGTGGAAACCTTTATCAGTGAGACCATCAAGCGGGTTAATGAGCTTGAAAACGATAATGTTCAGCTTCTGCTGGGCAGCGATGTAAGTCCGGAGAACCGGGCTAAAGTGATCGATCTGCTGCTGGCGGTGGCGCATATTCCTGCGGAGCCGGTGCATACCTTGCGGCTGGCGGAGAGCCAAGGGCAGCAACCTGAGCTTTGGTTGCGTAGTTTTAACGGCAAGGAATGGCTCTATTTCAACCCGCTCAATGGTCAGCAGGGGCTGCCGGATGATCGTCTGGTTTGGTGGAGCGGGCCTGGGCCGCTGTTGAATATCGAAGGCGGCAAGTCTGCGGATGTGAGCTTCAGCGTGCACGAAAACGAAATGAGCGCGCTGCAGTTGGCTCAGTCTCTACGTCTGAAAGACGTGAGTAGCTTTATTGATTTCTCCTTGTATGAACTACCGCTTCCTGCTCAGCAGCTGTACCGCATTCTGGTGATGATCCCGGTGGGGGTACTGCTGGTGCTGTTTATCCGTTCTCTTATCGGTATGGAAACCCTGGGTACCTTTACACCCGTGTTGATCGCCTTGGCCTTCCGCGAGACGCAAGTGGTCTGGGGGGGGTTGTTGTTTACGTCCATCACCGCCATCGGGCTGTCTGTGCGCTCCTATCTCGAACATCTTAAATTACAGTTATTGCCCCGGCTTTCCGTGGTGCTTACCTTTGTGGTGATCGCTATGGCACTGATTAGCCTGCTGGGCTACAAGCTGGGCATCGGTTCAGGTTTGTCGGTGGCGCTGTTCCCTATGGTGATTCTGACCATGGTGATCGAGCGGACGTCCATCGTTTGGGAAGAGCGTGGCGGGACCCAGTCCTTGAAAGTGGCACTGGGAACGCTGGTGGCGGCGATTTTCTGCCACTTGCTGATGGTGTGGCAGCCGCTGGTGTATTTCGTGTTCACCTTCCCAGGCGTGCTGCTTTGCCTGGCGGCCATTATGGTATTGATGGGCCATTACCGTGGCTATCGCCTCACGGAGCTGTTGCGTTTTCGTGCCATGGTGGACGGGGATAAGCACTAATGTTCTGGTCTAAAACCCGAAAAGCCCTGCGTGCCCGTGGTGTGATGGGCATTAACCAACGGAACGGCGATTACATTCTTCGCTACAATAAGCGCAGCTTGTATCCGCTGGTGGACGACAAGATCCAGACTAAGAAGATGGCGCTGGATGCGGGGATTCGGGTGCCACACATGTATGGCACCATCGCCACAGAGCAGGGCATCAGTACTTTGCACCGGGTAGTGGAACAGCACCGTGATTTCGTGATCAAGCCTGCTCAAGGGGCGGGAGGCGACGGCATTATGGTGATTGCCGACCGCTTTGAAGATTATTTCCGTTCTGCCTCCGGGCGTATCATTACCACGGAAGAGTTGGAACATCATATTTCCGGGATCATTTCCGGCATTTATTCTCTGGGCGGCCATCGCGATCAGGCGTTGATCGAGTATCGGGTTCGTTCTACGGAATTGTTCAACCGGATCAGTTTTGAGGGCGTGCCGGATATCCGAATTATCGTGCTCAAGGGATACCCGGTGGCGGCGATGCTGCGTCTGCCTACTCGACAGTCCCAAGGAAAGGCGAACCTACACCAGGGGGCGATTGGTGTGGGCCTGGATTTGGCGTCCGGGGTTACTCTGGATGGCACCTGGCACAACCTCAAGATCGAGCGTCACCCGGATACGGCTAATCCAGTGGCTGGGCTGACGGTACCGGACTGGCAGGAATGCCTGGAGCTGGCGGCGCGTTGCTATGACCTAACCGGGTTGGGTTACCTTGGTGTGGATCTGGTCATGGACCACGAGCATGGGCCGATGATGCTGGAGCTCAATGCCCGCCCAGGCCTGAATATTCAGATTGCCATGGATGATGGCCTGCTGCGCCGTTGCCAGATCGTTGAAAAACAACTTGAGGCCCTCAAAGGCGAAACCCGTCCGGTGGCCGAGCGAGTGGCCTTCGCAAAACAACAATTTGCAGTGGCTGGGCCGGTGTTAGCCGAACAAAAAGAGGGTTGATTTAAGCTCATTTTAAGCTTGTGGAAATAGGCTTTTATGCCCTGTTTCCATGAGTGGTTGTGATGTGCCAGCAGCGTCTTGGCAGGATATCCCTGCGCGGTTATTACGTCTTTCTTTTCTTGTTGTTTTTTATTCTCAACGCCTGGGTTGGGCGAGGCACGCTGGTTGTCTTGCCGTCTCTGAGTCTGCTCTTCATGCTCGTGGCCCTGAGTGGTTACGCTTTCCTCTATGTGCTGTTGGTGGCTGCGCTGGGTTGGTTGTTGGGTAACCTTCCGGGGCGCAGTGTGCAGGCGGTGGGGGTGGTGGTGCTGGCGGCGTTGATGACGATGCTGTTGTTGGTCGATGGTCAGATCTATGCCATTTACGGCTTTCATATTAATGGCTTTGTCTGGAACCTGATTACCACCCCGGGTGGAATTGAATCCATGGGCGGCAGTGCGGGAACGTCCTGGACCGTGGCCGCTATCTGTGTGGCGGTGCTGCTGATTCACGGCGTTGTGCTGTACGTGCTGCGTTCCCGTTCCGTGCCGCGCTTGGGGCTGCTGGTGTCCTTGTTGGTGTTGTGCATGGTGGGGGAGCGTGCGGCCTACGGTGTCAGCCACCTGAAAGGGTATCGCCCGGTGCTGATGGCGGCCCAGAGTATTCCCTTCTACCAGCCCACCACGTTTCGCCGGGTGGCGGAAAAGTGGGGGATAACTATGGTGCGCAGCACTCGTCTGGAAGCCGATGCCAAAGGGCGTTTGAATTACCCGAAGGAGCCATTGCGAGTTAGTGCCGATGCGCCCCGTCCTAACCTCCTCGTGCTAGTGGCAGAATCGTTGCGTTGGGATATGCTGACACCGGAGATTATGCCGAACCTGTGGCGATTCTCTGCGCAGCACGGGATTCGGTTTACCCAGCATTATAGCGGGGGTAATGGCACCCGAATGGGTCTGTTTAGTCTGTTCTACGGTTTGCCCGGCAATTACTGGTTCAGTGTGCTTGATGAGCGCAAGCCCCCTTTGCTGATGCAGCAGTTGCAGCAGGCGGGGTACCACATGGGGCTGTATACCAGTGCCAATTTCAGTTATCCGGAGTTCGACAAAACCCTTTTTGTGTCGGTGCCTGAGAAGGATATGCTCAGTGATGATGTGGGGCCGGGTTGGCAGCGGGATCGTCGTAATGTAGAGCGGTTACTGGATTTTTTCGGCGAACAAAAAGTCGGCATGCCATTCATGGGGTTCATGTTCTTTGAGTCCGCCCATGCGCGTTATTATTTCCCGGATGAGAGCGTGATCCGTAAGGATTATCTGCCAGAGATGAACTACGCCACCATGGATTTGAAGGCGGATATGCCCGGTATCTTTCGTCGTTATGTCAACGCTTCCCACCACCTGGATCAGCAATTGGGGCGAGTGCTTGGCTTCATGAAGGCGAGCGGGAGGCTGGACAATACCATTGTGGTTGTTACTGGCGATCACGGGGAAGAGTTTATGGAAAACGGCCGTTGGGGGCACAATTCCGAATTCCATAACGAGCAAATTCATGTGCCGCTGGTGCTGGCGTTTCCGGGCAATGTGCCGGGGGTGGTGACGCGGCCCACCAGCCACCTGGATGTGGTGCCTACCTTGTTGCCCATGCTGGGGGTGCAGAACCCCGCCAGCGATTATAGCGTGGGGCACTCTCTGCTGGGGCCGCAAGGTGATGCCTACCGGCTGGTGGCCAGTTGGGATGCGCTGGCGTATGTGGGGCCGGACTACAAAGTAGCCATGCCTTTGGGGGCGGGCGGGTTGTTAGAAATGCGCATAAGCGATGCGCACGATGGTCCGGTGAGCGAGCCCGACACTGTGTTGGCGCAGCTCAGCGAGGCGTTGGCTGATGTGTTGCGGGACCTCTCTGCTTTTTTTCGTAAGTAGCGGGTTGAGGCGGGGCGATTGGGAGGATGCGCCTTAGGCCGACCATTGCTATACTGCGCCGCCCAAATTTTGAGCTGTCCCCACAGCAACGCAGGTTTTTCGATGACAGAGGCAAGCCAACCAATCAAGCGTCGCGCCATTGCACTGGTGTCCGGTGGACTGGACTCCATGCTGGCAGTGAAAGTCATGCAGGACCAGGGCATCGAGGTAGAGGGCGTGAATTTCTACACTGGTTTCTGTGTGGAGGGGCATACCCATGCTATTCGCAAGAAAGACAAGGATAAGGAAAAGCGTAATAACGCCTTGTGGGTTGCGGAGCAGCTGGGCATTAAAATGCATATCATTGATATCTCCGAGGAGTACAAGGATGTGGTGCTCAACCCCAAGCATGGTTACGGCGCAAACCTGAATCCCTGTCTCGACTGTAAGATTTTCATGGTTAATCAGGCCACTCTGATGATTAACAAGGCCCGGGAGTTGGCCGGTGATCGGGGCTTTGATTTTATCGTTACTGGTGAAGTGATTGGTCAGCGCCCGAAGAGTCAGCGCAAGGAAACGATGCCGATCATTAGCCAGGAGTCCGGTGCTGACGACCGTCTTTTACGCCCTCTGTGCGCAAAAAACTTGCCCCCTACGCTGCCTGAGCGCGAAGGTTGGGTAAACCGGGAGCAGTTGCACGATTTTTCCGGCCGTAACCGGAAACCGCAAATGGCGCTGGCCGCCAAGTTTGGGTTGGACGATTTTGCTCAGCCTGCCGGTGGCTGTTGCTTCCTCACCGATGAGTCTTATTCCAACAAGCTGGCGGACCTGTGGAAGGCTCGCAATGAGCGTCGATACGAACTGGATGACATCATGCTGCTGAAGGTTGGGCGTCATCTGCGTCCGCAGCCGCATTACAAACTGATTATCAGCCGTGAAGAAGGTGAAAACCGTTTTCTGGAAGGTTATCGTTACCAGTTCACCAGTATTACCACGGTGAGTTGCCCGGGCCCGCTGGCGCTGGTGGACGGTGAGTTTGGTAGCGAGGCAGAGCTGGAGCAGGCGGCGGCCATTGTGGCACGTTACTCCAAGGGGCGTGTTGAAGACGCGGTGACTCTGGAAGTGCGCAGCCCGGACGGTGTTGCACGCGAGATTACCGTGGCGCCGGCGCAAGCGGAAGCGGTGCTGCCAAGCTGGAATGTGGGCTGAACGACGATGACCGATACCCTTCACGAATTGGATGTGCGCAGGCTGCTGTGCCCCATGCCGGTGATAAAAACTCAAAATAAAGTAAGAACTCTGGCGACAGGTGATACCCTGAAAGTCGTTTGCACCGACCCTGGAGCATTAAGCGATATCCCCGCCTGGTGTCGGATTAATGGCCATGAGGTGCTGGAAATGGCGGAGCAAGGCAACGAAGTTTTTGTGGTGTTGCGCGTCGGGCAAGATAATGGTGCACTATTTTAGTGCCCTATATGCGTTTGGTGCACTGCATCTGTGCACCAAAATGAGTCGCCTGTTCTTGTTTCTTCGAATCAAGTAGAGAATGCGCTAAAAAAGGGCTGGCACGGTATTTGCCTCCCTATTGGCAAAGCTGGCCCAGTGGCCGAGAATACCGGTTCTTTGTGTTGCGCTTCCTCAGAGCGGCACGACGAGTCAGAGACAAACCCGCTGTTCCTTAGGAGGACGCACGATAATGTCTGTTAAGACCCTCAAACTGATCAAAGAAAACGATGTGAAATGGGTGGACCTGCGCTTCACCGATAGCTCTGGTAAGGAGCAGCACGTTACCCTTCCGGTTGGCGAAATCGACGAAGATTTCTTCCAGGACGGCAAAATGTTTGATGGCTCCTCCATCGCTGGTTGGAAGGGCATCAACGAATCGGACATGGTGATGATGCCGGACGACGAGTCCGCCGTGCTGGACCCGTTCACTGACGTTGCTACCCTGAACTTGCGCTGCGACATTCTTGAGCCGACCACCATGCAAGGTTACGAGCGCGACCCGCGTTCCGTTGCCCGTCGTGCTGAGGAATACCTGAAATCTACTGGTATCGCGGATACCGCTCTGTTCGGCCCTGAGCCGGAGTTTTTCGTATTTGACTCCGTGCAGTGGAAGTCCGACATGCAGGGTTCCATGTATAACATCCACTCTGAAGAAGCTGCGTGGGTTTCCCATGAAGACTTTGAGGGCGGCAACATTGGTCACCGTCCTGGTGTGAAAGGCGGTTACTTTCCGGTTCCTCCGGTAGACAGCCTGCACGATCTGCGTGGCGCCATGTGTTCTGCCATGGAGTCCATGGGGCTGAAAATTGAAGTGCATCACCACGAAGTGGGCACGGCTGGTCAGTGTGAGATCGGTGTTGGCGCCAACACCCTGACCGCCAAAGCGGACGAAGTACAGATTCTTAAGTACTGCGTACACAATGTGGCTCACGCTTACGGCAAGACAGCTACTTTCATGCCTAAGCCGCTGATCGGTGATAACGGCTCTGGTATGCACGTGCACGTATCCCTGGGTAAAGACGGCAAAAACCTGTTCGCCGGTGACGGCTATGCTGGTCTGTCTGATGAAGCGTTGTATTTCATTGGCGGTATCATTAAGCATGCCCGTGCGCTGAACGCATTCACCAATGCGTCCACTAACGCTTACAAGCGTCTGGTGCCCGGTTTTGAAGCGCCGGTAATGTTGGCCTACTCTGCCCGTAACCGTTCTGCATCTATCCGCATCCCGTTTGTGAACAGTGCTAAGGCCCGTCGTGTGGAAGCGCGCTTCCCTGACCCGTCTGCCAACCCGTACCTGTGCTTTGCTTCCCTGCTGATGGCTGGCTTGGACGGCATCAAGAACAAGATGCACCCTGGCGATGCCATGGACAAAGATTTGTATGATTTGCCGGCTGAAGAAGCAAAAGACATTCCTACCGTGGCTCACACTTTGACCATGGCCTTGGATTGTCTGGAAGAAGACATGGACTTCCTGACCGAAGGTGACGTGTTCACCAAGGATATGCTGGAAGGCTACATCGAGCTGAAGCGTGCCGAGGTTGAGCGTCTGAACATGACCCCGCACCCGGTTGAGTTTGATATGTACTACTCTTGCTAATGCCTTCGGGTCGCTAGCAGAACAGAGCCTCCGCTTGTCGGGGGCTTTTTTTTGCCTGGAATAAAGGCGGCGGTTTTGTGCACTCCCCCCTTTTCTGAGCGGTCGAGTCAGGCCAGAATCAAGGGCAGATATGGAGATAATAATGAAAAAGTCGTTAATTTCGTTTGTTGTGCTGGCCTTGGTGTCTGGGGTGAGCTTGGCCTCCATGGCGGAAAACGCAGGGAGTGTCAGCGAGGGGAAGGAGCCTGATGCGCCTGCGTCGAAGATTTATCGAACCACCGACGAAAAAGGTAATGTGGTGTTCTCCGACCAGCCGGCGCAGAACCGCCACTCAGAAGAAGTGAAGCTGAAAACCACTAATACGGTGCCGATTAAGACGGTGGAAATGCCGCAAGCCGTTGCTCAGCCTGAAGAGGCTAAAACAGGAGGCCAGGCCGGGGAGGGTTATAGCTCGCTGGCCATTACCGCGCCGGAAAGTGGTTCTACTCTGCGTAACCCTGCAGATGCGGTATATGTGTCTGTGAGTTTACAGCCCGGTCTAAAGACGGGAGATAGATTAGTGCTGATCGACAACGGTATCGAGCAGCCGGCCATGCAGCTCGATGCTCCGGATCGCGGTGAGCACACCCTTATCGTTAAGGTGGTCGGGGAAGATGGAGAGCCCCGGATTACTTCCGAGCCGGTGAAGCTTTACATACACCGCAGCACGGTCGGCGATTTCCGTAACTCTGCAGGTGGCGGCAGTAACGGTGGTGCTGCGCAAGCGGGTGGTGCAGCCGATCGTGGCGGCGCGGCGAATGTGGGGGGTAGTGCCTCAACTGGGGGCGCTGCCAATGTGGGCAGTGGAGCAGATCGGAGCAGTGCTGCTCGGCCCGCTAAACCGAATCGGAGCATTCTCAGTAACTAAATATGCACCCATATGGTGCAATGCGGCCTGTCATCCCTTTAAACTCATCAACGACAAGCGCTTGCGCTTGCGCCATAGGCTGCTGGCTGACGTTTTTTATGGCGACTGAGCAGATGGCCTGATAATTGCTTATGCCCTGTTATGGGCCAATTTTTGATGAGTGACATTACGTTGCACAAACGACTACTGGATCACCTGCGTACTGCGGTGATCATGCTGGACGAAGCCCTGTGTGTGCGCTACCTGAACCCCGCGGCGGAAATGCTGCTGGCCACCAGCGCGAGCCGTGCGCTGGACCAGCCTTTGCCTGATTATTTTTTCGACGATGAAGAAGCGCGCCTGGCTATTCAGCAGTGCATTGATGAAGAGCACCCGTTTACCCAGCGTGAAGCACGGTTGTCGGTGGCACCGGGCCACGAAATTGTGGTGGATTACTCGGTCAGCCCCATCAACGACCCGGGACAACCGCTGTGTTTGTTGATGGAGATGCAGTCGCTGGATCGCCTGTTACGCATTGGTCGTGAAGAAGCGTTGATTCATGCCCACCAAGCCACCCGGGCTCTGGTGCGTGGCGTGGCCCACGAAATCAAAAATCCGCTGGGAGGGATTCGTGGTGCCGCCCAGTTGTTGGAGCGGGCACTGCCGAGTCCGGACCTGACTGAATACACCAGAGTTATTATCGATGAAGCCGATCGGTTGCGTTCGGTAGCGGATCGCATGCTTGGCCCGCGTAAACCCCCCGAGTTCCGGGCAGTGAATGTGCACGAGTGCCTCGAGCATGTGCGTCAGTTGCTGCTGGCGGAATACCCCAAAGGGATAGCTATCTGGCGAGATTACGATATTAGTTTGCCGGATGTGATTGCCGATCGAGATCAGCTAATTCAAGTGTTGCTCAACCTTATTCGCAATGCCTCCCAGGCGTTGCTGGAGTCACAGACTCCTGAGCCTCGTATCACTATGCGTACCCGTGTGTTGCGGCAGTTCACCATCGGTGCACAGCGTCATCGACTGGTGCTACGCATGGATATTATCGATAACGGTCCGGGGATCACCGAAGAGGTACAGGAGACGATGTTCTATCCCATGGTTAGTGGCCGTGCTAATGGCACGGGGCTGGGCTTGTCCATTGCGCAATCCATTATTAGTCAGCACCAAGGGCTGATCGAATGCGAAAGCCAGCCAGGCCAAACTGTATTCAGCATTTTGCTGCCCATGGAGCAGCTGGATGAAACCAACACAGCGTAATTGCGCGGCTGTGATCAGATTGTTGTCATACACGCCGGCCGCTAGTGCGGAGGTGATAGAAATTACAGGAGTAGCAGGTCATGAGTGTCAGTATTTGGGTTGTGGATGATGACCGCTCGATTCGCTGGGTGTTGGAAAAGGCGCTGGGCCAGGAAGGCTATGCGGTGACCTGCTTTGAGGATGCGGATGAGGCGCTCAACACCCTGGAGCAGGGAGGGCAGGAGCCAGAAGTGCTTATCAGTGATGTGCGCATGCCGGGCACTGACGGTTTGCGGATGCTGAAAATCCTGCAGCGTAAAAACCCAGACTTGCCGGTAATCATCATGACCGCTCACTCCGATCTGGATTCCGCTGTGGCTTCCTACCAGGGTGGCGCGTTTGAATACTTGCCCAAGCCGTTTGATGTGGATGAAGCGGTGGCGTTGGTACGTAGAGCGATCAAGCACCGGGAAGAATCCCGTGGCGATTTTCCTGAACCGATAGAAGAAGCGCCCACCGAAATTATTGGTGAAGCGCCGGCCATGCAGGAAGTCTTTCGTGCCATCGGTAGGCTCAGCCATTCCAACGTGACGGTGCTGATTAATGGACAGTCCGGTACCGGTAAAGAGCTGGTTGCCCGCGCCTTGCATCGTCATTCCTTACGACGGGAAAAGAATTTCGTCGCCTTGAATATGGCGGCTATTCCCAAGGACCTGATCGAATCAGAGCTGTTTGGCCATGAAAAAGGCGCTTTTACTGGCGCTAACAATCAGCGGGTGGGCCGTTTTGAACAGGCTAACGGAGGCACCCTGTTTCTCGACGAAATCGGGGATATGCCACTGGAGGCTCAAACACGTTTGTTGCGGGTACTGCAGGAAAGTGAATTCTACCGCGTCGGCGGAACCACGCCGATCCACGTGGATGTACGCATAATCGCCGCCACCCACCAAGATCTGGAAAAACTGGTGAAGGATGGCGACTTCCGTGAGGATCTATTTCATCGCTTAAACGTTATCCGCATTCATATTCCCCGCATGGCCGAGCGCCGCGAGGACATCCCGCGATTAGCCAATTATTTCCTTCAGCGAGCGGGAAGTGAATTGGGGGTAGAGCCGAAAATTCTTCATAAGGACACGGAAAAATATCTTGCTGCTCAGGCTTGGCCGGGCAACGTGCGGCAGCTGGAAAATACCTGCCGTTGGTTAACCGTGATGGCTTCTGGTCGAGAAGTACTCGTGGATGATCTTCCGCCAGAGTTGAAAGAGACTGGCCCAGCGAAAGGCGCCGATATTAGTGGTGACTGGCTCAAGTCTTTGCGCAACTGGGCCGACCGTGCGTTGTCTCAGGGTGAGCGAAATATTCTTGAACAGGCCGTGCCCGGTTTTGAGCGCACCATGATCGAAGTGGCTTTACAGCATACCGGTGGTCGTAAACGCGACGCAGCGGCGCTGTTGGGTTGGGGTCGAAATACGCTGACGCGTAAGATTAAAGAGCTGGACATGGAAAGTCAGCTTCAGGGGAATGATGAGGACTAAAAAACGGACACATATTATGTGCCGGTCTTCAGGTTTTTTATTTTCCAGCCGCCGTTCAGCTGCCAGTGACTGTCCATTTGGTAGCTCTCGGCATCCTCAGGAAACACATTTTTTCCACCCCAGGGCAGCACGGTAAATTGTACGCGTGCTTGCTCCTGTGTCACCAGGTCCAGTGCAATATTGATGCGTGTGAATGAGATGTTGCGGTTTGGGTAGCGGAAAAAAATCGACTAGGGTGCGTTGAATTTCCTTGCGGCTCAGCGTTCGCCCGCGTCGCTCCACGGTAATGTTATCGGCCACTAGGCCCATTATTGTGCTGGTGTCGCCTTCTTCAATGCCCTTTTTTATCTCTGCCAGTGCTTTGCTGATGGCCTGCTCTGGTAGAGCGTTGTCACAGGCGGCCAGCAGACCTTGCAGCAGTACTAGCAACAGGTATGCTAAACCCCTTCTTTTTCTCAGAACTTCCATCATGGCGTTATTCCCTTATTTGGATGCTAACCGGCAGTTTTATCTTCCCGTAGGCGAGGGGCATCAACTGTATGTGGAGGAAAGCGGCAATCCACAGGGCAGCCCGGTTGTCGTGCTGCATGGTGGGCCTGGTGGCGGTTGCTCCCCAGCGTTGCGGCGTTTTTTTGATCCGCAAAAATTTCGCATGATTCTGTTTGATCAGCGTGGTTCCGGTCAAAGCCGGCCGCTGGGTTCTATCGATAATAATACCTTGAGCCATTTGCTATTGGATCTCGAAAAGATTCGCCAAGCGTTACATATTGAGCGTTGGATGGTGTTTGGTGGCTCCTGGGGAGCAACACTGGCACTTGCGTATTTGGCGGCGTTCCCGCAGTACATTACGGCAATGGTGCTGCGGGGTATTTTTCTTTGTCGAGAGCGGGACTTAGACTGGCTCTACACTAGCAAAGGTGCTGCGCGTTTGTTCCCGGAAGCCTGGCAAGCGCTGGAGCAGCAAGCGCCTCCCGGCAGTGGCCATTTGCTTGAACGTTATTATCAGGGACTACAGGGGGATGATGCGCATCGCTATGCGCGGGCATGGTGTAACTGGGAATCGACACTAGCCCTGATGCCCACCCAGCCGCCTGGGGCGGGTAGTGATGGCGAGCTGTGCATGGCGAGGCAAGAAACCCATTATTTTCTTGCCGGCGGTTTTATTGAGCGCCCCTTGTTAGAGGTCTGTGCAGGGAGCCAGGTGCCGGTGGAAATTGTGCATGGGCGCAGGGATTTCGTCTGTCCGCCGGAGCAAGCACTAGCATTGCATCAAGTGTTGCCCAATAGCGAGCTTAATTGGGTTGACAGGGGTGGACACTCTTCCATGGATCCGGGGGTGGCGCAGGCTCTGGTTAACGCGGTAACCCGACTGGATCGGAGGGCGAAGCAGTGAAAGTATTAATGCAGCGAGTTAGTGAAGCCCATGTGGATGTGAGCGGTAGAACCGTGGGGGCGATTGATAATGGTTTGTTATTGTTCATTGGTATAGAAAAGCACGATGACACCGCTTTAGTGGACAGGATGGTTGAACGCATCATTGGCTATAGAGTTTTTGCGGACGAGCGAGGGAAAATGAATTGGGATGTGCGCGATGCGGGTGGGGCGTTACTGGCTATTTCTCAGTTTACTCTCGTTGCGGATACTCGAAAGGGGCGTAGGCCGAGTTTTAGTAGTGCGGCAGATCCCGTTTTGGCAAGGCCATTATACGAGCACTGTGTAGCACAATTGAAGGCTCATGGTCTGCCTGTGGCCACAGGGGTTTTTGCCGCTGAGATGCAGGTTTCTTTGGTTAATGATGGCCCTGTTACCTTTATGCTTGAGATGTGATTTATTATGGATCCGCTTGTTGCAAAGCCGTCTCCCTTGTTTATGATGAATTGAGTTGCCTCAAAATGGTAACGGGGAACGCGTTGTCGGCATAGTGTCGACGGTCGTTGTGGCCGGTCAGCATGATCGCCGCATCCCCAAGGAAGACACATAAAAACTTGGAGGAATTCAGGATGAAAAAAACACTTATCGCTGCTGCGCTGCTGGGCGCTTCAACATCTGCCATGGCTGTTGCACCGGGTGGTCCGGGCTGTGGTTGGGGCAACATGCTGTTTGAAGGCAAATCCGGCATGCCAGTACACTTTCTCGCTACTACTGTGAATGGTACATCGGGTAATGCTACCTTCGGCATGACTTCTGGTACTAACGGTTGTGATACCAATGGCTCTCTGACCTATAGTGGCCAGAGCCTGCTGGGTATGACTGGCGTGATGGAAGAAGTGGCTCAGGACATGGCTACCGGTGAAGGCGAAGCCCTGACCGCGCTGTCTGTTTCTATGGGTATTCAGACTGAAGATCGTGCACGTTTTAATGCGTTGATGCATGACAACTTCGCGGCAATTTTCCCGAACCAGGACGTGACTGCTGCTGAAGTCATGGCCAGCATTACCGAGGTGATGCAGCAAGACCAAGCGCTGTCCAAGTACTTGGCATAATCGGCCAAAAAGACCGAGACAGAACCCCGCTTTTGGCGGGGTTTCGTTTTTCTGATCCTTCTTTTCTGACATTCTTGTCAGCTTGCTAATTTAGACGGATGAATCCGGATGCGCACTGGCCTTTTCTGTGTGCTGCTGTGCTGGTTTGTGCCGGCGTTTGCTGCAACTTCTTCCTTTTCTACGCTGGCAGACATGCCCCGCTGGCAGGCGTTATTGCATATCAATCCTGGTGCTACCCTGCGTGACAAGCACCAGAGTTACGTGGATGACGACCGCTTTTTTTTGGCTGACTCAGGGAAGATAGATCCGCTAGCGGAGCTGGAAGCGACTGAGCAGGCTCTTCGCCCAGCCGGGGCGCCTGCGCGATGCCGTTTCCCTGCGCGTTATCGTTTCTTATCCGAAAAACTGGGTTGGCAGAATGAGTCGCCGTTTTCACACTGCGATGATTACAATGAATGGCGGGATGCGATTCATGCTAACCGTGCGGTGTTGGTTTTTCCTGCCGCTTATTTGAATAGCCCTTCATCCATGTTTGGGCATACCTTGCTGCGACTGGATCAGGGCGAAGACAGTGCCGTCTGGTTGTCATGGGCTGTCAATTTCGGGGCGGTTTCATCCGACTCCGATAACTCTTTTTTCTATATTTATCGCGGTTTGGCGGGCGGTTATCCGGGTCGCTTTGCGCTGGTGCCCTATGTGCAGAAAATTCAGGAATATTCGCACATGGAAAACCGGGATATGTGGGAATACACCCTGGATCTGGATCAGTCTGAAATCGACTGGCTGATCGATCATCTCTGGGAACTCAAAGAGATCAATTTTGATTACTACTTCTTTGATGAGAATTGCTCATTTCGTTTGCTTGAGCTGGTGGAAGTGGCACGCCCGGGCTCCGGGTTGTTAAGTGAGTTGAGGTTTGCCGAAGTGCCTGTCAACACAGTGCGAGCGCTGGATGAGCGGGAGATCATTAGCCGCCGGTATTATCGGCCTTCCAAGTCCGTTGAGCTGGATAATCTGCGTCTGCAGCTCAATGCTTCCCAGCAAAAACTGGCAAGAGCGCTGGCCGATGATCCCGGCCTGGCCAAGTCGTCAGCTTTTTTGGCTGAACCTGCAGAAACACGAGCGATTATGGCGGCGGTGGCTTATCGCTACATCAGGCTTACCCACCGCAAGGAACAGCGAACGCCAGCGGTGGCGAAACGCTCGTTTACGCTGCTGACTCTAATCAATAGTCTGCCGGCAGTGCCGGTACCCGAAACCGAGCACCCCGAGCCACCGGAAAAGGGGCATGGCACCCAGATGTTGGGCGTTAGCGGTGGCCAACGTGAAGGTGAGCTGGATTTTGGTGAGCTGACCTACCGGTTGACCTACCATGATTTGCTCGACAACCAATACGGCTTCCTGCGTGGCGCACAGATCGAAGGGTTGGATATGACTCTGCGCAGCACTGAGTCTGGCCAGGTCAAATTGGAAGAGCTGGATGTGGTCAGTATTCGGTCCCTAGCGCCACGAAATCGCTTCATGAAGCCATTAAGCTGGTATGTAGAGGGAGGTTTGGAGCGGACTTGGGCGGGGCGTCGCCGGTTGGTGCGCTATATGCAAGGAGGTGCTGGCGGAAGCTGGCTGTGGAGGAACTGGCAGCCGTATCTGTTAACCAGCGTGCGAATGGAGAATAATAGCGAGTTCGGCACCTTCCTGACCCCGGGGGCCGGTCTAGACACGGGTATTGTTTATCACCGTGGCGACTGGCAGTGGCAGTTAGGCGGAGTGGGGCACTATTTCACCAACGATGAATATCGATACACCTCCCAGTTTGCGGTGCAGTGGGCAATGACCCGCCAGCATGGCTTGCGCGCTTCTCTTGCGCGTGAGAACCGCAGGGGCGGTTATGATGATGAGTTCAAACTCCAATGGCGATGGTATTACGATTAAGCACAGCGCTTCTGCTGAGCCTGCTGCTGGTAGGGTGTAGCAAGCTGTTTTTCTACCCCATGTCTGCGTGGGTGCAGAACCCAGAAAACCAAGGGCTGGAGTACGAGGATATTGTGCTGATACACCCGCGCGGTATGCGTATTCATGGCTGGTGGTTGCCGGCGGCCAATGATGCCCCAGCCCGTGGCACGGTCTATTTCCTGCACGGTAATGCCCAGAATATCAGCACTCACTTGGCCAACGTGCAGTGGCTGCCGGCGCAGGGCTATAACGTATTTTTGCTGGATTACCGAGGTTATGGGTTGTCGGAAGGCAAGCCGCGTTTGCCGGAAGCGCTCGATGATGTGCAGTTGGGCCTGGATTGGCTACGCCATGCCAAACGCACGGAGGGTGCGCCGTTGGTCGTGTTCGGGCAGAGCCTGGGCGCTTCCATGGTCGCTAGCGTTTTGGGTGAAAAAGGCAACGCTGGTGCGGCGGACTGTGTGATCCTGGAAGCCGCGTTTGCCAGTTACCGAGATATTACCAGCGATGTAATGAAACGTAGTTGGCTGCTGTGGCCATTACGTTGGATGGTGGTCCCTGCAATGCCTGATCGCGAACTGGACCCGGAAGTACGAGTGGCCGGCATTAAGCCAACGCCTTTGTTGGTGATGCATAGCGTGGACGACCCCGTGATTCCCTATGCTCACGGTGAGCGGCTTTATGCGGCCGCACAGCAACCCAAAACCTTCCAAAAACTGCGTGGAGGCCATACCGAAAGCTCTCGTGACCCGGCGGTGCAGCAGCGGTTGGTGGATTTTATGCAGGATAATAATTGTGCCGCTAAGGTGGCGGAAGTCGAACAGCCGGTGGCGCCATCAGACGATGAATCTCCCCCGGAGTTGTTTGTGCCTCTTCCCGCTCCCGACAAAGGGTATCGGTTCTAGTCTTGCGTTTGAAAAAAACGTGTTGCGCGTAGTGAATGGCGAGGGTTTTCGAGATGCTCGCAGGCCAGCCAGCATCATTATCGTCTCACATTCTGAGGACCGATTTACACCCTCGAGTTTTTTGTGACGTTGGCTAGGCGGGGGCTAAATACGGTCTGCACCAGCACCCAGCACCCAGCACCCAGCACCCAGCACCCAGCACGCGCTGTGTTGGATGGCTTTACTCTGGCGGGGCCGATGCTTGTTTTTTTATCATTCGGGCTGCGAGCAGGCCCATCTCGAAAAGAAACCACATGGGGATCGCCAGCAGTGTCTGGCTGATGATATCCGGTGGTGTCAGCAGCATGCCGATAACGAAACAGCCCACCACCACATAGGCGCGAGCCTTGCTTAGCTTTTCCACCGTGGTGGCGCCAGTGCTCACCAGCAGTACGATGGCGATGGGTAGTTCAAAGGCTAGCCCGAACGCCAGAAATAACGCCAGCACAAAATCCAGATAGCTACTGATGTCGGTGGTCACAGCCACGCCTTCCGGAGCAATGGCCGTGAAGAATTGAAACATCAACGGAAATACCACGAAATAGGCGAAGGCCGCGCCACCGTAGAACAGCAGCACGCTGCTGGTTAACAAGGGAATCGCCAATTTCTTTTCATGCTTGTATAGGCCCGGTGCCACGAAAGCCCAAGCCTGATGCAATAAGAACGGCATGGCAGCAAACACGCTTAAATACAGTGTTAGCTTGAATGGGGCCAGAAAAGGCGAAGCCACGCCAGTGGCTATCATGTTGGTGCCGGATGGCATGGCGTCCATTAGTGGTTTTGCCACCAGGGTATAGAGTTCACGGGAAAACGTGAACAGGCAAAGGAAGACGATAAAAATAACCACCATGGCCTTGAGTAGGCGGTTGCGCAGCTCCAACAGATGGGCAATCAGCGGCTGGCCGGCGTCATTGCTGGCATCAGTCATGGCGGCGGGAATCCTGGTCATGGTTATTTTTATCGGCGCTATCTTTGTCGCTGGGACTTTCGTCGTTATTCAGCGCGGCCGATAGGGGCTTGTCGCGAGGGGTTCGTGAGCGAGCGATCTGCTCCGGGCTCAGTAGGCTGTCTTTGGCCTCACGGATGCTGTCTTCATCCAGCCCCATCTGGCGCATCTGTTTTTCCATACGCTCTTGCATATCTTGGGTGATGGTTTCACGTTCCAGCTCGCTTTTTAGATGATTGAGCGTGGAGCGGGCACGGCCGATCCAGTGACCGAGGGTTCGGGCGACGGTAGGGAGCCGCTCCGGCCCCAGTACCACTAGGCCAATAATGAAAATCAGGGTGAGTTCGGTAAAGCCGATATCGAACATCGTATCCTCGGTTTGGCAGGATCTTGCCTAGGCTGTGCCGCCGGTAATGGGCGGCAGCTATCAGGCTTTGTCCTTTTCCTGTTCGGCTTTTTGCTCGGCGTCTTGCTTATTCTGGGGCTGATCGTCGTCAGCCAAGCGTTTATGGTCCTGCTCGTCTTCGCCATCTTTCATGGCGCTTTTGAAGCCTTTCACCGCGCCGCCCAAATCACCGCCGATGTTGCGTAGTTTTTTCGTGCCGAATAACAGGACCACGATGGCCAGGAGAATCAATAGCTGCCAAATGCTGATACCGGAAAACATGGAATTTCTCTCCGAAAAAGTTAAGGGCCGCGTTAGCTACGTTAGTGCTTACCGCTGCGTGCGGCTTTCTCATCATGGCCGGACAGGCCAAAACGTCGTTGTAGTTCTGCCAGGACTTTGTCTGGGTGTTCGCCCAGTTTGGCCAACATTACCAGGGAGTGGAACCATAAATCGGCAGTTTCGCTGATCAGTGCCTGATGCTCGCCGCTGACTTCCGCATCTCGGGCCGCAAGGATGGTTTCTATCGCTTCTTCGCCGACTTTTTCCAGGATTTTGTTGAGGCCCTTGGCATACAGGCTGGCCACATAGGAGCTGTCCGGATTGGCGCCCTTGCGTGACTCCAGAACCTGATGCAGCTCACTGAGTATGTCTGACATAGTGTATTCCTTATTGCCCAACCCGGCAGGGGGATGAGTTTATCAGGGTGCGTAAAAGGGCCATAGGCTCTTTTTTCTGATGTGTTGTTGCTAGCGGCGCCAGCTCCAGCTGCCCAGAATGGCCGCAGCACCGCCCAAGGCCCAGCTGTAGGGGTTGGCCAGCCATAGGGCCGCGCCGGCACAGCCCAGCGCGACGAGGCCGGCAAACAGCTTTTGACGGTGACGCACTAGCTGCTGCTCGAAACGGGCTTCCTGGCGATCTTGCTGGTAGGGCAGGTTTCGCAGGCTTTCCAGCCCGTCGCGCAGCAGGTCGGGCATGTCTGGAAGTTGAGCGGACCATTCCGGTAGGCGGTTTTGTAGTTTCTTCAGGGTGGCGCTGGGGCCGTACTCGGCCAGCATCCACGCTTCCAGCAGTGGGCGCCCGGTGCTCCAGATATCCAGCTGCGGGTAGATGCTGCGCCCCAGCCCTTCGATATGCACCAAGGTTTTCATCAGAAGGATGTACTGCACCGGCATTTCGATATGGTAGGTACGCGCCATATCAAACAGCTTCATTACTAGGGGCGCGAATTCCAGCTGGTCAAGCTGGGCAGAGCGAACCGGCTCGACGATGTCGATTACCGCCCGTTCGAACCGGGAGCGGTCGATGGGGGCGGTATTCCAGCCGGCGCGAATAACCGCATCGACTAGGGCGCTGTAGTCTTCGCGCATTACCGCCAACACCATGCGCCCGAGGATGTTCAAATCGTCTTTGGACAAGCGCCCAGCGATGGCAGCGTCTATTGCCATGTACTGGGGCGATTCAGGATGTTCCGGGTTGACGAAAATATTTCCCGGGTGCATGTCTGCGTGGAAGAAATTGAAGCGGAATACCTGGGCGAAGAAAATCTCCACGCCCCGTTCGGCCAGCACTTTTGGGTCGATACCCGCGGCCTTAATGCGCTCGATATCATTCACCGGAATACCATGGATGCGATCCATGATGATTACGGTCGGGCTGGACAGTTCCAGATGTATGGCCGGGATGTGCAGCAGTGGGCTGAACAGAAAATGCCGGCGCATGGTTTCGCTGTTGCGCGCTTCGGCGGCCAGATCTAGCTCGCCAAGGAGGATCTCTCGGTAGTCCTGCACCACTCGGACCGGGCGGAAATAGCGAGCATCACGCCATAGGCGTTCCAGCCAGCGTGCACCGAATGCCATGACTTTCAGATCCCTTTCCACCACCGGGCGGATTGTAGGGCGCAGCACTTTGGCAACCACTTGCTGGCCGTTGTGCAGGGTGGCGGCGTGTACCTGCGCGACCGAGGCTGCGGCTATAGGCGTACTATCAAAGTCACGGAATACTTCATCCAGCGGTTGGTGCAGGCTGGCTTCCACCAGGGCCCTGGCCTGCTCGCCGTCGAATGGGGCAACCTGATCTTGCAGACGGGCAAGGGCGGCGACCCACTCCGGCGGCAGCATGTCTTGCCGGGTGGCCAGCAGTTGGCCGAATTTGATGAAAATCGGGCCTAGTTGCTCCAGGGCTTTCTGTAGACGCTCCCCTTCGCTTAGGTGGCCGGTGCCGAGCCAGCTAGCAGGCACCAGATATTGGAGAATAAGCAATAACCCCTTGGTGGGGTGTGGGGGAAGCAAGGATATTAGCCGGTAGCGGCAGATCACATGGATCACCACCAGCATACGGGTAATCGGCGGCATTAGTGTGGTGAGCTCCCGGAATCCTGTGGCGAGGAGGGTGATGAGGAAGTCGAGCGGCTTCTTAACCGTTGAATGCGAGCGTCCAGGCGGTCCACATCCATACGCAGTTCATCCACGTCTTGGCCGAATTCGTAAACGTCACGGCGACGGGGGGTAAGCCCGGATTCGTTGCCGACATAATCGCCTAGCTGCTCGGTCAGACGGGAGGCCGCTTGTTTGGCCCAGCCGAACAGGCGCCGAGCACTGTAATCCAATTGCTGTGCCAATTCTGATCCGGTAATCGGCTCCAGGATGGCGCCCCAATCGATCTGCAGATCGTTGGCAATCTGCTGCAGCTCCTGTAGGAAATCACGGTTGCCATTGATATTCACGGGGCCGCCAATAACGCCGGGGCGGGTTTTCCAGTTGAGCAGTAGCGAGGCCAGATCCATGGGGCTGCCTTTCACCGCCACATCCGGGGTGGCATCACTGCGGTGGTAGAGCTCCACGCCGTCTTCCACGATTAACCCGTAGATGGCCACGGGGGGCAGTGTGGCCTCAATGGCAATAAGCCGGCCGGCGTGTACGGCCAGGCGCTCTGCGCTGGCGGGGTCAGATCGCAGGGCCGTGTTGATGGCTCGCTCCACGGTGGCCAGGGCGGTGGTAGAGAGCAGCCCGGGAGAGCGTGACTGGTCTTTCAGGCTCAAAATTTGAATCCTCTGTGCAGGGCCACGATGCCGCCAATCATGTTGAAGTATTCGGTGCGGGCAAAGCCAGCGTTGTCCATCATGCCCTGTAGGGTATCTTGGTCTGGGTGCATGCGAATGGATTCGGCTAGGTACTGGTAGCTGTCGGGGTCGTTGACGATGAGCTTGCCCAGTTTGGGCCAGACAGCAAAGGAATAGGCCTCGTAGGCTTTGGCTAGGTGCTTATTGGTGGGGGTGGAAAACTCCAGCACCAGCAGGCGCCCGCCGGGTTTCAGGACCCGCAACATGGAACGCAGGGCGGCGTCTTTATCGGTGATGTTGCGCAGGCCGAAGGCAATGGTGATGCAGTGGAAACTGTTGTCTTCGAACGGCAGGCACTCGCCGTTAACCTGAGTGACTTGAGTGTTGTGGCTGCAGCCAGCATCGAACAGGCGGTCGCGGCCCACGTCTAGCATCGCGTCGTTGATATCAGCCAGCACCACTTGGCCGGTTTCGCCAACCAGCCGGGAAAATTTGATCGCTAGATCGCCGGTGCCGCCAGCAAGGTCGAGCACTTTGTGGCCCGGACGAATGCCCGCGAGCTCAATGGTCATGCGCTTGAGAATGCGGTGGCTACCCATGGAGATCAGGTCATTCATGACATCGTATTTGCCCGCCACCGAGCGAAATACGCCTGCCACTTTCTGTTGCTTTTCCTGCCATGGCACTTGTTGGTAGCCGAAGTGTGTGACCTTGTTATCGTCGGACATATCAATTCTCGAAAGGCGATGGGTGACAGGCGAAAACCTTTCCCATAATGGCTTCTTCCCGGGCGGCCAGCTGTTCAAGCAGCAGCCCCACGCTGGGGACGGGTTTCATCACTCGGAAACTGCGATCCATGAAATCATACAGGTTCGCAAAGCCTGCCGCATGGGCCGGTTTGCGGACCATTCTGAAGGTGGCGTGGAGCATCCGCGAGCGGATATAGCGATCCAGCCGATGACCCAGTTCGGCTACCAGTTGTAGCTGCCGCTGACGGTCGTCATGGTGGGTCGGCTGGCGGAATCCAGCCAAGTAGATGGTTTCATCAATGGGCTGGTCGAGTTGGTCGCCGAGGATGTCGGTGACCGCCTCGTCAAGTTCCTGGGTGAGAATGGCGGCTTCCAATGCCGCGGCGGAGGTGGCCATGACCTTGTCGGGCAGTAGTTTCATCGCCTTGGGCAAGGCCCTGTGGACTTCCCGCGCCACCGGCAGTAGTTCGCGGCCACCGTAGACGTCTTCTAAAAGGAAACGGACTCCCTCGGCGGTTACCGGGTCATCGAGAAGGTGGGCATGGGTGCGCGTGAGGCGCTCTGCCTGCCAATTCTGCAGGCGCCGCAGTCGGGTTAGAAACAGGGCATCGTCGCCATGCTGGCGCAGGGCAAAAAAACGGTCGAGATAGTGTTGTAGTTGTTGGCCGGCGGTCATGGTTTTCCCTCCGGCACGGATAATAGCAAAGTGAGACGCCGGCAGGCACCACGCATCACACTGGCACGCTAAAAAGGGTGCGACATGATTCGTGGTGCCTGCTGCGGTTACAGAATATACCGGCTCAGATCTTCGTCATCGGCCAGCTCTCCCAGGTAACGGTCGACAGCCTCTGCGTCCAGTACCAGCGGCTTGTCGTGATACTGGGTGGCGAGAGAGTCGGCGTCAAAGCTGATTTCTTCCAGCAGCTTTTCCAGCACCGTGTGCAGGCGGCGCGCGCCGATGTTCTCGGTGCGTTCGTTGACCTGCCAAGCCACTTCCGCAATGCGGCGGATGCAATCGTCGGTGATCTCCAGATTCAGCCCCTCGGTTTCCAGTAGCGCCTTGTACTGTTCGGTGAGTGAGCATTTTGGCTCGGTGAGGATGCGCTGGAAATCGTCCGGGCTCAGCGGGCTTAGCTCTACGCGGATGGGCAAGCGGCCTTGCAGCTCGGGGATCAGGTCGCTGGGGCGAGACAGATGGAAGGCGCCGGAGGCGATAAACAGAATGTGATCTGTTTTCACCATGCCGTATTTTGTGGATACAGTGGAGCCTTCGATCAAGGGTAGCAGGTCGCGCTGTACCCCTTCGCGAGAGACGTCGGTACCGCCGCCTTCGCCGCGTTTGGCCACCTTGTCGATTTCATCGATGAAGACGATGCCGCTGTTTTCCACCGCGTCGATGGCCTGCACTTTTAGTTCGTCTTCGTTGACGAAGCGGGCGGCCTCTTCGTCGCGAATCAGGCGATAGGCTTCGCGAACTTTGAGTTTCTGGCTCTTGCGCTGCTGGTTGTTGCCCATTTTGGAAAACATCTGCTGCAGCTGGCTGGTCATTTCTTCCATGCCTGGGGGCGCCATGATATCGATGCCGGCCGGGTTGCTGGCCACGTCCACGTCGATTTCCTTGTCGTCCAGCTCGCCTTCGCGCAGCTTCTTGCGGAAGATCTGGCGTGTGCTGTTGTCGGTGTTGGCGCTGCTGTCATCGGTGCGAGCCGGAGGCAGCAGAGCGTCGAGGATGCGCTCTTCCGCAGCGTCATCGGCCTGGCTGCCGACACGGGCAATTTCCTTGTCGCGCAACAGCTTGATGGCTACTTCCATCAGGTCACGGATAATGGACTCCACATCCCGGCCCACGTAGCCCACCTCAGTAAATTTGGTGGCTTCTACCTTGATGAAGGGGGCATCCGCCAGTTTGGCCAAGCGGCGGGCGATTTCAGTTTTACCTACCCCGGTGGGGCCGATCATTAGAATGTTTTTGGGCGCCACTTCGGCACGCATTTCTTCGGGCAGTTGCATGCGACGCCAACGGGTGCGTAGCGCCAGAGCCACGGCTCTCTTGGCCGCGTCCTGACCGACGATGTGGCGATTGAGTTCGGAAACAATGTCTTTGGGTGTCAGGGAAGCCATGATTAACCGTCCAGCTCTTCGAAGGTGTGGTTGTGATTGGTGTAAATACAGATATCGCCGGCAATAGTGAGCGCCTTGGCGACGATGTCTCGGGCTGGCAGATCGGTATTATCCAGCAGGGCAGTCGCGGCGGACTGGGCGAAGGGGCCACCCGAGCCGATGGCGATCAAGCCATCTTTTTCCGGCTCAATCACGTCGCCGTTGCCGGTAATAATTAGTGAACTTTCCTTGTCGGCGACTGCCAGCAGGGCTTCCAGCCGGCGTAGGG